>CBFGWW010000033.1:0-19950 GCA_965652625.1 uncultured Agromyces sp.
CCGCGGCCGGCTCGCGCGCGGCATCACCTTCCTCGTCGACGTCATGACCGGCATCCCGTCGATCGTCGCCGGACTCTTCGCCTACGCACTCTTCGCGATCTTCTGGGGCCCCGGCACGCGCACGGGCATCGCCGGCGCCGTCGCGCTGTCGGTGCTCATGATCCCGGTGGTCGTGCGCTCGAGCGAGGAGATGCTGCGGCTCGTGCCGAACGAGCTGCGCGAGGCGGCGTACGCGCTCGGCGTGCCGAAATGGCTCACGATCGTGAAGGTCGTGCTCCCCACGTCGATCGCCGGCATCACCACCGGCATCATGATCTCCATCGCCCGCGTCATCGGCGAGACGGCGCCGCTGCTCATCGCGGCGGGCTTCACCGCCAGCATGAACTACAACCTGTTCGACGGCCGCATGTCGTCGCTCCCGGTGTTCGTCTACACGCAGTACGCCAACCAGGGCAACCCGCCCGAGGCCTACCTCGACCGTGCGTGGGCCGCCGCGCTCACCCTGATCCTCATCGTCATGTTGCTCAACCTCATCGCGCGGGTCGTCGCCAAGGCCTTCGCCCCCAAGTTCGGCCGCTGAAACGCCAGATAGGAAACCCGTGTCCAAGCGCATCGAAGTCCGCGATCTCAACGTCTACTACGGCAAGTTCCTCGCCGTCGAGGGCGTGAGCCTCGAGATCGAACCCCGCAGCGTCACCGCCTTCATCGGGCCGTCGGGCTGCGGCAAGTCCACGTTCCTCCGCACGCTCAACCGCATGCACGAGGTCATCCCCGGCGCACGCGTCGAGGGCGAGGTGCTCATCGACGGCAACAACCTCTACGACCCCGCCGTCGACCCGGTGCTCGTGCGCCGCCAGGTGGGCATGGTGTTCCAGCGCCCCAACCCGTTCCCCACGATGTCGATCCGCGACAACGTGCTCGCGGGCGTCAAGCTCAACAACCGCCGCATCTCGAAGTCCGACGCCGACGACCTCGTCGAGAAGTCGCTGCAGGGCGCGAACCTCTGGAACGAGGTCAAGGACCGCCTCGACCGCCCGGGCTCGGGCCTCTCGGGCGGCCAGCAGCAGCGCCTCTGCATCGCCCGCGCCATCGCGGTGTCGCCCGAGGTCATCCTCATGGACGAGCCGTGCTCGGCCCTCGACCCCATCTCGACGCTCGCGATCGAGGACCTCATCGAGGAGCTGAAGCTGCAGTACACGATCGTGATCGTGACCCACAACATGCAGCAGGCGAGCCGCGTCTCCGACCGGACCGCGTTCTTCAACATCGCCGGCACCGGCAAGCCCGGCAACCTCATCGAGTACGCCGACACGACGACGATCTTCTCGAACCCGTCGGTCAAGGCCACCGAGGACTACGTCTCGGGTCGATTCGGCTGATCGGATGCCGCGTGCGCGGCGTTCGAGGCCCGAGGGCGGTCGTGCGTGCAGCACGGCCGCCCTCGCCGTTCCCGGCGCCGCCGCACGCCCGCTCGGAGCGTCAGTCCCTCGGGCTGAGCAGGTACTCGTTGAGGGCGCGGGTCTCGGCGGCGTCGTACGGCATCGGTGCGCCGTCGAGCTCGGTGATGCCGGCCGCGAGCCGGACGCTCGACACGAGCCACGCGGCATCCGCTGACCGGAGCTCGTCGACGGCGATGTCGCGGTACTCGGTGCGCCGGCCGGTCGCCTCGAGGTGCTCGAAGAGGCTGAGCTGGGTGGTGCCGTGCAGGATCGCGCCCGAGGGCGCCGGCGTCGACCACACGTCGCCGTGGCGCAGGATGACGCTCGACGTGGGCCCCTCCATGACGTAGCCGTCGCTCGTGAGGAAGATCGTGTCGTCGGCGCTGCGACGGTGCGCCTCGCGCAGCGCGGCCATGTTCACCGCGTAGCTCAGCGTCTTCGCGCCGAGCAGCAGCCAGGGCGCGCGCTCCGCAGTGCCGCGGTCGTAGCCGCGGTCGAGGGTGACGACGCGGATGCCGCGCTCGCGCGGTGCGCTGAAGTCCGCAGCGGGCGAGACGTGCAGCCACGCCGTTGGGGCGGGTCCGTGCTCGACGCCGCGGCTCAGCACGAGCTTCAGCGCGAACTCCCCCGTCGCGGGCAGGGCGCCGACGGCGCGGGCGATCGCCGCCTCCCACTGCGCGAGGTTCGGCTCGGGGAGCTCGCAGATGCGCGCCGAGTTGCGGAGTCGCTCGAGGTGCGGCCGGACCTCCTGCGCGTGCCCGTCGACGACGCCGATCGTCTCGAAGATGCCGTCGCCGCGCTGCGTCGAGAGCTCGCCGACGCGCAGGGCGGGTGCTGAGGCGTCCACCTCTCGGAACGTCCCGTCGACGGCGGTCGCGTCGGCGTGGGCGGCGAGGGGCTCGATGAGCAGGGTGACGGTGTCGGGCATCCTCCGATGCTACGCGGCCCGACCTGCCGTCGAATGCGCACGGATGCCGCGGCCGCCGTCGGTGCCGGTCGCGGTGCGCCGCCCCGGACATGGAAATACCGGGCCGCAGAACGCCTCTCGGCGCGAGGCCGCTCGGAGCGGCGAATATTGGAGCCCGGGGTTACTGCGGCCCGGCACAAAGAGTCTAAACGACGCTCGGGGGTGGTTCATTCCCGAGGGCGCGAATCCGCTCGCGGGCGCGTCAGTCGAGCGCGTCGCGCCGCCAGAGCCGGGCGCACGACGTGAACTCGTCGGCCAGCTGGGTGAGGCGCAGGGCGCGTTGGGTGAGCTCGGTGGGCCGGTCGGGATGCGCCGCGTCCGCGGCATCCGCATCGTCGGCCAGGCTGGCGAAGCCCGCGGCCACGACCCGGCAGAACGCGGCGGCGCGCTCGAGCGCGACGGCGAAGTCGCCCGTGAAGACGCCGTGCAGGATGCGGTCGGCGAGCTCCTGCACCTGGGCGGGTCCGGCGGGGATGGCGGCGCCCGCGACCACCTGGTCGATCGTGTGCGACACCTCGGTGCCGCGCTGGAAGGCGTGGCTCACGCCGAGGGGATCCTGGCGGATGAGCGTGCGCAGCAGGTAGACGCGCCAGAGCGCGCCGGGGAGGCTCTTGGCCGATGACTGGGACCACAGCTCGGCGATCGCGTCGATGCCGTGCTCGTCGGTGTACGTGATGAGGCGCTGGACGATGACGGGGTCGGGGTCCTCGCGCACGCGCGCCAGGATCGCCGATGCGGTGTCGTGCGCGACACGGCTCAGCGTCGCGGGGTCGTCGCCGCCCACGAAGCCCTCGAACATGCCGGGCGGGATGCGGGTGGGTCGGTGGTAGTCGGAAGCCATCGCGGCCACGATACTCCTCGCGCTCGAACGCGGACCCGGCGGGACGGGCTCAGGTGGCGTCGCCCGCCCGCCGCATGAGCGCGGTGCGCCAGGTCTCCCCCATGCGCTCGTAGGTGACCTTCGCGTGGCAGTTGCGGCACCGCACGTCGCACTTCGCGATCTCGTCCCTGACGCGGGCCCACGAGTATCCGTCTTGGACGAGCTTCATGACGTCGGCCCGCTTCGCGACGTCGGGGCGATGATCGAAGTCGAGCACCCGAAGGTCGCCTTCGCCGCAGTCGATGCACGGGTTGGCCGCGAGGTACTGACCGATCGCCTCGAGCGTCGCCCGACGGATCTGCGCCTTGCGCGCCATGATGACCCGGATGTGCGCTTCGCGGTGTTCGGCGTAGTACCGTCGCGCCTTCGCCCGATTGCACGATCTGCAGATGTTCTGCAGGCCGTCGGCGGACGCACGCCGGATGTTGAATTCGGCCAGTGGCCTAGACTGCTGGCAGGCGGAGCAGTGCTTCGTCGTCACGGAAAGCCCCCGTAGCTCAGAGGCAGAGCAGCTGACTTTTAATCAGCGGGTCGGGATGTCGGAATTCCCCGGGGGCACCACCCGCCCCTCGCCGGTCGAGCGTGCCGACCTCGTGTTCCGGTCGCGCCGCAGGACCCATCGCCGCTCCTCCTCCGTTCCCAGTCCTCGGAACGTAACCGGACCCGCCGACACCGATCGGCCATGTCGTCCGACCGAACGCCGCGATCACGGTGAGGGACCAGCGGGATGCACCTCGTGCTCGCGGTGTCAAGCCCTTTCGTCCCCCGTTCGCGGGGCGTAGGAATGGTGTCACGGGTCCGAGCGGCCCGAAGAGGCGGGCCGGACCGGCCGGCGCTGCGCTATCGACCACGCGCATCCCAGGACGTGTCGACCGGTGCCGGTCCGCCATCAATACTCATTCGATGGGGAGTGTGCGAGATGCTCTCGCGACCGCAGACGGCGACTCGTTCC
This sequence comes from uncultured Agromyces sp., assembly GCA_965652625.1. Taxonomy (GTDB): domain Bacteria; phylum Actinomycetota; class Actinomycetes; order Actinomycetales; family Microbacteriaceae; genus Agromyces. The sequence continues at coordinate 4,239 of CBFGWW010000033.1, forward strand.
CACGTCGAGCTCACGCCGCTCAGTGACACGACCTGGCGCGTGTGCGACGACCGCTTCGACGCCGGCGACCGACGTCGGATCGTGGGGTACCTCCAGGATCTCGACGGCGAGTACGAGATGCTGTGGATGCGACCGCATCCCGGCGTCATCTACCGGCACCCCACCATGGAGTCCGCGGTCGCCGCCATCACCGTGCGACTCGACCGCACGTCGTCCGTCGACTGAGGCGAACGCCTCGCGTGATCGCCGACCTCCGTCGGCCCGGCTGCCGCGTGATCACGCGGATCGCGGTGTATCCCGTGGGCACCGCCCGACGGGGGTTCGAGCGTCGAGTCCGGTTCGACCGGGGCTCAGAGCTCGAACGTCCCCGTCACGGCGGCTCCTCCCCAGGTTCCCCTTCCCCCACGGCATCGTGCGGGTGAGACACACGCTAATCCCGAGCGGGTCGCTGCGCCAGCATCGTGCCCTGTTTTGGGGGACCTCCCGGTGTCGGAGGACGTTCGCAGGCGCCCGCGGAGCGCAGGCGACGGATGCCGCAGCGACCGTCAGCCGACCAGCCGCCGGAACCCGGCCATCAGCGCCACGCGCTCGGCCGAGTCGCGCGCGAGCGGCGTCACGGCGAGCGTCGTGACGCCCGCCTCGCGGAACGCCGCCACGCGCTCGGCGACGTACGAGGCCGGCCCGATGAGCGAGACCGCCCGCACGAGTTCGTCGGGCACCGCCGCGATCGCCTCGTCGCGCCGCCCCTCGAGGTAGAGGTCCTGCACGCGCGCCGCCTCGGCCTCGAAGCCGTAGCTCGCGATGAGGTCGTTGTAGAAGTTCCTGCCGCGGGCGCCCATGCCGCCGACGTAGAGCGCGAGCTGCGGCTTGACGAGGGGCAGCACGGCCTCGGGCCGGTCGGTGATGGCGAGCGCGGGGCTCGCGAAGACGTCGAGCGGCGCGAGGTCGGGCTGCCGCTTCGCCGCACCGTTCGCGAGCGCGTCGCCCCAGACCGCTCCGGCGCGCTCGGGGTGGAAGAACATCGGCAGCCACCCGTCGGCGATCTCGGCGGTCTGCTCGACCGACTTCGGACCGAGGGCGGCGACGGTGATCGGGATGCGCTCGCGCACCGGGTGGTTGATGAGCTTCAGCGGCTTGCCGAGCCCGGTCCCCTGCCCCTCGGGCAGCGGGATGCGGTAGTGGCGCCCCTCGTGCACGACCGGCTCGCGACGCCAGACCTGGCGGCATACGGCGACGAGCTCGCGGATGCGGCCGACGGGCGCGTCGTACGGCACGCCGTGGAAGCCCTCGACGACCTGCGGTCCGGATGCCCCGACGCCGAGCTCGAAGCGGCCGTCGGACACGTAGTCGAGCCCCGCCGCCGTCATCGCGGTGAGCGTGGGCGTGCGCGTGTAGAGCTGCAGGATGCCGGACATGAGCGTCATGCGGCTCGTGCGGGCCGCGAGGAACCCGAGCTGGCTGACGGCGTCGAACGAGTACGCCTCGGGCACCGCCACGAGGTCGACACCGGATGCCTCGAGCTCGGCGACCTCGTCGGCGACCTCCCGGAAGCCGCCCGCGTAGTTCAGGAACATGCCGACGCGCATCCGTCACTCCCTCGTCGTGTGCTGCACCCGGCGCCGATGTCGTCGGGCACCTCAGACCATAACGGACGGTCGTGCGCCGACCCCGTCGATTGTGGACTCCCGACTACGTCTCGATGGCGACGATGGGTTCGGTCGTGGGTTGCGGCGAACCGCCGGCGGGCTCCACGGTGATCCCGACGACGACGCCGGGCGTGAATGAACCCTCGAGCACCCGCCACGTCTCGTCGCCCGACACGTCGAACGTGCCCGCCGGGGCGGCGCCCGCATCGTCGATGTACCAGAGCTCGTAGGTCTGGTCGGCGCCGAGCTCGGGAAGGCCCTCGGTGATGACCACCGAACGCCCCTGCTCCGCCGACGACACGAGCGTGACCTCGCCGCCGCCCTCGACCTCGAGCGTCTGCGACTGCGCGTCGGGGGCCGCGGCGATCGCGGCGCGCTCGCGCTGGGCGCCCCAGCCGTTCGGCCCCGGCCAGCCGACGCCGATGACCACGCCGACGACGAGGAGCACCGCGGCGGCAGCGGCGGCGATGACCGCGCCCGGACGCTGGAACCAGCGTCGCCGCGCGGCGGATTCCGCGGGCCCGGACGGGGCCGCCGCCGCGGCATCCGCGTCCGCGGCGACGGGCGTCGCGGCATCCGTCGACCCGACCTGCGGCGTCGCCGCGACGTCGGCCATGAGCCGCTCGCGGAGGGACGGCGGCGGGACCACGGGCTCGACCTGCTCGGCGAGGTGCGCCGCGGAGGCGCGGAACGCGTCGACCTGGGCGCGCAGTTCGGGCGAGCCGTCGAGGGCGCGCTCGAAGTCCGCGCGCTCGTCGGCGTCGAGGGCGTCGAGCGCGTAGGCGGCGGCGAGTCCGTGGAACGCCTCGATCGAGGCGGGGCGACCCGCGGATGCCGCGTCGTCGCGCCGCTCGCGGTCGAGATCGTCGTCGCGGCCGGTCATGTCGTCACCCCCAACACGTTCCTCAGGCGGATCATCCCGTCGCGGAGCCGGGTCTTCACGGTACCGAGCGGGACGTCGAGCCGCTCGGCGATCTCGGCCTGCGTGAGGCCGCCGTAGTACGCCAGCGCGACGCACTCGCGCTGCAGGTCACTGAGTTCGCCGAGCGCTCCCCGCACGCGCTCGTGCTCGATGCTCGTCTCGGCGGCCTCCGCCACCGTGTCGACGGGCACGTCGAGGTCGCGAGCGCCGACCCGGAGGTCGCGATCGTGCGCGGCCTGCGCCGAGCGGATGCGATCGACCGCCCGCCGGTGCGCGATGGTGAACATCCACGCGACGGCGCTGCCCTTCGCCGCGTCGAACCGTGCGGCGTTCTGCCAGATCTCGAGGTACACGTCCTGCGTCACCTCCTCGGCCTGCGCGGGGTCGACGACGAGCCGGCGCACGAGTCCGAACACGCGCGGCGAGGTCTCGTCGTAGAGCTCGCCGAACGCATCGCGGTCGCCGCGGCCGACCCGGCCGAGCAGCCCGTCGACGGTCGGACGCGGCGCCGACGAGGAGTCGCCGTCGTCTGCCACGCGTCCAAGCATGGCAGACCGCACCCGGCCGCCAGTACCGGCCGGCGGCGCGGGCGGTGGAGCGAGCACCTGGGTCATCATCACTTCCCGTCACAGGGTGATTCGCGACCGAGGGTCGATCCGATTGGTCCGCCGGCGCGGCCGCCGGCGAGCCCGGCACCGCCGCCGCCCGCTCGCAGCAGTCTCGAAGGCGGATGCCGCAGGCTGGAGACCCGCGACCCGACGAGCGGACGGAGCCGACATGGTGTGGAGCATCGTGCTCGACGTGCTGCTCGTGCTCGTCTTCATCGGCGCGGTGGTGAACGGCTACCGCTCGGGCCTGCTGCACACCGCCGCCGGACTCGTCGGGCTCATCCTCGGCGGCATCGCCGCCTACTTCGTCATGCCGTGGGTCGCGAACCTCATCCCGGTGCCGCAGTGGCGCGCGCCGATCGCGGTGCTCGTCGCGCTCGTGCTGCTGTCGCTCGGCGCCTGGCTCGGCGCGGTCGTCGGGCGCGCCCTCCGCCACGGCGCGGAGGCCACGAAGCTCGCCGTGATCGACCGCGTGCTCGGCGCGATCGGCAACCTCCTCGTCACCGCGTTCGTCGTGGCGCTCCTGGGGTCGGGCGTCTCGGCCATGGGCGTGCCCGTGCTCTCCCCCGCGGTCGCGGGCTCGCGCGTGATCTCGACGCTCGACCTCGTCACGCCGGCTCCCGCCCGCACGCTGCTCGCCGAGCTCCGCACCGCGGCGCTCGGCCAGGGCATCCCGTGGCTCGTCGAGGTGCTCGGCGGCCCCAGCGAGGCGCCCGACCTGCCCGTGGGCGAGCTCGACCAGGGCGCCCTCGCCGCCGCGTCGGACTCCGTCGTGCGGATCACGGGAACCGCGTACCAGTGCGGCAGCAGCCTCTCGGGCAGCGGGTTCGTCGTGGCCGAGGACCGCATCGTGACGAACGCGCACGTCGTCGCCGGCGTCACCGAGCCGATCGTCGAGGCGCCGGGGCAGGCGGCCGTGCAGGGGCGGGTCGTGGCCTACGACGCCGAGAACGACCTCGCGCTGATCGCGGTGTCGGGTCTGGCGACGCCGCCGCTCGCGATCGCCGATCCGGCCGACGGCGACGAAGTCGCCGTCGCGGGCTACCCGTTCGGCGGACCGCTCGAGGTGCGGCCGGCGCGGGTGATGTCGATCGGCCCGATCACGATCGAGGAGTCGGGCCGCACGTCGGTGCGCGACATCGTGACCCTCGCCGCCGATGTGGACCACGGCAACTCGGGCGGCCCGGTGCTCACGGGCGACGGATCCGTCGGCGGCGTGGTGTTCGCGAAGTCCGACTCGGTCGAGAACGTCGGCTTCGCCGTGCCGGTGTCGACGCTGCGGCCGCTGGCCGAGCAGGCCGTGGCGCTCGAGGAGCCCGTCGACTCGGGGTCGTGCCTCAACTGACCGACGCCGGGCGCCCCCCGCGTCAGTCGGCGGTGAAGCCCTCGAAGCGGATGCCCCAGGTGAGCTGCCACTCCTCGCCCGGGCCGAGCCAGCGCAGGCCCCGCCCCGAGTTGAACGCCTCGGCGGGCGCCGTCATCGGCTCGACGGCGATCGCGACGTCACCGTCTTCACCGGGGAACTCGCGCGTCGTGAACACCTGCACGTAGTCGAACTCGTCGTCGGCCCAGATCGACACGCTGCGGCCGTCGGGCGCGGTGAGCGTGTGCAACACCTGGCCGTCTTCACTCGCGAGCTCGCCGAAGGCGTCGTCGAGGTCGACGTCGCCGACGCGGCGTCCCTCGCGGAAGTCCCACTCGGTGCCGTCGACGGGCACCTCGCCCGTGGGCAGCAGCCGGTCGTCGACCTCGATGTGGCTCGCGGCATCGAGCCGCAGCGTGAGCTCGGCGGTCGGCACGCCGCCGATCTTCAGGTACGGGTGCGACCCGATCGCCACGGGCGCCGCCTCGACGCCGAGGTTCTCCACGTAGTGCGTGACCTGCAGGCCGTCGGACACGAGCTCGTAGTGCACGGCCGTGCCGAGCAGGAACGGGTAGCCGAGTTGCGGGTAGATCATCGCGCGGAGCGTCACGGAGTCGCGCTCCTGGGCACTCGCCGTGTACTCGGTGTAGCGCAGCAGGCCGTGGATCGCGTTGTTGCGTGCGGGCTCGGTGATCGCGAGCTGGCGGGTGACCCCGTCGTGGGTCCACCGGCCGTCGCGGATGCGGTTCGGCCACGGTGCGAGCACGATGCCGGCGCCCATGGGCGGCGCCTGGTCCTCGCCGTAGGCGGGCACGAGGTCGATGCCGTTGATGCTGAGGGTGCGGATGCCCGCGGCCACCGCGGTGATCGTCGCCTTCAGGTCGCCGCTCGCGGTCGACGTCTCGAGCTCGAACTGCTCGCCCGTGGGAAGAGTCATGCGTCCACTCTAGGGTCTTGCGCCAGCTGCACCGCGAGCCCCGAGGCCTCGAGCTCGGCGACGAGCGGCGTGGGCGCGGCGGCATCCGTCACGAGCACGTCGAACGCGTCGATCGGGGCGATGCGACCGAGGTGCACCTCGCCGAGCTTCGAGCCGTCGGCGACCACGACCGAGCGCGCCGCCGCCCGCAGCATGAGCGCCTTCACCGCCGCCTCGGGCAGGTTGGCGTTGGTCACGCCGTGCGTCGGGTCGACGCCGTTGCAGCCGATGAAGGCGAGGTCGACGTGCACCTCGTCGAGCATCGAGCCGGCGAGCGGATGCACCAGCGAGTGCTGCTTGGGCCGCAGCGTGCCGCCCGTGACGACGACGGTGAAGCGCGGGATCTCGTCCTCGAGCTCGAGGGCGATCGAGATCCCGTTCGTGAACACGACCAGGTCCTCGAGGTCGGTCCGGGCGCGCAGCGCGCGTGCGATCTGCAGCGTCGTCGTGCCCACGTCGAGGATGATGCTCTGGCCGCTGCGCACCATGGCGGCCGCGTGCCGGCCGATGCGCCGCTTGGGCTCGACGGATGCCGCGAGCGCCTCCTCGAACGTCGGCTCGCGCTCGGGCCGCTCGGCCTCGACGGCCGACGACAGCGGCACGGCGCCGCCGTGCACGCGACGGATGGCCCCCTGGCGTTCGAGGGCGTCGAGGTCGGCGCGGGCGGTGACGGTCGTGACGCCGAACGCGGTGCTGAGCTCCGCGACGCGCACGAAGCCGCGCTCGGCGACGAGCGCGAGGGCGAGCTCGCGGCGCCGGGGTGCATCGATGGGCGCGTTCGTCACGGCTGCGGCATCCGTCATACCTGCATCATGCGCGGCTTTCGGATACTTTGCAATACGAAACCCGGTTGTTTGCGAAACGAAAGTCGCGTATCGTGGCCGCGTGCAGACCGACCCCCGCATCGCCGTGCGCCCGACCTCGCTCGCCGACGGCCGCGAGCTCATCTACTTCGACGACGCCGACACGCAGCTCCCGCCTGAGCGCGCCATCGACGAGCGGGCCCTCGACCCGCGGCCCGCGACCGCCCGAATGCGGCAGGACCCGCTCACGGGCGAATGGATCTCGATCGCCGCTGCGCGCCAGAACCGCGTGTTCCTGCCGCCGGCCGACGCCGATCCGCTCGCCCCGCAGACGCCGACGAACCCGTCGGAGATCCCGAGCAGCTACGACGTCGCGGTCTTCGAGAACCGCTCGCCGTCGTTCGGGCCCGAGCTGGCCGCCGACGACGCGTCGAGCGCCGATACGCTGGCGGCCTTCCGCGAGGTCGGGCTCGAGCGCACGCTCCCCTCGGTCGGCCGCTGCGAGGTCGTGTGCTTCAGCCCCGAGCACGAGGGCTCGTTCGGCACGCTCACCCGGTCGCGCGCCCGCACCGTGATCGAGGCGTGGGCGCACCGCACCGCCGCCCTGTCCGCGCTCCCGGGCGTCGAGGAGGTGTTCCCGTTCGAGAACCGCGGCCGCGAGATCGGCGTCACCCTTCCCCACCCGCACGGGCAGATCTACGCGTACCCCTACGTCACGCCCCGCACCGAGCGACTCCTCGCGTCGATCGACGCCTACGGACCGACGCTCATGGCCGACATCCTCGAGCGCGAGCGCAACGGCCCGCGGATGCTGCTGAGCGGCGAGCACTGGACGGCGTTCGTGCCGTTCGCGGCCCGGTGGCCCATCGAGGTGCACCTGCTCCCCCACCGGCACGTGCCCGACTTCGCCGAGACCACGCTCGAGGAGCGCGACGAGCTCGCCGGGCTCTACCTCCGGCTCCTGCGCGGCGTCGACCGGCTCTACGACACGCCCACGCCGTACATCGCCGCGTGGCACCAGGCCCCCGTGCACGAGCACCGCGACGACGTGCGGCTCATGCTGCAGCTCACGAGCCCGCGCCGTGCCGCCGACCGCCTGAAGTACCTCGCCGGCTCGGAAGCGGCGATGGGAGCATGGATCGGGGACGTCCCCCCGGAGACGCAGGCGGAGGCCCTGCGCCGAGCGATCGACGAGGTCGGAGAGGTCGAGGCATGAACGAGGTCGCCGACGCGATGCACGGATTCGCCGAGTGGTACGGACGGCGCCCCATCGGCGCGTGGTCCGCACCCGGCCGGGTGAACCTCATCGGCGAGCACACCGACTACAACGACGGCTTCGTCTTCCCGTTCGCGATCGACCAGCGCACCGCCGTCGCGCTCGGCGACCGCGACGACCGCGTCATCCGCGTGGCCTCGAGCTTCGCGGCGGAGCCGGTGCAGGTGCACCTCGACGAGCTGACGCCCGACGCCATCGACGGGTGGGCGGCCTACCCGCTCGGCGTCGCCTGGGCGCTCGGCGAGCACGGCGCCGACCTCGAGCACGTGCGCGGCGTCGACCTCTACATCACGAGCTCGGTGCCGATCGGCGCGGGCCTCTCCTCGTCGGCGGCCATCGAGTCCGCGGTCGCGCTGGCCCTCGACGAGCACTGGGGGCTCAACCTCGACCGGCCCACGCTCGCGAAGGTCGGCCAGCTCGCCGAGAACCGCGTCGTGGGCGCGCCCACGGGCATCATGGACCAGTCGGCGTCGCTCCTCGGCGAGGCCGACGCGGGCGTCTTCCTCGACTGCCGCAGCCTCGACGCCGACGTGATCCCACTCGGCTTCGCAGCGCACGGGCTGTCGCTGCTCGTCGTCGACACCCGGGTGGAGCACGCGCACGCCTCCGGCGGCTACGCGGCGCGGCGCGCCTCGTGCGAGGCGGGCGCGCGGGCGCTCGGCGTCGAGTCGCTGCGCGACCTCCGGCTCGACGACCTGCCGCGGGCGCAGGAGCTCCTCGACGACGAGACGTTCCGCCGCGTGCGGCACGTCGTGACCGAGGACCAGCGCGTGCTCGACACCGTGCGCACGCTGCGCGAGCAGGGCCCGGGCGCGATCGAGCCGTTCCTCGACGCGTCGCACGTGTCGATGCGCGACGACTTCGAGATCTCGGTGCCCGAACTCGACGTCGCCGTCGAGACCGCGCAGGCGAACGGCGCCGTCGGCGCCCGCATGACGGGCGGCGGCTTCGGCGGATCGGCCATCGCGCTCGTCGCCGACGAGCTCGTGCCCGACGTCACGCGAGCGATCCGCTCGGCATTCGCCGAGCGCGGCTACCGCGAGCCGTCGGTGTTCACGGTGCATCCGAGCCAGGGCGCGCGCCGCGACGCGTGATCACCCCTCGCAGCGGCATCCGCAGTCGCTTCGGCACGCAGCACGTTCGAAGCACTCGTCGGAACAAGCGCACTCGGCGGACAGCGTCGACCACGGTTGCCCGATGCCTGTCCGAGCGGCATGCCGACCTGACCGGCTGAGGCCGATCTCGACTCGCGTGGGTTGATCGGGGAGGTCCTCGAGTCGATGTCCGGACTCCAGACGGCGCCGATCCCGGCCGGCGCGTCGGTCGTACCAGGCCGGCGGCTCCCGCCGATCGGCGTGGCCGTGGAGCAGGGTCGAAACCGATCGCTCGTACCTCGGTCGAATGTCGAGGTGCGCCGGCATCCGACGTCCGGCGTGATCGCGCACCACATCCTGCGCCACCGGCGCGACCTCGACTCCATCGCGGCCCAGGACGGCTAGTCGCAGATCAGCGAGCTCGAGGATCTCGACCAGCAGGGGCAAGTCGACCCTTCGCGGTGTCGACTCGAGACGAGCGATCCGCGACGCGTCGATCCCGAGCGCCGCGGCGAGATCGCGCTGGCTCAGGTCGCACCGCCGCCGTACGCGCATGACGATGCCCGGGACGTCGATCGTGGGTCGCTCCCGGCGAGGACCTCCATCGTCACGCCCGGCCCTCGGAATGTCCTCACCCATGACGCGAGCCTTCCTGATGCCGCCGACAGTCGATCGCATCAACCCGACGGCGGCTGCATGTGTCCGGCCAGAACGGGTGCCGGAGCGTTCAGGTCGTGCGACTCCGACACTGCTGCATTTTTCGACGCAGTGTCGGAGCGTCCGCGGAGGAGTGGCGAGTCCCTCGGCGACCCGGCGCAGGCTTGCGACGGACGGCGGGGCTTCGGTCGAGGACCAGCGTGGGAGTCGCGCCCGGTTCGATGTCCGGGGTTGGTCGCGCGGTTCGATGCCGCGGACTTCGGGCGCGGGACGGCGCGGGTTACGGGCGCGGCTCGACGGCGCGCGGCGTGCCGCCCGTGATGCGCACGAGTTCGTCGAACGTCGTGGGGAACACGGTCTTGGCGTGTCCGGCGGCCGCCCAGACCTCGTCGTACTGCGCGAGGTCGGTGTCGACGAAGGTGCGTACGGGCGACGGATGCCCCACCGGTGCGACACCTCCGATGACCTGGCCGGTGGCCGACTTCACGACCTCCTTCGACGCGCGGCCGATGACCCCGCCGAGCTCGTCGCCCAGCCACTCGGTGTCGACGCGGTGCGCGCCCGACGTGAGCACGAGGATGGGCTCGTCGTCGAGGGTGAACACGAGCGAGTTGGCGATCTGGCCGACCTGCACGCCCAGAGCATCGGCGGCGAGCTGCGCGGTGGTGACGGCGTCGTCGAACCACACGACCTCGGGCGTGACGCCCTGTTCGCGGAGCGCGTCGGTGACGCGGTCGACAGCGGCGTGCGAGGGCGTGCTGATCTGCTCGGCGGGCATGCGTCGATCCTACGGCGGCCCCGGTGGTCGTCGGTGACCGGGGTGTGCGCGCGGTTCACCGGGGTGGAGTAGGGTGCCCGGGTGACCGCGCCGCAGCCCTCCCTCGCCCGCCGACTCGGGCTCCGCGACGCGATCGCGATCGGCCTCGCATCGATGATCGGGGCGGGCGTGTTCGCCGTGTGGAATCCCGCGGCGCAGGCCGCCGGCGCCTGGCTCCTCGCGGGGCTCGCGGTCGCGGCCTTCGTGGCGTACGCGAACGCGAGCTCGACCGGCCAGCTCGCCGCGCGCTACCCGGAGTCGGGGGGCGCCTACCGGTACGGGCGCGAGCGACTCGGCGCGTGGCCGGGCGTCCTCGCGGGCTGGGGATTCGTCGTCGGCAAGACCGCGAGCTGCGCGGCGATGGCCATGACCGCGGCCGACTACCTGGTGCCGAGCGAGTGGGAGCGCCCCGTCGCGGTGCTCGCGGTCGTCGTGCTGGCGGGCATCAATCTCCTGGGCATCACGCGCACGGCCCGGGCGGCCACCCTCATCGTGATCGCGGTGCTGGCGGTGCTGGCGCTCGTGCTCGCGGCCGGCGCGACGCACCTCCTCCAGGACGGCATCGGGCCGCAGCAGGCCGACGGCGCGCCCGACGTCGGTTGGTACGGCGTGCTCCAGTCGGCGGGCCTCCTGTTCTTCGCGTTCGCGGGATACGCCCGCATCGCCACGCTCGGCGAGGAGGTGCGCGATCCGGCGCGCACGATCCCCCGTGCCATCGCGATCGCGCTCGGCATCGTGGTCGTGATCTACGCGGCGCTCGCGGTCGTGCTGCTGCTCGTCCTCGGCCCGGGCTCCCTCGCCGCCTCGGTCGACGCCCCGCTCGCCGACCTCGTGGTCGTCAGCGGGTGGGCGTGGGCCGCACCGGTCGTGCAGGTCGGGGCGGCGATCGCCGCGCTCGGCGCACTGCTCGCACTCATCGCCGGCATCGGCCGCACCGCGCTCGCGATGGCGCGCGACCGCGAGCTCCCCGCGGCGCTGGCCACGGTGCATCCGCGCGCGCACGTGCCCTGGGTCGCCGAGGTCGTGGTGGCCGTCGCCATCGTCGTGCTCGTGCTCGTCGCCGACCTGCGCGGCGCCATCGGCTTCTCGAGCTTCGGCGTACTCGTGTACTACTTCATCGCGAACCTCTCGGCTGTGACCCAGCCGCGCGAGGAACGGCGGGTGCCGAGGTGGCTCAGCATCGCCGGTGCGGTCGGATGCCTCGTGCTCGTCGCCACCCTCCCGGTCGAGGCGGTCGTGGGCGGCCTCGTCGTCTTCGCCGTCGGCGCCCTGGTGCGCCTCGTCGCCCTCGCGCTGCGGCGCCGCAGGAACGCCGGGAGCGCCCGACCGGCCGGCGAGTCCGACGGGGCCGAATAGGCTGGCGCCATGAGCGCAGACCCCTCAGCCCGCATCCTCACCATCGCCGGGATCCCGGCCCCGGTCGTCGACGACGACGCGTTCGTGGCCGCCGGCGCCGTGATCGTCGGGAACGTGCGCCTCGAGGCGGGCTCGAGCGTCTGGTACAACGCGGTGCTCCGCGCCGAGGCCGAGCCGATCGTGCTCGGCGCCGACTCCAACCTGCAGGACACCGTCGTCTGCCACGTCGACGCGGGCTTCCCGCTCACGATCGGACGCGGCGTCTCCGTGGGTCACGGCGCCGTGCTGCACGGCTGCACGGTCGAGGACGAGTGCCTCATCGGCATGGGCGCGACCGTGCTCAACGGCGCGGTCATCGGCTCGGGCTCGCTCGTCGCCGCCGGCGCCGTCGTGCTCGAGGGCACCGTGGTGCCGCCGGGCTCACTCGTCGCGGGCGTGCCCGGCAAGGTCCGGCGTGAGCTGTCCGACGCGGAGCGGGAGGGCATCCGCCGCAACGCCGCGGCCTACCTGCGGCACGTCGAGGAGCACACCGCGCCCGTCGACTGAGCCGGGGCGGTCGATCGCGGCATCCGCCGGGCCCTGCAGTCGCCGCCGCAGGCGACGCGCACGCCGCACCGCCGCGCGGGCCGCGACCCCGAACGCCCACGCCACGGTGCCGAGCGGCTCGCGGTCGTAGGGTCCGAGCATGCGGCGTCGCTCGTACGCGATGCGCAGTGCGCCGCCCCTCGTGTCGTGCCGGCGCTCGACCCGCGGCAGCGGCACGACCTCGCGCGCGGCGACGAGCGCGTCGAGCCGGCCGGTCCAGTCGTCGCCGTCGGCGCCGTGGAAGTAGTTGTCGGCGGTCCACGCAGGTGCGGCACGCCGGAAGCGGCCCGCGACGAGGTCATCGAGCGAGCCGAACAGGCCCGACCCCTCGAACACCGTGTTGATCATGGCGGGCGAGACGCCGAAGTCGTCGAGGAGGAGCACGGGGAGGTCCATCGCCACGGCCTCGAGCGCGGCCGTCGAGCTGACCGTCACGAGTGCGCCGGCCCGGGCGAGCTTCGCGGCCATGGGACCGTGCTCGACCACGAGGTTCGGCGGCGCGGTCGGCCCGAGCCCGTCGACGAGTTCGGCGTAGTCGTGCTCCTCGCGGTGCGTCTGCGCCTCGCCGCGTCGCGCCCGCACTTTCACGACCACGCGCCGCTCGGGGTGCCGGCGGGCGAGCTCCGCGAGTGCCTCCAGCACGAGCAGGCGATCCTCGAGCTGGGCGGGCACCTTCGCCTGGGCGGCGAACACCACGTCGCCGTCGGATGCCGCGCGCACGATCTCGCCCGCTCCATCCGAGATGCTCGACGCACCTGCCCCGTGTGCGGCCCGGCGCGGGTGGGTCGCGAGGAACGGGAGCGTCGCGAGTCCGAGCCCGGGGCCGACGCCGAGGTCGAGCGCGTTCGCCTCGAACTCGCGCACCTCCCGGCGGCTGTGCAGCACGATGAGGTCGGTCTGCTCGCGGTAGATCACCGCCTTCGGCACCGCGGGGATCGTGAGCCCGGGGAATCCGCTGAGCAGCGCCGGCCGATCGGCTCGGCGCTGCAGGATCGGCGCGACGACGCGCACGAATGGTCCGCGCAGCGAGAGCAGCACCGCGTGCGGCTGCTCGTCGTCGACGAGCGACTCGAGGTCGTCGAGGTGGATGACGCGCACGTCGCCGCTCGTGAAGCGCGTGCCGGCGAGCGCGTCGGCGAGCTGGCGCCCGCTCGGCATGACGGGCGAGGCGAGGATCACGAGCGTGGCCGTCCACGCGTCGGGCAGGGTCGAGGCGAGCGCCGCGCCCCACTTCACGTAGGAGTCGGAGTCGGCGAGGACGAGGAGCCGGCGCGCCGCGGCATCCGCCCACTCGCGATCGGCCGCGACCGCGGCATCCGCTCGCTCGAAGCCGGCCGTCACGCCGGGACCCGGCGCAGCTTCGCCCGCGGGGCCTCCTCGCCGGGGAACACGCGCTTCACGCCGTCGCCCATGGCCTCGCCGATGATGCGGATGTCGCGCACGAGGTGCTCGAGGCCCTGCGGCTCGAGCGAGGCGGCCTGGTCGCTGCCCCACATCGCGCGGTCGAGCGTGATGTGCCGCTCCACCGCGACCGCACCGAGCGCGACCGCCGCGAGCGAGATCTGCAGGCCGCGCTCGTGCCCCGAGTAGCCGACGGGCACGCCCGGGAACCGGCGCTCGAGCGTCGGGATCATGCGCAGGTTGGCCTCGTCGGCGGGCATCGGGTAGCTCGACGTGGCGTGCATGAGCACGAGGCGGTCGGTGCCGAGCACCTCGACGGCCCGGTCGATCTCGTCGAGGGTCGACATGCCCGTCGAGAGGATGACGGGCTTGCCGGTCGCGGCGACGGCCTCGAGCAGCTCGAGGTCGGTGACCGACGCCGACGCGATCTTGTGCGCCACGACGTCGAGGCGCTCGAGGAACTCCACCGAGGGCACGTCCCACGGGGAGGCGAACCAGTCGACGCCCGCGCGCAGCGCGTACGACGCGATCTCGAGGTACTCGGCCTCGCCGAACTCCACGCGGCGGCGGTAGTCGAGGTAGGTCATGGTGCCCCACGGCGTGTCGCGCGGCACGTCGCGCATGTGCTCAGGGGTCGCGATCTCGGGCGTGCGCTTCTGGAACTTCACCGCCTGCGCGCCCGACTCGACGGCCACGTCGATGAGCCGCTTGGCGATCTCCACGTCGCCGTTGTGGTTCAGGCCGATCTCGCCGATGACGTAGACGGGCATGCCGGGTCCGACGACCGAACGGCCGATGCGCACTGCTGACATTGGTCAGGCTCCTTCGAGGGCGGTGGTGAGGACGGGGGATGCCGCTGCGCGCGCGGCGAGGACGGCGTCGGCGAGCTCGCGCACCGCGCCCTGGCCGCCGGCGCGCTCGAGCACGACGCGCGCGAGCCGTCTGACCTCGGGGATCGCGTCGGCGACGGCGACGGGCCAGCCGACGACCTCGAGCGCGGGCAGGTCGCCGCGGTCGTTGCCGAGGTACGCGATGCGGTCGAGGCGGATGCCGCGGGCGTCCGCCCACTCGGTGAGCGCCGCCGCCTTGTCGGCGACGCCCTGGCGCACCTCGACGCCGAGCTTGGCGGCGCGGGCGCTCACGACGGGGTGGGTCTCGGCCGAGAGGATGAGCATCGGGATGCCGGCCTCGCGCAGGCGTGCGACGCCGTGCCCGTCGCTGCGGCTGACCCGCACGAACTCCACGCCCGCCTCGCCCACGATGGCCGTGTCGTCGGTGTGCACGCCGTCGAAGTCGGTCACGACGGCGTCGACGTCGATGGCGTGCTTCCGGCCGTCGATGAGATCGGCGAGCGCCTGCGCGACGACGAGGTCGGCGGCGGTGTCGATCTCGACGCCGTGCAGGTCGGGCACGAGGTGCACGGCGATGCGGCCGAAGAAGCGGTGCCGCGCCTCGCGGAAGCCGCTCGTGCGCATGGCGTAGAACGCGCCCGTCTCGCGGAACTCCGCCGGGCGCTCCTGGCGCCGCAGGCGCACGCCGGCGTCGTGGTTCACGCCGAACGCGCCGCGCGAGTTGCGACCGTGCTCGTCGCGCCAGATGAACGCGTGGCTCGGCACGGCCGCGAACACGCTGTCGGCGTCGCCCGTGGCGACGGCGGTCACGGCGGAGTCGAGGTCCTCGGGCTCGATGAACGGCGACGTCGCCTGGATGAAGAGCGTGACGGATGCCTCGTCCCGGTCGCTCCCCCGCAGGGCGTCGAGCGCGTGGAGCAGCGCCGACTCCGAGGACGCCGTGTCGCCGGCGAGTTCGGCGGGGCGCTGCACGACGGAGGCGCCGGCCTCGCGGGCGACGCGCGCGATCTCGCCGTCGTCGGTCGTGACGACGACGCGGCCCACGGTGCGTGCGGCTCGGGCCGCGGCGACGGCTCGCGCGACGAGCGGGATCCCGCCGACGCGCATCACGTTCTTGCCCGGGAGGCCCTTCGACCCGCCCCGCGCCGGGATGATCGCCACGGCGTGCGCGCGGTCGGCGCTCGACTGGTCGCGGTCCATGCGGCGAAGCTATGCCGCGACGGTGGCGCGATCGTGCACGCGGGGTGAACGGTCGATTGCCGGAGGGCGGACGGACGGGAGGGCGTGCGCTGGGCGGGCGCAGGGCCGGCGCAGGGCCTGCCGGAACGACCGGATGCCGCGGGCACGAGGCCCGCGG
>CBFGWW010000034.1:0-19910 GCA_965652625.1 uncultured Agromyces sp.
CCGTCCGCCGTGGTCGCGGTCCCGGTGGAGCCCACGTAGACGTGCACCGAGATGGGGGCGACGGTGTCGGGGTCGATCGCCCACCCGGAGACGGACACCTGGCGCGGCGCTGCCGAGCGCACCGCCTCGAGGTTCCCGATCGGGACGCGGCCCTGGTCGACGATCCCGCCCGTCAGCTCCACCTGCCGGCACCCGAGCAGCGCCGGCGCGCCCGAGGTGTTGATCGCGTAGGCGCAGACGTTCCGGGTCCCCGGCTCCGCCGCCATGGTCGCCTCGAAGCCGTGGCCGGTGCCGTACGCGGCCCATGCGGGCGGCAGGTCGGTGCGCGGGACGTTCGCCGTGAACGCCGCACCCGTCGCGTCGACGTAGACGTGCACCGGGATCGCGGCGGCGGTGTCGGGATCGATCGCCCAGCCCTTCGCGGTGATCCCCGTCGAGCCGGCGACGACGCTCTCGAGCGCACCGACCGGCGCCCGGCCCTGCTCGGTGATGACGTTCTCGGGGACCGTCACCGTCTGGCATCCGAGCTGCACGTTCGCACCCGGCCCCGTGTTGATCGCGTAGGCGCAGACCTGGTGGCTGCCCGGCGCAGCGGCGACGGACACGGCGAATCCGTGCTCGCGCCCGTAGGCGGCGTACGCGGGGTCGATGCCGTCGACGGCGTTGGACGCGGTGGTCGCGACGCCGGTCCCGTCGACGTAGACGTGCACGCCGATGGGCGACGCCGTGTCGGGGTCGATCGCCCAGCCGGATGCCGCGACCGTCCCCGGCCCGGTCGTCACCGCCGTGAGGGCGCCGACCGGCGACCCGGTGAGCGCGGCGACGGTCGAGCACCCCAGGAGCACGTTCGCACCGGCGCCGTGGTTCATGGCGTAGACGCAGACGGACGCACTGCCCGGACCGGTCACCGGCACCGCGATGTCGAACCCGTGCGCCGAGCCGGCGGCCGGGTACGCGGCCCCGATGTCGGGTCGATTGCGGTTCGCGGTGTAGACGGCGCCCGTCGCTCCGACGTACACGTGCACGTCGATCGACGCGCTGGTGTCGGGATCGAGCGCCCAGCCCACCACCCGGAACGTGCCCGGCTGGGCCGAGACGAGCTCGACGTTGCCGATCGGGTTGGCCCCGGAGGTGGGCGATCCGAACCAGGAGTTGTAGAAGACCCAGAAGTTCCGGTTGCCGTAGGCGCTGCAGCCGTCACCGGTTCCGGTGAGGTTCGCCAGGGCCGCCGCGTTGGGCGTGTACGGCGTGTAGTAGTAGAGCGCCGCCGTCGCGCGGTTCCTGACCAGCACGTCCTTCGTGCCGCAGCCCGCGTCGGGGTGGTACTGGATCCTGTTGACCTGTCCCACGCGGATGTAGGTGAAGGATCCTGCGGGGTTGCCGTACCAGGTCAGCTGGCGCCCGGCGGCGAAGATCTGGTTGAAGAACCCGTAGTAGGTGGAATCGCAGGCGGCCGTGTCGGGGCATCCGTAGCCCATCGCCTTGCGCATGACGCCGTCGGACGGCGCGCGGTTCGTCAGCAGGCTCTGCTCCTTCTGGAGCGTCACGAGGATGACCTTCGCGCTCAGGGTGCACGCCTGCTGCACCTTGAAGATGATCCGGGCGGCCGATTCCCCGGTGCCGCCGGGGTACGTGGCGCAGGTGCCGAACGACCAGGTGCGCGTGGGGGTGTTCTCCCGGTAGACCGCCAGGCAGTTGGAGTTCTGGCACGAACCGACCATCGACTCGAGGAAGCGCTGGATCTCGGCCTCCGTCATCGCCGCGCCGTCGTAGAAGGCCGCGTCGCTGATGATGTTCCCGGCATCCCAGTCGGCGGCGTCCGCCCGCTGCTCGGTCGAGGTCCACGGCACGAGCACGCCCGCGACCAGCACGGTCACGATCAGGAGGGCGCGGAGCATGGCGGCCGGTGCGCTCGTCATCGAAGCTCCCCCCGGGTCGTCCGACTGGTGCCGGCCGCGGCCGACCCGCTCAGGCTAGGGCACCTGCAGGACGGACCCCGCCAGCGACACGGCCTCACGGCCGAAGCCCAGACGGCGAGTCGGTAGGATCGTACGGATCATCCGAGACCTGAAAGTACGTGGAACATGTCGGAACGCAGCGGCGCCCAGGGCGTGCGCGTCGTCAACGAGCCCTTGCGACGCATCGGGCGCGACAACTCGCTCGGCCGGGGAACGTGGAAGTCGTTCGCCGAGGTGTTCGATCACCGTGAGCTGCTCGGCCGGCTCGTCAGCCGCGAGGTGCGCGCCAAGTACAAGAACAGCAGCCTCGGCGTGGTCTGGTCGCTCATGCGACCGCTCGCCCAGCTCGTCATCTACTACGTGGCGATCGGCCAGTTCCTCGGGGCCGCCCGCTCCATCCCCGACTTCGCGATCTTCGTGTTCGCGGGCCTCACGGCGTGGGCGCTGTACAGCGAGATCGTGACGGCCGGCACCAACTCGATCGTCTCGAACTCGGGACTCGTCAAGAAGGTGTACGTCCCGCGCGAGATCTTCCCGCTCGCCACGGTCGGCGCGTCCTCGTTCAACTTCGTGGTGCAGTTCGCGATCCTGCTCCTGGCCACCATCGTGCTCGGCCAGCCGCCGCTGCATGCCGACCTCCTGTACCTGCCGCTGAGCATCGTGCTGATCCTGACCTTCGCCACGGCGCTCGCGCTCGTGCTGTCCGCGCTCAACGTCTACCTCCGCGACGTCCAGCACCTCGTCGAGATCCTGCTCCTCGTCCTGTTCTGGGCCTCGCCCATCGTCTACTCGGTCGGCTTCGTGCACCAGGCCATCGGCGGAACGTGGCTCGAAGAGCTCTACCTCGCCAACCCGGTCACGCTCGGCGTGCTGGGCATGCAGAAGGCGATGTGGGTCGCGGGAACCGAGGACCCGACGCAGTACTGGCCGGACTTCCTCTGGCTCAGGATGCTCATCGCCGTCCTCGTCTGCGGGGTCCTGCTGCTCATCGCGCAGCGGATCTTCTCCCGCCTCCAGAGCAACTTCGCACAGGAACTGTGAGTCACGACCCCATGGCTGAACCACTCGTCCGCATCGAGCACGTCTCGAAGCGATTCGTCCTGCACAAGGACAAGTCCCTCAAGGATCGCGTGCTGTACTGGCGCTCGCGCGAGAAGTCGCGCTCCGACTTCATGGCCCTCGACGACGTCTCCCTCGAGATCGAGCTGGGAGAGACGGTCGGCCTGATCGGCCACAACGGCTCCGGCAAGAGCACGCTCCTCAAGGTCATCGGCGGCATCATCGAGGCCAGCGGCGGCGACGTCTACCGGCGCGGCCGCGTCGCGGCCCTGCTCGAGCTCGGCGCGGGCTTCCACCCCGACCTCTCCGGTCGCGAGAACGTCTACCTGAACGCCGCCCTCCTCGGCATGTCCACGGCCGACACCGACGCCGTGTTCGACGACATCGTCGAGTTCTCGGGCATCGGCGAGTTCATCGACTCCCAGGTCAAGTTCTACTCGTCCGGCATGTACGTGCGCCTCGCATTCGCCGTCGCCGTGCACTCCGACCCCGACCTCCTCCTGGTCGACGAGGTGCTGGCGGTCGGCGACGAGCCGTTCCAGTTGAAGTGCATGAACAAGATCCGGCAGTTCCAGAAGGAGGGCCGCACGATCGTGCTCGTGAGCCACTCCTCCGAGCAGGTCGCCGACGTCTGCACCCGGGCGGTCGTCCTCGACGGCGGCCGGGTCGTTCACGACGGCGGCGTCGGCGAGGGCATCCGCGTGCTGCGCGACGGCTACGAGCGCGATCGGCTGGCGAGCGAGGAGTCGGAGTCCCGCGAGCACCGGAAGCCGGCGGTCGAGATCACCTCGGTCACGGTCACGGATGCCGCGGGCCGACCGCTGGGCGGGCAGCCCATCGAGCGCGGCACCGACCTCACCGTGACCGTGCACGCCGAGGTGCTGCGCGAGACCGAGTGGATCACGGGCTTCACGCTGCAGTCCACGCTCGGACACGCCGTCTACCGGCTGAACACCGAGGGCCTCGGCATCGACCTGCCGACGGCGCCGGGCCGATACGACGTGCGGTTCTCGATCCCGTCGACCAACTTCGGCATCAACCGGCTGGTGATCAGCGCCGGCGCGACCGACGGAGGCGGCGAGCAGATCGCGCTGCTCGACCCTGCCGGCACGCTCGACTACGCCGACGACCCCGTCGGTGCGGGCGTCGTGCAGTTCGCGGCATCCGGCACCGTCACGCCCGCCTTCGCATGAGCGACGGGGTGGTCCGTCCGATCGTCGCCGTCGTCTCGGTGAGCTACGGCTCCGAGGACGAGCTCCGGGCGATGCTCGGCAGCCTCCCCGTCGCGGCGTCCGAGCCGCCGCTCGTCGTCGTCGCCGACAACCTCCCGACGTCGGGCACGACCAGGGAGGTCGTCACGGCGGCCGGCGGGACGTACCTGCCCATGCGTGCGAACCTCGGCTACGGCGGCGCCATCAACGAGGTCGTCCGCGGGCTGCCCGAGGACGTCGAGTGGGTGATGATCACGAATCCCGACGTCGTGTTCCATCCGAGCGCCATCGACCGGATGCTCGCGGCCGGCGCGGGTTCGGCCGACATCGGCGCGGTCGGGCCGATCGTGCGCAACGACGACGGCAGCGTCTACCCCTCGGCCCGCGAGGTGCCCGGCATCCGCGTGGGATCGGGGCACGCGCTCTTCTCCAACATCTGGTCGACGAACCCCTGGACGCGGCGCTACCACGCCGCGACCGCCTTCGACGCCGAGCGCGATGCCGGCTGGCTCTCGGGCTCGTGCGTGCTCGTGCGCCGTCGGGCCTTCGACGAGATCGGCGGCTTCGACGAGGGCTTCTTCATGTACTTCGAGGACGTCGACCTCGGATACCGGCTGTCGCGCGCTGGCTGGCGCAATCGGTTCACGCCGACGGCGGAGGTCACCCACACGGGCGGTCACTCGACGGCCGGCGATTCGGCGGCCATGATCCGCGCGCATCATCGCAGCGCCGAGCGGTTCATCCGCAAGAAGTACTCCCGACCGCTGTTCTGGCCGGTGCGGGTCGTGCTGCTCACGGGCCTGCGGCTGCGCTCGGCGCTCGCCGAGCGCCGCGCCACGCGCTAGCGATCAGCCCGTCAGGCCGAGGCCTGCGCGAGCAGCGTGCGCAGGTACGCGCCGTACCCGCTCTTCACGAGCGGTGCCGCCAGCTCGCCGAGTCGCTCGTCGTCGATCCATCCGGCGCGCCAGGCGATCTCCTCGATGCATCCGATCTTGAAGCCCTGGCGGTCCTCGATCACCCGGACGTACTCGGAGGCCTGCATCATCGACTCGAACGTGCCGGTGTCGAGCCACGCGGTGCCGCGATCGAGCACCTGCACGCTGAGCTTGCCCGCCTGGAGGTACCGCTCGTTCACCGTCGAGATCTCGAGCTCGCCGCGTGCGCTCGGCTCGATCGTCTTCGCGATGCCGACGACGTCGTTGTCGTAGAAGTACAGCCCGGGCACGGCGAAGTTGCTCTTCGGCTCGGCCGGCTTCTCCTCGATGGAGAGCGCCGTGAAGTGCTCGTCGAACTCGACGACCCCGTACGCGGTCGGGTCGCTCACCTGGTAGGCGAAGATGAGCGCACCGTCGATGTCGTTGTGCTTGCGCAGCGCCGAGCCGAGGCCGGTGCCGTGGAAGATGTTGTCGCCCAGCACCAGCGCCACCGACTCGTCGCCGATGAACTCCTCGCCGATGATGAACGCCTGCGCGAGGCCGTCGGGGCTCGGCTGCACCGCGTACTCCAGGCGGATGCCGAGCGCGGACCCGTCGCCGAGGAGGGCACGGAACTGCTCGTTGTACTCGGGGGTCGTGATGATGAGGATCTCGTTGATGCCCGCCATCATGAGGGTGGACAGCGGGTAGTAGACCATCGGCTTGTCGTAGATCGGCATCAGCTGCTTCGAGATGCCCTTGGTGATCGGCCAGAGCCGCGTGCCGGAGCCGCCGGCGAGGATGATGCCGCGCATGTCAGCCCTTCCCGTTGAGTTCGTCGTAGTACGCCCGCGCGGCCGCCCAGGTCGGGAGCAGGCCCGATGCGGCCGCCTCCGCGAGGCTCGGCGCCGCGGTGTCCTTGGGAGAGAGCAGCAGCTCGTCGGCGTCGACGGTGAACTCCAGGCCGACCTCGGGGTCGGTCGGGTCGATGCCGTGCTCGCGCTCCGCGTTGAAGGTCGAGGTCACGAGGTAGCTGACGGTGGCGTCGTCGGTGAGTGCGACGAAGCAGTGGCCGAGGCCCTCGGCGATGTAGATCGCCCGCCGGTCGACGTCGTCGAGCAGCACGGAGTCCCACTGGCCGAACGTGGGCGACCCGACCCTGATGTCGATGACGAAGTCGAGCACGGCGCCATGCGTCGCGGTCACGTACTTGGCCTGGCTCGGGGGGACGTCGGCGAAGTGGATGCCCCGGACGACGCCGCGCTTCGACACCGACGTGTTGCCCTGCGCCAGGTCGAGGCGGTGGCCGACGGCCTCCTCGAGGCGATCGAAGCGGTACCACTCGAGGAAGACCCCGCGCTCGTCGGGGAACTGCCGAGGCGTGATCTCGTAGCTGTCGGGGATCTTCAGTTCGCGGATCTGCACGGGATGCAAGCCTACCGTGGCTCGTCGGGGCGTGCTGCGCCGGGCCGGCCACGCCCCAGGCGCGAGCTCACGGCGCGCAGCGGACGCGTCACCTTCCAGCTCGTGCTGGTGCGGAAGTCCTCGATGACGGCCTCGCGCTGGCTCACGATGTCGCGCGTGTGGTCGACCTCGTCCCTGAGGGAGTCCACGAGCGCGTGCAGCGAGTCCACCTCGGCCGGCATGGCCTCGAGCTGCGCCTGCCGCGTGACGACGGCGCCCAGCCCTGAGTACGTGGCACGGATCTCCCGCGCGGTCGCCTCGTCGGCGTCGAAGAGGGCGGCAAGGCCGCGGCTCCGGGTCGCGCCGACCCCGAGCACGCCGAGTCCGTGGCCGTGCGCGAACGCGAACGACGGATGCCGCGGCGCGAGCTCGTCCCAGAGCCGCCAGACGCCGAATCCCTCACCGTGCTCGGCGATGTCGTGGAACAGGATCACCCCGCCGTCGCGCACCGTGCTCCGCCACTGCTCGTAGTCCTCGCGGGCGTCCTCGTAGCCGTGCCGCCCGTCGATGTGCAGCAGGTCGACGCTGTCGTCGGCGATCGCCTGGCGCGACTCCGAGAAGTACCCGCGCAGGAGGTGCGTGGACCCGGGATAGTCCCGCTCGGCGATCGTGCGGACCGCCTCGTACACGTCCTCGTCGTAGAACCCGGCCTGGTCGTCGCCCTCCCAGGAGTCGAGGGCGTACAGCTCGGCGTCGAGGCCCAGGCGGCGGGCCGCCTCCGCGAACACGAAGAACGAGAAGCCGAAGTGCGTGCCGAGCTCGACGATCGACCGCGGACGCAGCTCGTCGACCAGCCAGAATCCGAACGGCGCGTGCTCGAGCCACGCGGAGGTGACCACATGGGCGGGCTGCCAGTAGGACGCCGGGCCGAGCCACGACGAATGCAGGTCGGCACGAGCCGGCACGCCAGGGGTGCCGTCGATCATCGTCATACGCACGGACTCCATCGATCGGGTATCCGGCCAGCCTAGCGGCCCGACGAGTCGTTCGCCGATGGCGCTCAGGCACGAACCGATAGACTCGACCGGCCCCAATCACCGTCAGGAGACATCCGAAACCCATGAGAATCCTCGTGACCGGCGGCGCCGGCTTCATCGGCTCGAACTTCGTCCACTATCTGCTCGAGCACACCGACCACTCGGTCACGGTGCTCGACAAGCTCACCTACGCCGGCAACCTCGCCTCGCTCGAGGGCCTGCCCGCCGACCGGTTCCGGTTCGTGAAGGGCGACATCCAGGACGCCGCGCTCGTCGACGAGCTCTTCGCCGACGCCGACGCGGTGGTGCACTACGCGGCCGAGAGCCACAACGACAACTCCCTCGAGGACCCGCGCCCGTTCCTCGACACGAACATCATCGGCACGTACACGCTGCTCGAGGCGGCACGCCGGCACGACCGCCGGTTCCACCACATCTCGACCGACGAGGTCTACGGCGACCTCGAGCTCGACGACCCGGCCAAGTTCACCGAGACGACGCCCTACAACCCGTCGAGCCCCTACTCGTCGACGAAGGCCGGCAGCGACCTCCTCGTGCGCGCGTGGGTCCGCTCGTTCGGCGTGCGGGCCACGATCTCGAACTGCTCGAACAACTACGGGCCCTACCAGCACGTCGAGAAGTTCATCCCGCGGCAGATCACGAACGTGCTGCGCGGCGAGCGGCCGAAGCTCTACGGGAAGGGCGAGAACGTCCGCGACTGGATCCACGCGAACGACCATTCCTCCGCGGTGCTCACCATCCTCGACAAGGGCGAGATCGGCGAGACCTACCTCATCGGCGCGAACGGCGAGCGCAACAACAAGGACGTCGTCGAGCTGATCCTCACGCAGCTCGGGCAGCCGGCCGACGCCTACGACCACGTCGTCGACCGTCCCGGCCACGACCTGCGCTACGCCATCGACTCGACGCGCCTGCGCACCGAGCTCGGCTGGGAGCCGCAGTTCTCCGACTTCGAGTCCGGCCTCGCCGACACCATCGCGTGGTACCGCGACAACGAGTCGTGGTGGGCGCCCCAGAAGGACGCGACCGAGGCCCGCTACAAGGCCCAGGGGCAGTGACCCGATGCGCTACCTGATCACCGGGGCATCCGGCATGCTCGGCCGCGACCTGCAGGCGGCCCTCGCCGGCCGCGAGGTGACCGCGCTGGGCCGCGCCGACCTCGACGTGACGGATGCCGCGGCGGTCGCGGCCGCGGTGCGCGGCCACGACGTCGTGCTGAACTGCGCGGCGTACACGAAGGTCGACGACGCCGAGACGCACGAGTCGGAGGCCTACGCCGCCAACGCGACCGGACCGGCGAACCTCGCCGCGGCGAGCGCCGACCTCGGCGCACGCCTCGTGACGATCTCGACCGACTACGTCTTCGACGGTCAGGCCACGACGCCGTACGCCGAGGATCGCCTCCGCGACCCGATCAACGCCTACGGCCGCACGAAGGCGGCCGGCGAGGAGCTCGCCCTCGAGGCGCATCCCCACGGGACGTACGTCGTGCGGACGGCGTGGCTCTACGGCGAGCACGGACCGAACTTCGCCCGCACCATGCTGCAGCTCGCGGCGTCGCGCGACACGTGGTCGGTCGTCGACGACCAGCTCGGCCAGCCGACGTGGACGGCCGACCTGGCGACCCGGCTCGTGGCGATGCTCGACGCCGACGCCCCCGCCGGGATCTACCACGGCACGAACTCGGGCCAGGCGACCTGGTTCGAGTTCGCCCGGGCGGTGCTCGAGGACTCGGGGCTCGATCCCGATCGCGTCACGCCGACCGACAGCAGCGCCTTCGTACGGCCCGCGCCGCGGCCCTCGTACTCCGTGCTCGGCCACGACGCGTGGACCGCGGCGGGCCTGAACCCGATGCGGCCGTGGCGCGAGGCGCTCGCCGACGCGATCGCGACGGGCGCCGTCGGCACGTCCTGACCGACCGGGGCGACCACGGTCGCCCCGGCGGCACCGATCGGGCGCCTCGAGCGGTCGCCCGACCGGTCAGAGCATGCGGGAGTACAGCTCCACCTGCATGCGACGCGACCAGCGCCCCTGCAGGGTCGTGAGGTCGCTCTCGAGGATGCGCGGATCTCGCGTCTTCGACTCGAAGTGGTAGAGCCGCGCCCAGGGGCTGAACACGGCCGAGCGACCCGTGGCACGCACCTTCATGTTGAGGTCGACGTCGTTGTAGTTGCCGGGCAGGGCGAGCGTGAAGCCGCCGACCTCGAAGTAGAGGTCACGGGCGATCAGGGCGCAGGCCGCCGTGACGCCGGAGACCTCGTGGTCGGTCGTCATCGACTTGATCGAGTCGTCCCGGCCCCCGACCCAGCCGACGGCGGCGGGGCCGCCCACGCCGCCCGTGTAGATCTGGCCGGCATGCTGGACGGTGCTGTCCTCGAAGTAGAGCTGTGCGCCGACGATGCCGACGCCGTCCTGCTGCGCGAGCCCGAGCAGCGTCTCGATCCAGTCGTCGCTCACCACCTCGACGTCGTCGTTGAGCAGCAGCAGGTAGTCGCCGCTCGCGGCGACGGCGCCGCGGTTCATCTTCGCGCTGAAGTTGAACGGCGCATCCCACAGCACGAGCCGCAGGCGGTCGCCGCACAGCTCCTCGAGATCGGCGACGACCGCATCGGGCGTCTCGGCGTCGGCGACGACCACGAACTCGAGGTTCGGGTACGTCGAGCGCTCCACGATGCCGCGGATCGCCTCCACGACGAGCACCCGATCGGCGCCCGCGATCTGCGCGCTGCCGCCGCGGGTCGGGATGACGATCGAGACGAGCGGCTCGTCGACGATCTCGTAGCGCACCCGGCGCACGAACGGCTCGATCTCCTCGATCGTCGCGCCGACGCCCAGGCGTTCGAGGTGGGCCGCGACGACCGCCGCCTGCGCGGCAGAGGTGCCGGCGAACTCGTCGCGGGCGAGGTCCTCGGTGGCGAGCACCTGCGGGTCGAGGCTCACCACGAGGCCGGCCGCGTCGGCGCGGAGCACGACGTCGAGGACCTGGGCGCGACGCGCCTCGGGCCGGAAGCCGCCCAGTCGGCGGAGCGAGGCCACGCGGAGCGCGACCACCGGGCCGAGGTAGTCGTTGCTGCGCAGCCGGATCGGCGAGAAGAGCGGGCGGAAGAGCGGGATCCCGAGGTCCGTCTTCGAGTCGCCGTACGTGAGGTCGATCGAGGGGAACCGGTCGAGGTAGCCGACCACCTTCGGCAGCACGTCGCCTTCGACCGTGCCCCAGCGGACGACGAACAGGAAGTCCGCGCGCGTGGCGGCCAGCCGCTCGTTCAGGTCCGCGGCATCCGCGGACAGGATGGACACGCCGACGGACTCGGCGCCGCGGATCAACTCCGACGTGTCCTCGTGGGCGACCTCGTCGACGATCACCCGGACGCCCGAGGGATCGAAACCGGCATCGAGCACCGCCCGGGCCGTGCGCACGATCTCGTCGGCGGTGTGGCCGGCCGAGTCGATCCAGGCCTCGACGCGCGCCGCGAGCGCGGGGTCCGCGCTCATCCCAGCACTCGGCGCTTGACGACGCGCAGCACGCGGACCGGGAGGGTGACCACGCGACCGGCGCGCCACGTCAGCGACGACTTGATCCCTGCGAGGTTCGCCTCGGCGGCGACCATCTCGGTCGGACTCAGCCGGCTCGCGGCCTGCAGCTCCCTGACCTGCTCCTCGAGGCCGATGATGCGATCGGCGAAGGCAAGGCGCTCCTCGGCGAGCTCCGCCTCGGAGCTCACGCGGGCATCGGGCCGGGTGTCCGGCCATCGAGTGCTCGGGGCGTTGGTCACGATGGATCCAGTTCCTCTCGTCGGCGGTCGTAAACTAGCCTAATGCCCTCGACGAGACCGACCCGTGAGAGCCCGCCCGTCGCAGCATCCGCCCCCCGCGGAACCGCGGTCGGGCCCACGTACCACCCCCACGACGGGGTCGTGGGCCGACTGCGCGACCTGACGCGTCAGGTCGACCGCGTCATCGTCGTCGACGACGGCTCCGGGCCGTCGGCCGACGCCGTGCTCGCCGACGCGACGGAATCGGGCATCGAGGTGCACCGGCTCGCACGCAACTCGGGCATCGCGGCGGCGCTCAACGCCGGCGTGCGCGTCGCGCTCGACGACGGCGCCGACTTCGTCGTGAACGTCGACCAGGACACCGACCTGCCCGAGGACTACGTCGCCATCGCGCTCGGCATCTTCGCGACGGCCAACCCGGTCACCCGCCTCGGCATCGTCGCCGTCGACGCCGTGAACGGCGCCCCCGCGCTGCCCACGTGGGTGTCGCCCGAGGGCTTCGGGCTCGTGCCGGAGGCGATCCAGACCGGCTTCGTCATCAGCCGCGAGTGCCTCGAGCACGGCGGACTGTTCGACGAGCGCCTCGTGATCGACTGCGTCGACACCGAGTACTGCCTGCGCGTGCGCGACCGGGGGTTCCGCATCGCCGTGGCGAAGGGCACCGACATCCGCCACTCGATCGGACGTCGCGCCGAGCTCCGTCCGTTCGGCATCCCGATGCGCCATCGCGAGAGCGGCCGGATCGCGACGTACCAGTACCACTCGCCGTTCCGCCGGTACTACATCGCGCGCAACAACATCGACCTCATGCTGCGCAACGTGCTGCGCCGCCCTCGATGGGTGGGCGCGGTGCTGCGCCGCGAGATGGGCGGCATGGTCGTGTCGATGGTGAGCGGGCCGCAGCGCATCGCCCAGGTGCTGGCGATCACCACCGGTACCGTTCACGGGCTGGTCCGGCGTCGCGGGATGATCCCCGGCTGGCTGAAGGCGCTCATCACCTGACGCCGCGCCGTTGCCGCGCCTCCCACGACCGCCGGGCGAGGCCTGCGGCGTCGTCGAGGTCGATGCGCCCGCCGCGCCGGAGGCCCGACCAGCGTGCGAGGTGATATGCCGGATTGACCACGAGCCACTTCGCCCGGTCGACGATCCCGTAGTCGGGGTCGCGCAGGATCCGGCCGGTGTCGACGAGCGCTCCCCTGCCGGCGCGGAGCAGCGCGCCGACCCGCGAGTACCTCGGGACGTCGTGGCCGATCCGGCGCAGGCTCACGGTCTCGTCGAACATGCGCCCCGCGTACTCGCGGATTCCGACCTCGTTCGAGTGACGTACCGACCCGGCCGGCGCGTACGCCTTCCGGTACCCCGCCTCGAGCACGTCGCGCGCGAAGAGCAGGTCCTCGGAATACGGCACGTCGCGGTAGGGGATGGTCCGCACGAGGAAGTCGCGGCGAGCCGCCGAGTTGACGTCGGAGTAGAAGCCGACCGCGTCGGCGTCCGCGCCGTCCAGCCCGGTCCGATCGACGATCGTCGGCTCGTCCGCCGGACCGAGTCCGTCGAACACTCGCGCGATGTCGTACTTGAGCAGCGGGACCGCGGTGTTCCGCGGAACCTGTCGGCCGACGACGGCCTCCACGCCCGCCTCTTCGAGCGGCGACACGAGTCCACCGAGCCACGCGTCGTCGGCGGGGGTGGCGTCCTGCGTGAGGAATGCGACGATCCGCCCCCGCGCGAGCCGCGCACCCAGGTTCCTCGTCCGGCCGTGCCCGAACTCCGCGTTCGGGATCTCGTGCAGGACGACCTCCGGCCGGTCCCGCACGATCCGGAGCGTGGCATCCGTCGAGCCGGAGTCGATGACGAGCGTCTCGACGCGGCCCGCGAACCGCTGACCGGCCACCGCGTCGAGCACCTCGGCGAGGAATCGCTCGCCGTTCAGGGTCGGGATGACCACCGTCACGTCCACCGACGGAGGCTGCGCGCCGTCTCCCCCGTCGGCAGCCGGGTCGTCACCCGCCCCCCGCGGAGACGCGTCGCTCACAGGACCGCCTGCATCGCGCGATCGAACGCGGCGACGAATTCCTCGCCGGGGTCGGCCCAGTCCGTGTCGGCGACCGACTTCGCGATGACGGCGGCGTGGGCAGCCTGGTCGGGCCGGTCGAGCACCGCGATCATGCGATCGGCGAGCGCGCCCGGCGACATCGGGGCGAACTCGATGTGCGGGCTGTCGAGCACGCCCCGCGTGTTGGGCGCGTCGTTCACGATCGGCACGACGCCGGCGCCCATGACCTCGATCGGCAGCAGCGACATGTTCGTGAGCGACAGGATCAGGCCGGCGGCGCAGCGATTGTAGATGTCGTTGAGCGCGGAGATGTCGAGCGCGGAGTGGTTGACGTACGGGAAGGGCACGTCGTAGCCGGACATGTCCCACCCGACGAGGTTGACGACGACGTCGGGCCGGCGCCGGTGCAGTTCGCGCAGCGCGAGGAGCCCGAACTCGGTGGCGCGGCGGGGCGTCGGCGGGCGGGCGTAGAACAGCACCTCGTTCCGCGGCGCGGTGTTCTCGTAGCGGTAGCGCGTGGTGTCGACGGCGTAATCGTACGCGTCGCCGCTCATCCCGTAGTCGGCGGCCAGCTTCGCGGCGAGCCAGCGGCCCGCCGAGAAGCCGTGGAAGCCGAGCCGGTAGCTGTTCTCGGCCGCCGCGTAGTCGCTGCCCGCCGGGAAGAACGCCGGCTCGAAGTCCTGCGTGAAGTAGAACCGCTTCGCGTCGCCGCCGTGGCGGTGCGCCGCGTAGGTGGTCTCCCAGTCGCAGGCGACGACGGCGTCGAACTCCCCGACGAGGCCGGCGTCGGGGTCGTAGGGGCGGAACTCGCCGCGGATCTCGGGGTAGGCGCTCGTCGCCGCCATCATGCGTCGCACGCCCTCGACCGTGACCCTGGGGTAGCGCGCGGGCGCGTAGAGG
Organism: uncultured Agromyces sp.; assembly: GCA_965652625.1. Lineage (GTDB taxonomy): Bacteria > Actinomycetota > Actinomycetes > Actinomycetales > Microbacteriaceae > Agromyces. The sequence continues at coordinate 14,331 of CBFGWW010000034.1, forward strand.
AAGACCGTCGTCGGGTTGCCCGCCTGCTCCAGGAAGCTCATGAACCGGAACGCGTTCTGGTGGCCGCCGCTCGTGCGTCCGGGCGGGGTGATGAGCCAGGCGACCCGGTACCCGGTCGAGGGTCGTTCCACCGGGCGCGCGTTGAAGGCGCGCGGCGTCGACCAGTCGACGGCGACGAGGTCGTCGGCGTAGACCGAGGCGAGCGGCTCGGGCCGGAACGCGTCGAGTCGGTTGGCGAGCCACTTCCCACCGCGCCAGGCGGTGGACCGGATCCCCCCGTCGCGCAGGCTCGCCACGGCTGTCGAGAGTCGTCCGTTCATCGCTCCGCTTCCTCCGGTCGCCAAGCCGTGACCGCATCGATCACGCGATCCACCTGGCCCATCGTCATGCCCGCCCACAGCGGCAGTCGCACGAGCCGGCGCGAGAAGTCCTCGCTCCGCTCGAGTTCGCGCAGGGGCCGTCCGTAGCGGAGCCCGGCCGGGCTGGAGTCCAACGGCACGTAGTGGAAGGCCGCGACGATGCCCTGCGCGGCGAGTGCCGCGATGAAGTCGGCCTGGTCGTGCCAGTTCGGCAGCAGCACGAAGAACAGGTGCGCTGCATGGATGCCGCCGGGGGGCCGCATCAGGGTGGCACCGACGTGGTCGGCCCACTCGCCGAGCTCTGCGGCGTAGCGGTCCCACACGGCGTGCCGCGAGGCCTGGATCTCGCCGAACGCCGCCAGCTGCGCGTCGAGCACCGCCGCGTTGAGCTCGCTCGGCAGGTAGCTGGAGCCCCAATCCACCCAGGTGTAGCGGTCGACGGCACCGCGTATGAACTGCGAGCGGTTCGTGCCCTTCTCCCGCATGATCTCGGCGCGGAGCCGGTGATGCGCATGGTTGATGACGAGCGCGCCGCCCTCGCCGGCGTGGACGTTCTTGGTGTCGTGGAAGCTCTGCACCCCGAACGTGCCGATCCGACCCAGCACGCCCCACGGCGAGCGGACGCCCAGCCCGTGGGCGTTGTCCTCGATCACGGGGAGGCCTCCCGCGTCCGTGGCGATGGCGCAGATGGCCGCCATGTCGACCGGGGTGCCGCCGTAGTGCATGACGGAGATCGCCCGGGTCCGGGGCGAGACCGCCTCGGCGACCTGATCGGGATCGATGTTGCCGGTGGACGGGTCGATGTCCACGAAGACGATGGTCGCGCCGGTCGTCGCGATCGCCGTGGCCGCCGACGAGAACGTGAAGCTCGACAGCACCACCTCGTCGCCGGGTCCGAGTTCGAGCAGGCGGCTCGCCATCTCGAGCGCGTGCGTGCCGGACGTCGTCAGCAGCACGTCGCCGCCGTCGAGGATGACGCGCAGCCGATCGCTCGCCGACCGGGTGAACGGGCCGTCGCCGTGCGCGTGGTCGGAGCCCAGCACCGCCGTCAGCCGCTCCAGCGAGGCCGGCGCGAGGAACGGACGGGAGAACGGGATGAGCTCTGGCTGCACCTCGTGACTCCCCCGTCGGGACCGGCCCGGCACCGGCCACTGCCCGGAGTGTATCGGAGCAGCTCCTCCGCCTGGTGACGCGAAGGCGCCGTGTCTGGGGAGCACCCCCGAAAGCGGGTCGCGGAACGGCTAGGGTGGGCAGGTCACCGACGGACCCGGTGCGGAAGGAGCAGCGTGACGATCACCCTGCGCGTCATCCTCGACCAGATCGTGGCTCCGGTCCCGGGGCCGATCGGCCGGTACACCCGCGACCTCGGCCGCGCGATCGTGGCGACCGCACCGCGAGGCTGCGAGGTCGAGGCGATCGTGTCGTCGTCGCTCCCCGAGGACTACGACCGGGTGCTCGCCGAGGTCCCCGGGCTCTCCGGGCTCTACAAGACCTCCCTCGCCCGTCGCGAGCTCGCGGCCGCATGGCAGCTCGGCATCACGACCTCGCCGGGCAGCGGCATGATCCACGGCACCAGCCTGTTCGCGCCGCTGCGCAAGCACGACCGCACCACGGGCGGCAACCAGGTCGTCGTGACCGTGCACGACGTGCTCGCGTGGACCCACCCCGAGGCGGTCAGCGCGGCATCCGTCGCCTGGCAGAAGGGCATGATGAAGCGCGCCCGCAAGCACGCCGACGCCGTCGTCGTGCCCACGCACGCGCTGGCCGAGCGCCTCGAGCAGGTCGCCGACCTCGGCGACCGGGTGCGCGTGATCGGCACGGCGCCGCGATCGGGCCTCGTGGTCGGTCCCGATGCCGAGCAGCGCGCCGCACGCCTCGGACTCCCCCGCGAGTACATCGCGGTGCCGGGCACGCTCGAGCCGCGCAAGGGCCTCGTCGACGTGTTCACGGCGCTCGGGCGACGCGGCGTGCCCGACGTCCCCGTCGTGGTGCTCGGCCCCGAGTCCTGGGGCGACCAGCACGTCGCCGAGGTCGCCGAGGAGCTCGGCGTCGCGGCGTCCCGCATCCGGCACCTCGACGACCTCGACGCGGCCGACCTCGCGGTCGTGCTGCGCGGCTCCATGGCCTACGTCGCGCCCAGTCACGACGAGGGTTCGGGCACGGGGCTCATCGAGGCGTTCAGCCTCGGCGTGCCCGTGATCCACTCCGACGCCCCCGCGTACCTCGAGGTCTCGGCCGGAGCCGGGCTCGGCGTGCCCGTCGGCATGGCCGACCACGGTTACGCCGACCGCCTCGCCGCGGCCATCACGTCGGTCGTCTCCGACCGGGGCCTCGCCGAGCGGCTCGCGATCACCGGCCACGACCGCAGCCGGGCGTTCAGCTGGCGCGACGCCGGCGAGCGGGTCTGGCAGCTGCACGCCGACCTCTGACGCGGTCGGCCACGCCGGCCGTCGACGACGACCTACCCCGCGGGCTCCTCGGTCTCGGGCGGGAACACGGCCTGCTGCACGAGCTGGCGGATGTAGTCGTAGTCGGGATCCTCGGGATCCACGCCGTTCTCGGGCACGAGCGGGACGTCGATGATCGGCAGCTCCTTCGTCTTCGACGCGAGGTCGACGAAGTACCCGAGCATGCCCTGCGGCACGTCGGTCTTCACGACCTGGGAGCCGGCCGCGGCGATCTCCTGGAACTTGGACAGCACGTTCGCCGGGTTGAACTGGGCGAGCACCGCCTCCTGCAGCTGCAGCTGCCGCGCCATGCGGTCGTAGTCGCTCGTGCCGTGACGCGACCGCGCGTACCAGAGCGCGTGGTAGCCGTCGAGGTGCTGCTCGCCCGCGGGGATCCACTCCGCGACGGTCGTGAAGGTCTCATCGGCGTGGATGGGCACGTCCTCGGGCACGTTGATCGTCACGCCGCCGAGGGCGTCGATGAGCTGCTGGAAGCCGGCCATGTCGATGAGCACGTAGTACTGGATGGGCAGCCCGGTGATGCCCTCCGCGGCATCCCGCATCGCCTCGATGCCGGGCTCGGAGCCCTCGGCGACGGCGTCGGGGTACATCTCGGGGCTCTTCAGCTCGACCTCGGTGTAGATCGAGTTGAGCATGCAGACGTCGACCTCGCAGCCGTCGATCGAGCCGTAGCCCTCGGGGTAGACCGCCTTGAGCGGCGAGTCGTCGTCGAACGGCACGTCGACCATGTTGCGCGGCAGGCCGATGGTCACGGCCTGACCGGTCTCGGCGTCGATGCTGACGACGCGGATGCTGTCGGGGCGCAGTCCGTCGCGGTCGGGTCCCGCGTCGCCGCCGAGCAGCAGCACGTTGTACCGGCCGTCGATCGGCGGCTCGCTCGGGCCGGCGACGAACACCGACGAGAGGAAGCCGCTCGCGGTCGTCGCGAGGTAGGCGCCGTAGGCCGCCGTGCCCGACACGAGCACCATGAGCACGACCGACAGGGCCGCGACCCCGGCCCGGGCAGAGGGCGCGGTCTTCACGAGCTTCACGAGCCGCAGGGTGTCGAGGGTCAGGATCGCCCACAGCACGGCGTAGAACGCGAGCACCCCGGCCACCACCCAGAGCGAGATCGTCGTCGAGAAGACCGTGTAGATCACGGCGGGCCAGAAGATCCAGACCACGAGGGCCACGAGCGCGAGGAACCACAGCGTGAGCGTCGCGCCGAGGCCGAACCGGCCGAGCTTGCGGTCGCCCGCGAGCACCTGGGCGGAACCCGGGATCAGCACGTTGAGCACGACGAGCCACCACGCGCGGCGGGTCATGACCGTGCGCGACCCCAGGTCGGGGTAGCGGATCGGGCTGGCGGCGAGGCTCATCGGGTGGACTTCAGCCGTTCGTTCTTCTCCTCGACCAGCGCGGCGAGGGCGGTCGCGTAGTCGGCGAGCGCGGTGCTGAGCGCGGCATCCGAGGTCGCGAGGATCTTGACGGCGATGAGCCCGGCGTTGCGGGCACCGCCGATGGAGACGGTGGCGACGGGCACGCCGGCGGGCATCTGCACGATCGACAGCAGCGAGTCGAGCCCGTCGAGGCGCGACAGCGGCACGGGCACGCCGACGACGGGCAGCGTGGTGACCGAGGCGAGCATGCCCGGCAGGTGCGCCGCTCCCCCGGCGCCCGCGATGATCACCCTGAGGCCGCGGTCGGCGGCCTGCTTGCCGTACGCGATCATCTTCTCGGGCGTGCGGTGCGCGGAGACGACCTCCACCTCGTGCGCGACGCCGAACTCGTCGAGCAGTTCGGATGCCTCGCGCATCACGTTCCAGTCGGAGTCGGAACCCATCACGACGCCCACGAGCGGGGTGGTTGCTGCAGTCACCCGAGAATCCTAAGGCGGAGCGCTGGGAGAAGCCCGCAGGGCGCGCAGGGCCGCGGCGGCGTCCCGGTCGCGGCTCCGGCCGATCGCGTCAGTCCTGGAAGACGGCGGCGGCCGCACGCGCCTCGTAGACGACGTCGTCGAGGTCGGCGCCGATCGCCGTGACGTGCCCGACCTTGCGGCCGGGGCGCGGTGCCTTGCCGTAGTTGTGCAGCTTCACGGTCGGATGCCCCGCCAGCGCCTCGGCGTAGCGCTCGGTGAGCGAGCCCTCGGCCGGACCGCCGAGCACGTTCACCATGACGCTCCACGTCTCGTGGCTGCCCGTGCCGCCGAGCGGCAGGTCGAGGACGGCTCGGAGGTGCTGCTCGAACTGCCCGGTCGTGGAGCCGTCCATCGACCAGTGCCCGCTGTTGTGCGGGCGCATGGCGAGCTCGTTCACGAGCACGCGGTCGTCGGTCGTCTCGAAGAGCTCCACGGCGAGCACGCCCGTGACGCCCAGGCCGTCGGCGATCGTGATGGCCACGTCGGCGGCGACGTCGGCCAGGCGTCCGGCCGAGCGCGGTGCGGGCGCGATGACCTCGCTGCACACCCCGCCGACCTGCACGGTCTCGACGAGCGGCCAGGCCGCGACCTCGCCCGACGGGCGGCGCGCCACGAGCTGGGCGAGCTCGCGACGGAAGTCGACGACCTCCTCGGCGAGGAGCGCACCGCCGCGGCCGTCCTCGGCGACGGTGGCGAACCACTCGGCGACCTCGGCCGCCGAGCGCACGACGCGCACGCCCTTCCCGTCGTAGCCGCCGCGCGGCGTCTTCACGACCGCGGAGCCGCCGTGGTCGGCGATGAAGTCGTCGAGCTCGGCCGTCGTCGTCACGCGGGCCCAATCGGGCACCGGGAGGCC
>CBFGWW010000035.1:0-19759 GCA_965652625.1 uncultured Agromyces sp.
GGCCTCCGCGGCATCCGCCACCGGCTTCGCGATGGGCTGGAGCCGGGCGAGCTGCGTGACGTGCTGCGGGCCGAGCTCGTCGAGCGTGGCGACCTCGAGCAGCTTCATGGTGCGCTCGACCTCGGTGCGCAGGATCGAGATGGTGCGGTCGACGCCGCGGCGCCCGCCGGCCATGAGGCCGTAGAGGTAGGCGCGGCCGATGAGCGTGAAGCGCGCGCCGAGCGCCACGGAGGCCACGATGTCGGCGCCGTTCATGATGCCGGTGTCGACGTGCACCTCGAGGTCGTTCCCGACCTCGCGCACGACGTGGGGGAGCAGGTGGAACGGGATGGGCGCGCGGTCGAGCTGCCGGCCGCCGTGGTTCGAGAGCACGATGCCGTCGACGCCGCGGTCGGCGAGGAGCTTCGCGTCCTCGACGGTCTGCACGCCCTTGACCACGATCTTGCCGGGCCAGATCTCGCGGATGATGTCGAGGTCCTCGAACGAGATCGTCGGGTCCATCGCCGAGTCGAGCAGCTCGCCGACGGTGCCGCCCGTCGACGACAGCGACGCGAACTCGAGCTTCGGCGTGGTGAGGAAGTTGATCCACCAGGCCGGTCGCGGGAGCGCGTTGATCACCGTGCCGGGCGTGAGCTGCGGCGGGATCGAGAAGCCGTTGCGCTTGTCGCGCAGGCGGGCGCCCGCGACCGGCGTGTCGACCGTGAAGAAGAGGGTGTCGAAGCCGGCGGATGCCGCGCGCTTCGCGAGCTCGTAGGAGATCTCGCGCTTGCGCATCACGTAGAGCTGGAACCAGTTGCGGCCGTTCGGGTTGGCGGCCTTGACGTCCTCGATCGAGGTGGTGCCGAGCGTGGAGAGGGTGAACGGGATGCCCGCCGCGCCCGCGGCGCCCGCGCCCGCGATCTCGCCCTCGGTCTGCATCATGCGCGTGAAGCCCGTGGGGGCGATGCCGAACGGCAGCGCGCTCGGGCCGCCGAGCACGTCGCGGGTCGTGTCGACGACGGGCACGTTGCGCAGGATCGACGGGTGGAACTCGACGTCCTGGAACGCCTGGCGGGCGCGCGCGAGTGAGAGCTCGCCCTCGGCGGCGCCCTCGGTGTAGTCGAACGGCGCCCTGGGGGTGCGCCGCTTCGCGATGTCGCGCAGGTCCCAGATCGTCAGGGCCTTCTCGAGCCGGCGGTCGGTGGGGTTCATCGTCGGCTTCTTGAACCGCATGAGCTAGGCGAGCTCCTTGGGGTACGGGAACTGGACCTGCTCCATGGTGTCGCTCTCTCTCGTTGCTGGTCTCGGTCGTCGAGGTGACGCGGCGGGGGGGCCCCGCCCCCCCCCCCCCGCTCAGGGCGGGGGGCGCCGCCCCCCCCCTCGGCACGGTCTGGGTGGTCGTCGGGTCGGGGAAGGTCTCGGCGTAGTAGCCCGAGATGTGGTCGTGGACGCGCGAACGGGCGGCGGCGGCATCCGTTGCGTCGATCGCCTCGACGATGCCGCGGTGCTCGTGCCGCAGGCGGGTCGACGTGACGCCCCAGTCGGCGATGTTCGCGAGGCCCGCGAGCGCGTACGCCTCGATGCCGCTGCGGAGGCCGGCCATGGTGGCGGTGATGACCTGGTTGCCGGATGCCTCGGCGAGCGCCAGGTGGAAGGCCGCGTCGAGCGCGAGGAACTCCGACGGCGACAGGCCCGGGGAGTCCATGGCGTCGAGCAGGTGCCTGGCGGGGGCGAGGTCGGCGTGCGGCGCCTGGGCGAGGTCGCCCGCCACCGACGTCTCGAGCAGGAGTCGCGTGCGCACGATGTCGGCGACGGGGAAGCCGCGCGCGGCGACCTGCAGGCGCATGAGCGCGCTCATGCCGCCGCCCGGGGTCGCGATGATGATGGCACCCGCGGTGGGGCCCGACCCCGCCTGCGTGCGGACCAGGCCGAGCACCTCGAGCACCCGCAGTGCCTCGCGCACGCTCGAGCGGCCGACGCCGAGCTCGGCGGAGAGGGCGCGCTCGCCGGGGAGGTGGTCGCCCACCGAGAGAGACCCCTCGAGCAGCTGCCGCTCGACGTGCTCGAGCACGAGCTGCCACGCGCGGGGCGTGTCGGGCGCGACGGTGGCGGTCGGTGCTCGGGATGCCTCGGGCGCGTGGGATGCCGCAGTGGCCATGTCGATCCTCCCGCGCCCGCTCCGATGTGGTCTGACCACATTAGCACATGTGGTCAGACCACACGCGTGCTGATGGGCGGAACACCGGGCGCAAGCCCCTGCCGTCGACGCCGACTCCGCTGGAGACTGGACCGGACGGCGCGGCAGCGCCGAGACGGGAGTCGACATGAGCGACATCAACACGCCCCCCGACGGCGACGCCGTGGAGAGCGACCCGAAGCGGCCGGCCGACGAGGCGTCGTCGTACGACATCCAGCCGCCGCCGACGGACGAGGGCGAGGTGCCCGGCGTGCCGGACGCGACCGACGCCCTCGACGAGACGACCGACGAACAGCCGGGCGCGAACGACACCGGCGTCGGCGCGTAGTCGCATCCGGCACTACTGCGGAGGGATGTAGGTCACCTTCACGTCGAACGCACCCTCGGTCTCGTCCGTGGACGTGGAGTTGACGGCGAGGAACAGCGATCCGGGGACCGGGCATTCGTAGTCGTAGCCCTCCCCGATCTCGAACATCGGCTCGTCCGTGTCCTCGATCAGCCCGATGAGCGCGCCGGTGGGGGCGTCGCTGAGGATGCGGGTGTCGGCGAAGGATCCATCCGTCAGTCCGGCCGGGCCGACGCTCCCCACGGACATCTGGATCTCGCCGGACGCACTGATCTGCAGATGGCCGCCCTGATCGCACCACATTCCGGTGTCGGTGTAGTCGATTCCGGTCGCCTCGACGGGTCCCTCGATCCGGGCGGTGCCGGCGATCCCCTCGACGGCGTCGCCCCAACCCGCGCCCTCCGTCCCCGACGCCGAGTCCGCGGCGCCGGTGTCGCCCCCGGAATCGTCTCCTGCGGTTCCGCCGCCCGTCGACCACGGCTGCGTCACGACGAGCACGATGCCCGTGGCCGCGACGAGTGCGGCCGCGCCCGCCCAGGGGAGCCACCGGCGGAGGCGTGGCCGTCGCGCACGATTCGAGTCGCCGGTCGCGGCGGATGGCCGGAGCCCTGATGCCGCGGTGGAGGACCTGCGCGCGCGCGCCGACGCGACGTCCCGTGCCGCCCCGGTGGCGGCCTCCGTCGGGGCAGGCAGCCTCCCGATGGAGAAGAGGCGGGCGTCGTCGCCCCGCAGGTACAGCACCGGCGTGACCCACTCCAGCGTGCCGCGCCCCGTGCCCAGGATCCCGATGCGTCCGCTGCGCACCGCCTCGTCGACGTCGCGGCCGTGCGCGAGCGCGGTGTAGAAACCGCGCGCGAAGGCGATCGCCGCCGCGTCGCTGATCGCGAACTGCATGGCGGCGACCGCGTGGATGCCGCTGTGCGCGAGTGCGGCAGCGGTCCCCGAGAACTCGTCCGATCCGCCCGTCGCGCCCGACTGGCAGGAGTTGAGCACGACGAGCCGCGGCGTCGGCTCCGCCTCGTCGAGCAGGTCGGCGAGTGCGTTCGCGGGGACGAGATCGGGGCGCCCGTCGGGCCCGACGAAGGCGAGCATGCCCTCGTCCGAGCCGAGGTCGTAGGTGCCGTGGCCGATGAAGTGCAGCACGTGCCACTCCTGCTCGAGGAGCTTCGCGTGGATGCCGCTCCAGGACGCGTCGTCGAGCCACTCGAGCTCGATGAGCCCGCGGTCCAGGTGGGTGCCCAGTGCCTCCTCGAGGCGAGCTCGCTCGGCCGAGACGTCCAGCAGTGGCAGCCCGCGCGGCGAGGCGGCCATCGCGAGGATCCGCAGGGGCGGCTCGAGCTCGAGCACGGGCGGCGAGTACGGCGCCGAGACCTGCCGCACGAGCGGTTCCTTGCGACACAGGTACACGTCGGAGTGCGGGTCGAACAGCGACTCCCATGGCAGCGCGGCGAGCCCCGGTGCGGTCAGCCGCAGGGAGAGCTGCAGCCCGGTGCCGCGTTCCGCGGCGATGGCCCGGCTCGTGCGGTAGGTCGCACCGATGTCGCCGCTGAAGGTGGACTCGAACAGTCGCTCGCCCACCTCGCGCAGCGCGGCCTCGGTCGCCGGGAGCACGCGTCGGGACGGCACCGCCGACGCGAGCACGCTCGCCTCGAGCAGCGGACGTCGCATCGCGAGGTCGTCGACGTCGAGCCGGATCGTGCCGCTCGGCTCGCCGCCGCCGGCTGAGCGGACGACGCGCACGACGAACGAGCCCGGGTCCGGTCCCGGCCCGATCTCCAGTTCCAGCACCGCATCCATGCGCGTACCCTGGCGCTTCGGCGTCGCGGCCGCCACGGTGGCGGCACTGAGATTCTCTCAGGTCGCGGGCTGCGCTGGGAGGCGGATCAGCCCTTCTTCGGGCGGATCCGGATGCGGTTGCCCGCCTCGTCGAGCTCGACGACGCCGGCGCGCGACTTCACGAAGTCGCTGAACGAGCCGAACCCGAGCTTCCGTTCCTGGAACGACGGGTCCATGCGCTGCATCTGGTTCTTCACGGCGCCCGACGGCTGCCATTCCTGGTCGTTCCGAGCGCGCAGCAGCTCCAGCGCCTTGAGCAGCAGGCGGCCGGGGTTGCGCGTCGGCGGCGCGGCCGCGGGTGCGGGTTCGGCGGGCACGGATGCCGCATCGACCGACTTCGCCGGCTGCGCGGCGTCGGGAGCGGCATCCGTCGACTTCTTCGACCGGCTGCGCGACGGCTTCGATGCCGGCTCGGGCGCGGGCTCGGGCGAAGCGGACGCGGGCTCGGGCGACGCGGCGGTGTTCTCGTCGTCGTCGACCGCGGCATCCGTCGACAGCAGCGCGTCGTAGTCGGCGAACTCGTCGCACGCGGCGCTCAGCGCCCGGCTGGTGCCACCGGCGACGCCGATGCCCACGACGTAGGCGCCGAGGCGCTTCGCCTTCTGCGCGAGCGGCACGTAGTCGGAGTCGCCCGCGACGATGACGATGTGGGTGAGGCCGTCGAGGCGGAACAGGTCCTCGACGGCGTCGACCGCGAGCCGGATGTCCGCCCCGTTCTTCATGGACTTCACGAGCGGGAACAGCTGCACGAGGTCGACCGCGCGGTCGATGAGCTGGCCGCGGTAGCTCGCGTTGACCGGCGTCGACCAGTCGGCGTATGCGCGCGCCAGCGCGATCGTGCCGAACGTCGACGCGTAGTCGAGCACCGCGTCGACGTCGACCGTGGCCTCGAGCAGCCGCGCCGCGGCCTGCGTGCCCGAGGCGGGCGCCTTGCTGCGCGAGGTGTCCTTGCGATACGCGCCGTCGCCGTGCAGTTGGTCGTAGCGCGAGATGACGATGTTGTCGAAGTCGAAGTAGAGGGCCACGCGGGGTTCTGCCGAGGGGGGCATGTCGACCTTCCGTCGTTGGGCGTTGTTCCCGATGCTAGCCCGCATGACTCCGGGCTCGGCCCGGTGACGCTGCGCGGACGCTCACTCCGCGTGGACCGCGTAGATCTCGACGTGGACTCTTCTCACTCGATCGGCGGGTTCTTCCATACCTTGACGCTCAGCGTGCCGCCGTTGTCCGAGGTGTCCGAGTCGTTGATGGCGAGCCACAGGTCGCCGGCGTTCGGGCAGGTATAGGTGGCCGTGCCGTCCTCGGCGAAGCCCGAATACGACTCGACGACGACGGTGTCCAGTCCGACGATCAGCTGTCCGGGACCGAACGCCGGGTACGCGGGGAGGTAGCCGATCTCCGGTCCGAGGTATCCGGCCGGGCCGACGGCCGATTCCTCGCTGCCGTTGAGCAGCACCGAGCCGCTCGCCGTGAGCTCGAACGTGTCGTTCGCGACGCAGCTCAGCCCCGTCCACTCCTCGGCGTCACTGCCGAGCATGGTGACCTCGGCGCTCGGCGGGATCGCGGGCGCCGGAGGAGCGGTCGTCGTCCCGGTGCCAGACCCCGTGCCGGAGCCCGAGGTCTGATCCTGGTCGCCCTCCGGCGTGGTACCGGTCGACCCGAGGAACTGCCACGCGGCGAACCCGCCGCCGATCGCCACGAGCGCAAGGATCGGCACGATGAGCCACGCCTTCCGGCGAGGCCTCGGATCCGGCCTCACCTGAGTCGGCTGCGGACGGGTCGAGCCGGGCCCGCTCGGCGGACGCGATGGCGCGGTAGGCCCTGTTGTCGGCTGCGACGTCCACCACAGCGGGTCATCCGGGATCGGCGGCGCGCTCGGCGCACCCCGCGGCGGCGGCGCGCTCGGCGCACCCCGCGGCGGCGGCGCGCTCGGAGTCGTCGCGGCCCGAAGCTGGCCGGCCGTCGGCTTCGGCGCAGGCGCGTCCGAAGGGGGCACGCTCGGCGGGGGCAGGTCCGACTGCCGGGGTCTGCCCGGGGGTGGCGGTGCCGCGCTGGGACCGGGTGGCCGCGACGGCGCGGTGGTCGGCTTCTGCGCGGCGGCCGGCACCGGCTTCGCCGGGGCTTCCGGAACCGCCTTCGCCGCGGCATCCGGACCATCCGCCGTGCGCTCACCGATCGGGGCCCCCGCGCGGTCGGCGGGCGCTTCAGCCATGGGCGCGACCTCGAAGAGGCGCGTGTCCTCGCCGCGGAGGTAGAGCACGGGCGTGACCCACTCGAGCGTGCCCCGGGTGAGCCCCAGCATCCCGATGCGGCCGCTGCGAACGGCCTCGTCGATGCCGCGGCCGTGCGCGAGTGCGGCATAGAAGCCGCGGGAGAACTCGATCGCCGCGACGTCGCTGACGGAGAACTGCATCGCCGCGACCGCGTGGATGCCGCTGTGCACGAGCGCCGCGGCCGTTCCGGAGAAGAGGTCGTCGGCGCCGCCGGTTCCCGACCGGCACGAGTTGAGCAGCACCAGCCGCGGCGACGGATCGGCCTCGGCGAGGAGGTCGGCGAGGCTCGACGCGGCGACGTAGTCGGCGCGCCCGTCCCTGCCGACGAATGCCAGCACGCCCTCGTCGGTCTCGCTGTCGTAGGTGCCGTGGCCGATGAAGTGCAGCACGTGCCACTCGCGCTCGAGCAGCTTGTCGTGCACGCTCGCCCAGGTCACCTCGTCGACCCAGTCGATCCGCACGCGACCGGCATCGAGGTGCGGGCGGAGCGCCTTCTCGAGCAGCTCCTTCTCGCCCTCGACGTCGAGGGGCGGCAGCCCACGCGGCGACGAGATCATGGCGAGCACCCGCAGCGGCGGCGTGACGGCGAGCGCCGGTGGCGAGTACGGAGCAGGGACGTACCTGACGAGCGGCTCCTTGCGGCACAGGTACGTGCCGGTCTCCGAGTCGAAGAGCGCCTCCCACGGGAGCGCCGCGAGGCCCGGCGCGGTGAGTCGGAGCACGATCTGCACGCCGGAGCCGCGGTCGGATGCCACGGCGAGGCTGGTGCGGTAGGCGGTGTTCACGTCGTCGCGGAAGACGGCGTCGAAGAGCTGGCGCCCGACGCCCTGGATCGCGGCCTCCGTCGTCGACATGATGCGCCGCGCCGCCACCGACGAGGAGAGGACGCTGTCCTCGAGCGCGGGCCGGCGGTCGAGGAGCTCTTCGAGGTCGAGCTCGAACGTGGCCTTCGGCTCGCCGCCGCCCACGGAGCGCAGCACCTCGACCAGGTACGTCCCCGGCTCGGGGCCGGTCCGGATCTCCAGCTCCATCACGGCGTCCATGGCGACCTCACGTCCTCCGCGCGAGCCAGCGCATGGTCACGCGGAAGTTCGCCTGCGAGCTCGCCGCAGCGATGTACGCCCCGACCTCGAGGCTCACCTGCACGCCGAACTCCACCTCGAGCTCGTCGGGCGCGTCCTCCTGCTCCCGGACCTGGCGCAGGAGCGCCGAGACCGCGGGGCGGGCGTGGGCGAGCACGTCGTCGAGGCTCTGCTGCGTCCGTTCCACGAGTCGACCGCTCGGGATGCCGCGGGTCGACAGTGCCGCGTCGGGGATGCCGCGCACGGTGAGGCCGGGCACCGGCTCGGCGGCGTCCGCGGCCTCGTCGACGGCCACCGACGGGAGCAGCCCGGCGTCGGCGACCTGGATGGCGACCTCGTCGCCGTCGGCCGTCGTGAAGATCGCGATCCGTTCCATGGCTTCCCCCGTCGCCGTACGTCACTTCTCGTTGAGGACCACCATCGCGTGGAACTCGCCGTGGTTGCCCGCGAACCCGTTGTCGTTGATGCCGAGCCGCAGTCCCCCACCAGGTGCAGGGCATTCGTACGTGGTCCCCGTCCCCACCGGGAACATCGCCGTGATCGTGTCGAGCGTGCCGATCACCGACGCGGTGTTGGCCTCGGCCAGCACCCGGTATTCGGCTCCCCAGCCGCTCGTGATGCCATCAGGGCCGACCTCGGACTCGGCCGACGCATCGTGGAAGGCCGTTCCCGTGACCGAGATGACGAACTCGTCGCCCTGCTCGCAGCTCAGGCCGACATTCGTCCAGGGGGTCGACATCGGGATCGTGACGTCGGCCGTGGTCGACGATCCGCCTCCGCCGTTCGCCTCCCACGGGCGCAGCAGGTTGAGTGCGTACACGGCGCCGCCGATCACGAGCGCAGCGATGATCGCGACGATGATCCACGGCAGGACGCGCGAGGAGCGCTCCACCGGACGGGGTGTCGCGCGCGGTGCGGTGCGGATCGGTCCGGGCGGTGGCGGCAGGGGGACGAATGTGTCCCGGCGCACGGGTTCGGGCGGCACGTCGCGGGGCGGCGGGCGCTGCCACTCGGGCGTCGCGAACGTCGGGTCGGTCGGCGCCGCGGGCGGAACCGGGGCGACCGTCGCCGTTCCGTCCGGGACATCCGTCGTCGTCGGCCCCGGACTCGCGGCGACCTCCGCGGATTCGTCCGTCGGTTCCTCGGTCTCGTCGGTGATCTCGGGAGCCGGGTCGGAGTCCGGAGCGGCCGGACGGGCCGGCGGGGCCGGCGCCGGCGGCATCGGCGGTGGCGTCGCCGGCAACGCGGCCACGTCGAACAGGTGGGCGTCCTCACCGCGGAGGTAGAGCACGGGCGTGACCCACTCGAGCGTCCCGCGTCCGATACCCAGGATCCCGATGCGCCCGCTGCGCACGGCCTCGTCGATGCCCCGGCCGTAGGCGAGCGCGGTGTAGAAACCGCGCGCGAACGCGATCGCGGCGATGTCGCTGATGGAGAACTGCATCGCGGCGACGGCGCGGATGCCGCTGTGCGCGAGCGCGGCCGCGGTGCCCGAGAAGAGGTCGGACGTGCCGGCAGCTCCCGACTGGCACGAGTTGAGGACGACGAGCCGGGGCGTGGGCTCGGCCTCGTCGAGGAGGTCGGCGAGGCTCGACGCGGCGACGTAGTCCGCGCGGCCGTCGCGACCGACGAACGCGAGCACGCCCTCGTCGGTGGCGGTGTCGAACGCCCCGTGCCCCACGAAGTGCAGGACGTGCCACTCGCGCTCGAGCAGCTTGCCGTGGATGCCCTCCCACGAGGCATCCTCGAGCCAGTGGAGCTCCACCCGACCGGATTCGAGGTGCGGCCCGAGCGCGCGCTCCAGGCGTTCCCGCTCGTCCTCGACGTCGAGGGCGGGCAGGCCGCGGGGCGACGAGATCATGGCGAGGATGCGAAGCGGCGGTGCGAGCGCGAGTGGTGCCGACGAGTACGGCGCCGGCACGTTCCGCACGAGCGGCTCCTTGCGGCAGAGGTAGGTCTGCGTCTCGGAGTCGTAGAGCGTCTCCCACGGGAGCGCGGCGAGGCCGGGGGCGGTGAGTCGGAGCGAGATCTGCACGCTCTTGCCGCGTTCGGATGCCACCGCCAGGCTCGTGCGGTAGGCGCTCTCGACGCTGCCCGTGAACGCCGAGTCGAACAGCCGACGGCCCACGTCCTGGATCGCCGCCTCGGTGTCCGACATGATCCGACGTGCCGACACCGACGACGACAGCACGCTCGCCTCCAGGTGCGGGCGGCGACCGACCAGATCGTCGAGGTCGATGGTCACCGTCTCAGCGGGCTC
This sequence comes from uncultured Agromyces sp., assembly GCA_965652625.1. GTDB lineage: Bacteria > Actinomycetota > Actinomycetes > Actinomycetales > Microbacteriaceae > Agromyces. The sequence continues at coordinate 9,971 of CBFGWW010000035.1, forward strand.
TCCGGCTCCGACTGAGCGGAGGACACGCACTCGGAAGGAGCCCGGTTCGGGGCCGGGCCCGATCTCCAACTCCATCACGGTGTCCATGGGCGAATCCTCGTCGTGCGGGGTGTCCGTGGCCAGCGTGCGGCCACTGAACCTCTGCTGCGGGAAGTCCCGGACATGACCGGCTCATTCCGCCGGGAGGAGCTCGACCGTCGCGGTGAATCCACCGCGGTTCCCCTCCAGCTGGTTGTCGTTCGGCCCGAGCAGCAGCTCGCCGGGCGACGGGCACACGTACACCTGTTCGGACCCCACGAAGAAGGCATCGCTCCGGTTGTCCAGCACCCCGATGAGCGCGAACGAGTCGATGTTCCGGTAGACGCGTGGCTCGGGCGACTCGCCCGTGGCCAGCCCGGCGGGCCCGACGGCCGCCTCGGTCTCGTCGTAGACCCCCTCACCCCGTGCGGAGATGCGGATCCGGTCGCCCTGGGCGCACGAGACGCCGGTCCTCGTCCACGCCTTGTCCATCCGGACGAAGACTTCGTCCGCGCCCAAGGCGCCGCCCGCCCCGCCGTCGCTTCCGCCGCCGATCCATTGCGGCACGAGGAGTGCCGCCCCCAGCGCGACGGCGGCGCCGACCGCGACCAGGCCGCCGACGAGCCACAGCCTCCGTCGCCGGGCTTCCCCGTCCTCGGTCGGCGTTCGCGGCGAGCCGTCGGCTTCGCGAGGGCGTGGAGATCGGGCGGCCGGCGCGTCAGCGTCGGCGCTCCCGGCCCGCTGCGCCACGTCGAACAGGCGCGTGTCCTCGCCGCGCAGGTACAGCACCGGAGTCACCCACTCGAGCGTGCCGCGACCGAGACCGAGGATGCCGATGCGGCCGCTCCGCACGGCCTCGTCGATCCCTCGACCATGCGCCAGCGCGGAGTAGAACCCGCGAGAGAACTCGATCGCGGCGGTGTCGCTGATCGAGAACTGCATCGCAGCCACCGCGTGGATGCCGCTGTGCGCCAGGGCGGCCGCGGTGCCCGAGAAGAGGTCGTCGGGTCCACCTGCGGCCGACCGGCACGAGTTGAGCAGCACGAGCCTCGGCGTGGGCTCCGCCTCGGCGAGAAGGTCGGCGAGCGCCGACGCCGCCACGTAGTCGGCGCGGCCGTCGCGTCCGACGAATGCGAGCACGCCCTCGTCGGTGTCGATGTCGAACGTGCCGTGCCCGATGAAGTGGAGGACGTGCCACTCCTGCTCGAGGAGCTTGTCGTGCACGCGTGACCACGTCACGGGTTCGAGCCATTCGACCTCCACGCGTCCGGCGTCGAGGTGGGGCCGGAGCGCCTCCTCGAGCAGTTCGCGTTCGTGCTCGACGTCGAGCGGAGGAAGGCCGCGCGGCGACGAGACCATCGCCAGCACGCGCAACGGGAGCTCGATCGCGAGTGCCGCCGCCGTGGGCGGGGCGGGAACGTGCCGGACGAGCGGCTCCTTGCGGCACAGGTAGGTCTCCGTGGAGGGATCGAACAGCGCCTCCCACGGCAGGGCCGCCAGCCCCGGGGCGGTGAGGCGCAGGGCGATCTGCACGCCCGTGCCGCGTTCGGAGGCGACGGCGACGCTCGTGCGGTAGGCGGCGTAGACGTCGCCGGTGAAGACGGCCTCGAAGAGCCGGCGGCCGACCGCCTGCAGCGCCGCCTCGGTATCGGTCATGATGCGACGGGCCGAGACCGACGACAGCAGGACGCTCGCTTCGAGCTCGGGCCGTCGATCCACGAGCTCGTCGACGTCGAGTGCGATCGCCTCGGTCGGCTCACCGCCCCCGACGGAGCGCAGCACGCGCACCACGTAGGAGCCCGACTCGGGGCCGGGCCCGATCTCCAGCTCCATGACGGCGTCCATGCGCGCATCCTCGTCGACCGGTGGCCCGGCTCCCACCGGGTCACCACTGACCTCGCGCCGCGCGCGCCCCAGCCCCCAAGACGCTCCGCAAACGTTCGGTCGATGCTCAGGGTACTCCCGATCCGGGATCCCGGACAGTGGCGGCTCGTGCTCACACCGACGCGCGCTCGTGCCTGCGCGCACCGGGCCGCGCCGGCGTCAGGTCAGGCCGCGGCGGCCACCGCGTTGTGCAGCTCGTCGCCGTCGACGCCGAAGCGGCCGAAGCCGCCGCCGATGTTCGTGAGCAGCACGAAGCAGACGTCGAGCGACGGCGTGATCCAGAACTCGGTGCCGGCCCAGCCGCCGTGGCCGAACGTGTCGCGCGCGAGCAGGCCCGGCGCCGAGTGCCGGAGGTTCCAGGTGAAGCCCCAGTCCTGGCCGCGCGACTCGACGTAGGGCTCGAGCTTCGGGAGGCCCGCGGTGAGCGGACGCCGCATCGCCTCGAAGGTCACGCGCGCCACGAGCGACCCGTCGTTGCGCAGCAGCGCGGTGCCGACGGCGAGCAGGTCGGCGGCGCGGGCGAAGAGTCCGGCGCCCGGATGCCGCAGCGACGTGAACTGCGCCCAGTCGAGGCCCTGCTCGACGACGTCGACGGGCACGTGCGGCGACGAGTCGGCGTCGAAGGTGAGGCCCGGGGCATCCGCGCGCTCGCCGACCTTGGCGACGGCCTGCTCCCACGGCGCGCCCGACGCGTCCTCGATGAGCGCGGCGATGCCCTCGAACGCGATCGACGAGTAGCGCGAGGCGGCGCCCGCGGGGAAGTCGCGCGAGGGCACGAGCAGCGACGGACGGAGGCCGCCGGGCACGTCGAGCGGCGGCTCGCTGATGCCCGACGTGTGGCTCACGAGGTGCCGCAGCCGCACGACGTCGTCGCGCCAGCCGCCGAACTCGGGCACGGCGCGGGTCAGCGGCGTCTCGGGCGTGAGTCGCCCCTGCTCCACGAGGTGCAGCGCCGCGAGCCCCACGATCGGCTTCGTGATCGAGAACAGCGGGTAGTGGTCGTCGACGGATGCCGCCCGCCCGCCGGTCGCGCCGAAGGCCTCGAGCGCCACGACCCCCTCGGCCGTCGCGACCCCGAGCACCGCCGACGGCAGCGGGCCGTCGTGCACGTTGCGGCGGACCCAGTCGAAGGCGGCGTCGAACTGCGGCATGGGGGATCCTCTCGGGGGTTCGGGGCGGTCGGGCAGGCGAGTCGTTCGGGACGGGTCGCGAGTTGCGCGCAGCGCGGCCGGTCAGGTGCGCAGCACGACGTTGAGAGGCTCGTCACCCCGCAGCATCCGCTCGATCTGGGTCCGCACGAGCCGTGCCATGCGCGGCATCATCGCGGTCGACGCGCCGCCCACGTGCGGGGAGATGAGCACGTTCGGCAGCGCGAACAGCGGATGCCCATCGGGCAGCGGCTCGGGGTCGGTGACGTCGAGCGCGAAGCGCAGGCGGCCGCGCGACGCGTGGTCGAGGATCGCGTCGGTGTCGGCGACCCTGCCGCGCGCGATGTTCACCACGAGGGCGCCGTCGGGCAGCGCGGCGAGGAACGCGTCGTCGACGAGCCCCGTCGTCGCGTCGGTGAGCGGCACGCCGACGATCACGATGTCGGCCGTGGGCAGCAGGGCGGGCAGCTCGTCGATGCCGTGGATGCGTCCGCGCTCGTCGTCGCGTGCGCGCGTGGCGACGCGCACGAGCTCGACCTCGAACGGCGCGAGCCGGTCCTCGATCGCACGACCGACGCCGCCGTAGCCGAGCAGGAGCACGCGCCGATCGGCGAGGCTCTCGTGGCGCGCCGGCGCCCAGCGGCCCTGCTCTGCGGCGCGCACGAAGTCGGGGATGCCGCGCTGCGCGGCCAGTACGAGCGCGAGCGTGAGCTCGGCCGTCGAGGTCTCGTGCACGGATGCCGCGTTCGCGAACACCTGGCCCGGCGGCAGCACGTCGGGCACGTCGTCGTAGCCGATCGACTGCGACTGCACGAGCCGCGTCGAGACGCCCTCGAGCGCGCCGAGCCGTTCGGCGGCGCCCATGTACGGCGGCACGACGAGGTCGATGTGGTCGGCGGGCGCGGGGGAGGCCAGGTCCCACAGCTCGATGTCGACGCCCTCGGGCGGCGTGCCGATCGCACGTCGCAGGGTCTCGCCGGGCACGGTCACGAGGAGGCGGGGTTCGCTCATCCGGCCATCCTTCCAGAGCGGTGGGTGCGACTCACGGCAGCTGCTCCACCTGGGCGCGGACGATGCCCTCGATGGCCTGATCGGCCGCCGGGCCTGGTGCTACCGTGGCCGCCATGGACCAGGCCGCTGCAGCCGACGACGAGGAGCGCGCCGAGGCGCTGAAGGAGCGCGTCTACGCCACGTTCACCGGGCTCGCGATCGTGCTCGTGCAGATCAACAACGTCGAGCACATCACGGCGACCCGCGCGACGCTCACCCTGCTCGTCGGGATCGTCGCGATCTCGGCGGCGGGCTTCGTGGCCGAGGTCATCGCCCACTTGGCGGTGCACCAGGCGTTCCCCGACGGCGGCGAGCTCGGCCGCATGGCGCGCGTCTCGGGGTCGGCGATCGCGTCCGCGGGCGTGCCGCTCATCCTGCTCGTGCTCGCCGTGCTCGGCGTGTTCCAGCTCGAGGGCGCGCTGCGCGCGGCATCCATCGTCTACCTGGTGACCCTCGGCCTCATCGGCTGGTTCGCCGTGCGCCGCACGCGCGTCACGTGGTGGAAGCAGGTCGTCGCGCTCGGCATCCTGCTCGCGCTCGGCGCCGGCGTGATCGGGTTGCAGCAGCTCGCGCACGGGCACTGACGGCGACCCTGTCGACTCAGCGAGCCGACGGCTCGTAGCGGACGGGCTGGAACGACGCCGCGACGAGCGCGCGCAGCGACTCGAGGTCCGACCCGGCGAACCCGGCCGCCCGGGCCTGCACGAGCACGTTGCCGATGGCGGTCGCCTCGACCGGGCCCGCGAGCACGGGGATGCCCGATCGGTCGGCCGTGCGCCGGCAGAGCAGCTCGTTGAGCGCGCCGCCGCCCACGACGTGGATCGTCTCGACGTCGACGCCCGAGAGGATCGACGCCGTGCGCACCGCACCCGCGAAGGCCTCGGCGAGGCTCTCGATGATCGAGCGGGCGAACTCAGCGCGGCTCTGCGGCGCGGGCACGCCGCGCTCGGCGCACCATTCGGCGATGCGCCCGGGGAGGTCGCCCGGTGCGAGGAACCGCGGGTCGTTCGCGTCGAACACCGCGACGTCGGTCGTCACCGCCGCGGCCTGCGCGAGCAGCTCGGGCAGGTCGATCGACGATCCGTCGCGCTCCCACCAGCGCACCGACTCCGACAGCAGCCAGAGCCCCATCACGTTGTGCAGGAAGCGGACGCGTCCGTCGACGCCGCCCTCGTTCGTGAAGTTGGCCTCGCGCGCGGCATCCGTCGTCACCGGTTGCTCGAGCTCGACGCCGACGAGGCCCCACGTGCCGCACGAGATGTACGCGGCGGACTCGGGGCGCATCGGCACGGCGACGACCGCCGACGCGGTGTCGTGCGAGCCGACCGCGACCACCTCGACGCCCGCGGGGGCGCCCAGGTCGGCCGCGACGTCGGGCCGCAGGCCGCCGAGCGACGCGCCCGGCGAGACGAGGCGGGGCAACACGGATGCCTCGAGCCCGAGCCGCTCCATGAGCTCGTAGTCCCACTCGCCGGTCTCCACCCCGACGAGGCCGGTCGTCGACGCGTTCGTCAGCTCGGCGACCCGGGTGCCCGTGAGCTGGAAGCCGATGAGGTCGGGGATGAGCAGCATCGAGTCGGCGAGGTCGAGCAGTCCGTCGGACTGCTCGGCCGCGAGCTGGTACACCGTGTTGAACGGCAGGAACTGCAGGCCGTTGCGGCGGTAGAGCTCCTCGAACGGCACGACCGCGTGGACCCGCTCGACCGCGCGCTCGTTGCGCACGTCGCGGTAGTGGAACGGCTCGCCGAGCATCCGGTCGCCGCGCAGCAGGCCGTAGTCCACCGCCCAGGAGTCGACGCCGATCGACGCGACACCGGGCTCGCGGCGGAACGCGTCGGCGAGCCCGCGCGTGAGGTCGCGGTAGAGGCCGGTGAAGTCCCAGTGCAGGCCCGAGGCGAGCCGCACGGGCCCGTTCGGGAACCGAGCCACGTGGTCGAGCTCGAGCCGGCCGGCCGCGGCGTCGACGTGGCCGACGATGACGCGTCCGCTCGTCGCGCCGAGGTCGACCGCTGCGACCGACCCGCCGGTCATCGCAGGAACGCCGCGGCGACGCCCGCGTCGACCGGGATGTGCAGGCCGGTGGTGTGGCTCAGCTCGGGGCCGGTGAGCACGAAGACCGCGTTCGCCACGTGCTCGGGGAGCACCTCCCGCTTGAGGATCGTGCGCTGGGCGTAGAACTTGCCGAGGTCCTCCTCCTCGATGCCGTAGGTCTTGGCGCGGTTCGCACCCCAGCCCGAGGCGAAGATGCCCGAGCCGCGCACGACGCCGTCGGGGTTGATGCCGTTGACCTTGATGCCGTACTCGCCGAGCTCGACCGCGAGGAGTCGCACCTGATGGGCCTGGTCGGCCTTGGTGGCGGAGTAGGCGATGTTGTTCGGGCCGGCGAACACCGAGTTCTTGCTGGAGATGTAGACGATGTCGCCCCCCAGCCGCTGCTCGATCATCGCCTTCGCGGCGGTGCGGGAGACCAGGAACGAGCCCTTGGCCATCACGTTGTGCTGGAGGTCCCAGTCGGCGACGGTGGTCTCCAGCAGCGCCTTGGACAGCGAGAGCCCCGCGTTGTTGACCACCAGGTCCAGCCCACCGAACGCGAGCAGCGCCTCGGCGACCGCGGCCTCCACCTTCGCCTCGTCCGAGACGTCGACCTGCACACCCACGGCCACGTCGGAGCTGCCGATCTCGGCGGCCGCGGCCTGCGCCTTCTCCAGCGACAGGTCGGCGATGACCACGCAGGCGCCCTCGGCGGCGTACTTCGCGGCGATCGCCTTGCCGATTCCGGACGCGGCGCCGGTGACGAGCGCGATCCGCGTGGCCAGCGGCTTCGGCTTCGGCATCCGCTGCAGCTTGGCCTCTTCCAGCGCCCAGTACTCGATCCGGAACTTCTCGGCCTCGTCGATCGGGGCGTACGTCGAGAGCCCCTCGGCGCCGCGCATCACGTTGATCGCGTTGACGTAGAACTCGCCGGCCACGCGCGCGGTCTGCTTGTCCTTGCCGAAGCTGAACATGCCCACACCGGGCACCAGCACGATCAGCGGGTCCGCACCGCGGATCGCGGGCGAGTCGGCGGTCGCGTGCCGGTCGTAGTAGCCCTGGTAGTCCTCGCGGTAGGCGGTGTGCAGCTCGAGCAGCCGGGCGATCGACTCCTCCACCGACGCGGTGGCCGGCAGGTCGAGCACCAGCGGCTTCACCTTGGTGCGCAGGAAGTGGTCGGGGCAGGAGGTGCCGAGCTCGGCCAGCCGCGGGTGCTCCTCAGCGGCCAGGAAGTCGAGCACCACGTCGGAGTCGGTGAAGTGGCCGACCATCGGCCTGTCCTGGCTGGCGATGGAGCGGATCGTCGGCACCAGCGCCGCCGCCTTGGCCCGGCGCTCGGCCTCCGGCAGGGCGGCGTACCCGTCGAGGGCGGGGCCGAACGGCTCCGGCCGCGAGTGCTCCTCGATGTAGGCCGCCGCGGTCTGGATGATCCACAGCGAGTTGGCCTCGGCCTCCGCCGAGGTGTCGCCCCACGCGGTGATGCCGTGCCCGCCGAGGACGCAGCCGATCGCGTCGGGGTTCTGCCGCTTGATCTCGGCGATGTCGAGGCCGAGCTGGAAGCCGGGCCGGCGCCACGGCACCCACACGACCTTGCCGTCGAAGATCACCTCGGTCAGCTTCTCGCCGTCGGCGGCGGTCGCGACGGCGATGCCGGAGTCCGGGTGCAGGTGGTCCACGTGCGCGGCGTCCACGAGACCGTGCATCGCGGTGTCGATCGACGGTGCGGCGCCGCCCTTGCCGTGCAGGCAGTAGTCGAACGCGGCGACCATCTCGTCCTCACGGTCCACGCCCGGGTAGACGTCGACCAGCGCCCGCATCCGGTCCAGCCGGAGCACCGCCAGGCCCGGCTCGGTCAGGGTGCCGAGGTCACCGCCGGAGCCCTTGACCCAGACCAGCTCGACGTCCTCGCCGGTCACCGGGTCGCGCTCGGTGCCCTTCGCGGAGGTGTTGCCACCCGCGTAGTTGGTGTTCCGCGGGTCGGCGCCGAGCCGGTTCGACCGCTCGATCAGCTCTGCCACAGTGGGGTTCGTCATGGGAGGTCAGTTCCATCCTGCCTGGTTGCCGCCGACTCGGTCGGCCTCGATCTGCTGCTGGTAGCCGCTGGCGGAGTAGGCCGCCATCGGGTCGGCCGGGAGGCCGCGCTCCTCGCGCCAGCCGGCCAGGTCGCGTCGTACGTCGGTGTAGAACGCGTCCATGAAGATCTCGTTCGCCCGCAGCACGTCGCCCGCGTTGCGCGCGTCGGTGAGGGCCTCGTTGTCGAGCAGCAGCGCCCGCGCGGTCATCTCCTGCACGTTGAGCACGGAGCGGATCTGACCGGGGATCTTCTGCTCGATGTTGTGGCACTGGTCGAGCATCAGCGCCACGTCGCTGTCGGGGCCGTAGCCGCCGCCCCGGATCACCTCGACCAGGATCCGGAACAGCTGGAACGGGTCGGCCGCACCGACGATCAGGTCGTCGTCGGCGTAGAAGCGGCTGTTGAAGTCGAACGAGCCGAGCTTCCCGAGCCGCAGCAGCTGCGCGACGATGAACTCGATGTTCGTGCCCGGCGCGTGGTGCCCGGTGTCGAGGCACACGAACGCCTTGTCGCCGAGCGCGGCCACGTGGGCGTACGACGTGCCCCAGTCCGGGACGTCGGTGTGGTAGAACGCCGGCTCGAAGAACTTGTACTCCAGCACCATCCGCTGGTCGTCGCCGAGCTGGTCGTAGATCCGCTGGAGCCCCTCGGCCAGCCAGTCCTGGCGGGCGCGGATGTCGCCCTGGCCCGGGTAGTTGGTGCCGTCCGCGAGCCAGATCTTCAGGTCGCGGGAGCCGGTGGCGTTCATGACCTCGATGCAGTCGAGGTTGTGCTGCAGCGCCTTCTCGCGGACCTTCGGGTCGGCGTGCGTGAGGCTGCCGAGCTTGTAGTCGTCGTCCTGGAAGGTGTTGGAGTTGATCGTGCCGAGGGCCACGCCCTGGTCCTCGGCGTACGCCTTGAGCGCACCGAAGTCGTCGACCAGGTCCCACGGGATGTGCAGGGCCACGGTCGGCGCGAGCCCGGTGAACCGGTGCACCGCAGCGGCGTCGGCGATCTTCTCCTCGACGGTCCGCGGGGTGCCGGGCGTGCCGAACACCTTGAACCGGGTTCCGGAGTTCCCGTAGGCCCAGCTCGGCACCTCGATGGCGAGCGCCGCGAGGCGGTCGGTGATGTCTGCGAACGTCGTCATGTCTCTCTCACTTGCCTGTCGTCGTGCCATCGAGGCGCCCGAGCTGCTCCTCGAGGTGGAAGACCTCCCGCAGCTGCACGAACCCGGTGTCGGGTCGGGCGTCGCCGAGGTCCTCGAAGAACTCCGCCATCTCGGCCTGCCAACGGGCGTTCACGTCCGTGGCGGCCATGCCCGCGACGGCGTCCTCGATCGAGGGCGTCTCGACGTACCCGATGAGCAGGCCGTCGTCGCGGAGGAAGAGCGAGTAGTTGTGCCAGCCGTGCTCGGCGAGGGCCCGGAGCATGTCGGGCCACACGGCGGCGTGGCGCTCGACGTACTCCTCGATCCGGTCGGGCCGGACCTGGAGCTGGAAGCAGACGCGGTGCACGGCAGCCTCCTTCGGCTGGCGGGTGGATGGGGGTAGGTGGGGTGGAGCGAGTGGTGTGGGGTGGCGGGCGGGCCCCACGGGGGCCGGC
>CBFGWW010000036.1:0-19199 GCA_965652625.1 uncultured Agromyces sp.
CGGAGGAGGGCTCGTGGTGCGAGAGGTGTGGCTCGCCCGGCATGGGGAGAGCATCGGCAACGTCGCCGCGTCCAGGGCGGAGGCGGAGGGACTCGAGGTGATCCCGCTCGAGCCGCGAGATGCCGATGTGCCGCTCTCACCGGTGGGCATCGACCAGGCCGATGCGCTCGGCCGCTGGCTCCGACCCCGGCTGGGCGAGTTCGACTCGTTCTGGACCTCCCCGTATGTCCGCGCCCGCCAGACGCTCGAGATCGCCGTCGGCGAACAGGCCGAGGACGCCATCGTGTTCGCCGACGAACGCCTCCGCGACCGCGAGCTCGGCGTGCTCGACCTCCTGACCCGCGCCGGCGTGCTGGCGCGGGTGCCGACCGAGTTCGAGCGCCGACGGCACCTGGGCAAGTTCTACCATCGGCCCCCGGGTGGCGAGTCGTGGGCGGATGTGGCGCTGCGACTGCGCTCGTTCTTCCGCGACTTCGGCGACACCGCCGGTGACCGGGCGTTCGTGATGGCGCACGACGCCGTCGTGCTGCTGTCGCTGTACGTGCTCCTCGGATGGAGCGAAGGGCAGCTGCTGGAGTTCGCGCAGGCGAACCTCGTCGGCAACGCCTCGGTCACGCAGCTCGAGCACGCTGACGGTCGGTTCCGGCTGGTGGCGTTCGGCGTGGTCGATCACCTGCGCGTCGAGGGCGCGGCGGTGACGCTGCATCCTGGAGACCCCGATGTCACGCCGAAGTGAGCTCGTCGACGCGGCACTGCTGCGCGACTGGCCGTTGCCCGAACCCGGCGGATCGAAGGATGCGCGCGGCCGGGTCGTGGTCGTCGGCGGCTCCCCGCGGACGCCCGGCGCGGTCCTGCTCACCGGCCTCGCCGCACTCCGGGTCGGCGCCGGCCGGCTCAGCCTCGTGGTGCCCGAGGCGATCGCCGGGCATGTGGCCATCGCCGTCCCGGAGGCGGGCGTCGTCGCGCTGGCCGACGGCCGCGGCGCCCTGCTGACCGACGACGTGCGCGCGGAGTTGGACTCCGCCGATGCCGTCGTCGTGGGTCCCGGGTTCGTCGAGCCGGGGATCGCGCTCCGCGCCGTCGCCGAGACCTGCGAGGCGATCGGGGCGGAGGCGGGCCTCGTGCTGGATGCCTTCGCGCTCGGCGTGCTTCCCGACCTCGACGACCTCGTGCTCCCGGCCGCGACGGTGCTGACCCCCAACCTCGACGAGGCGGGCATCCTGCTCGGCCACGACGTCGACGACCCAGCACGTGCCGTCGCCGAGGTCGCCGGCCGCTACGGTGCGGCCGTCACCTGCTACGGCGAGATCGCCGAGGCCGGGGGCGACCGATGGACCGTGGAGGCGGGAGGTCCCGGCCTCGGCACGGCGGGCAGCGGCGACGTGCTCGCGGGCGCGGTCGCCGGGCTCCTCGCGCGAGGAGCGGAGGCCGCGCAGGCCGCCGTCTGGGGCACGTTCGCGCATGCTGCATCGGCTGATCGTCTGTCGGGGAGGATCGCGCCGGTGGGATTCCTCGCACGCGAGCTCTGCGACGAGCTGCCCCGCGCGCTCGCCACCGCCGGCTGAGCGCGGACCCCGTCAGCCGCGCAGGAGTGCGCGGAGCGTCTGGATCGTGTCGGCGTCTTCGGGCCGCTTGTCGTCGCGGTAGTGCTTGACGCGCGCGAAGCGCAGCGCGATGCCGCCCGGGTACCGCGTCGAGCGCTGCACGCCGTCGATCGCGATCTCGACGACCGTGGTGGGCGCCACCCACACGGTGTTGGCCGTGCGGCGCACCTCGATCTCCTGGAAGTACTCGGTCTGCCAGCGCAGCAGCTCGTCGGTGAGCCCCTTGAACGTCTTGCCCACCATGACGTAATCGCCGGCCTCGCCGAACTCCCCGATCGGGTCGAGTGCGCCGAGGTGCAGGTTCGACAGCCAGCCGGTGCGTCGACCCGAGCCCCACTCGCAGGCGAGCACCACGAGGTCGTAGGTGTGCACCGGCTTGACCTTGATCCAGCTCGATCCGCGTCGGCCCGCGGCATACGGCGACCCGATCGCCTTCACGACGACCCCTTCCTGCCCGGCGGCGAGCGCGTCGCGCGACACCCGCTCGGCGACCTCGGGATCGGACGTGACCTCGCCGGGGATGCGGTGCCCCGCGGCCACGCGCTCGAGCTCGGCCAGCCGCGTCGAGAGCGGCTCGTCGAGCAGGTCGCGCCCGTCGACGTGCAGCACGTCGAAGAACCACGGATGCAGCAGCGTCTCGCGCGCGGCATCCGCACCGAAGCGCGACATCGTCTCCTGGAACGGGCGGGGCGCGCCGTCTTCGTCGAGCGAGAGCGTCTCGCCGTCGAGGATGACGTCGCGCACCGGCATCCGTCGCACGACCTCGACGACCTCGGGAAGCCGGTGCGTGATGTCGGCGAGGTTGCGCGTGAACACGCGCACGTCGTCGCCCGAACGGTGCACCTGGATGCGCGCGCCGTCGAGCTTGTACTCCACGGATGCCTCGCCCGTCGTCACGAGTGCGGCCGACGCCGTGGCGGCCGTCGCCGCCAGCATCGGCAGCACCGGTCGGCCCACCTCGAGGCCGACCGCCTCGAGCTCCTGCTCGGTGCCCGTGAGCGCGAGCCGCGCCGTCTCGCCGAGGTCGCCCGAGAGCATCGCCGCGCGCCGCACCACGTCGCCCGGTCGCTGCGCGGCACGCGCGATCGCGTCGGTGACGACGCCCTCGAGCGCACCCGTGCGCATCTCGCCGAGCAGCACCTTGGCGAGGAAGCCCTGTTCGCGTTCGGTGGCCCGCGACGTGAGGTCGCGCAGGTCGCGCGTGCGATCGGCGGCCGAGCCGGTGCCCGCCGTGGCGCGCAGTCGGTCGAGCAACGCATCGAGGTCGCCGACCGTGAGCGACGGCGTCTCGGCGGGCTCGCCCATCACGGTGGCGACGCTGCGCCAGCCGACGCCGACGCGGCCCTGCCGCGGCTTGCCCACGAGGAACCCGATCGCCGGGGCGATCTCGTCGGGCTCGAGCCGCACGAGCAGCGCGGCGAGCGCGTCGACCTTGGCCAGCCGGGAGCGCGTGGCGGCGACGGTGTCGGACGTGGTGACGAGCTCATCGAGCAGCACGGGGCAAGTCTGCCACTGGCCGCCGACACGGGCTCGCGCCTACGCCGGCTCCGCGTCCATGCCCATCGCGACCGTCCCGTCGGAGAGCACCGGCGAGATGAGCCCGAAGACGTTGTGGTCGGGGTCCAGCAGGTAGCCACCCCGGCCGATCCCCGGCCAGTCCGTCGCCGGCAGGGCCTCGGTGGCGCCCAACTCGATGCCGCGCTTCATCAGGCCGTCGACGTCGTCGACGCCCACCACGAAGTTCGCGCCGTTGACCGGCGCGCCGATCTCGGGCGCCGGACCCTCGCGCTTGGTCAGTCCGCCGTTGATGCCCATGCCGGGCTGGCCGGCGACGTTGCCGATGGAGCCCTCGCCGGTGTCGATCACCCAGTACGTGTCGCCGTACTGCTGGAAGCTCCACCCCAGCAGCTCGGAGTAGAAGTCGACGAGCCGCTGCGGCTCGGTCGCGTGGATCTCGAAGTGCACGACGAGGTTCGCCATGGTGATGCCTCCTTGGATCGTGGGATGCCGCACACGGTACGCCGCACCGGCGACATCCGCGCCCGTGCTCGAGGGTGGCCGGCCCGGAGCGGCACGGGCGGAACCCGGCGTCCGGCCTGTACCCCGAATGAGCGTCGTGCTCGGGCATGCGCGCCGCGAGCAGCCGGGAGAGAATTGCCCGGTGCCCCTGTTCTCCAAGCATTCGGTTCCCGCCGAGGCGGCGCCGCTCCCGCGGCTGCATGCGATCAGCGACCCCGAACGCGAGTGGATCAGGGCGCACGTCGAGCTCGTCACCCACGCCGGTACCGACCCGACCGATCTCGCCCAGATCAGGGCCGTCTACGAGCGTTCGATCGCAACGTGGCGACGCATCAACCCGCCCGAGCGCGACGACCCGAACGTCATGATCAACGCGATCGGCATGACGTTCGGTCAGCATCTCATCGGCCGCGTCCCCCTCGAGTGGATGATCGCCGAGGACGACGACGGCACCGAGCTCGCCCTGTACGAGCGACGGCACGACACCCTCGTGTATCCGGCGAACCTCGTGGCCAAGCGCTGGGTCGCCGAAGAGCTCTCGGGCGAGTTCCTGGTCGCCACGGCCGACCAGGTCGTCGCGATCCTCGGCGGCCGACGGCGATCGCGTCGCTGACCGCGCCGGACGTCCCCGTCGCCTTGACACGGCCGCGCGGCATCCGCTGCAATATATTGCATGCCGCTTCCCGAAGCTCGAGCCGAGCGCCCGACCTCGCTGCGCGACTACGCCTATCGCGAGCTGCGCGACGCGATCGTCAGTGGCCAGCTGGCGCCCGGCGAGCGGCTGCGCGACCCCGAGCTCGAAGCATGGCTCGGCGTGAGCCGCACGCCCATCCGCGAGGCGATCGCGCGGCTCGAGACCGCCGGACTCGTGCACACCCGCCGCGCGAAGCAGACCGTCGTCGCCCCGCTCGACACCCGCACCGCGCTCGCGGCGCAGCGCATCGCCGCGAGCCTGCACGAGCTCGCCGTGCGCGACGCCGTGCCGCAGCTCACCGACGCCGACCTCGACGCGATGCGCGACGCGAACGAGCGATTCGCCGATGCGCTGCGGGCCGAGGACGTCGACGCGGCGATCGTCGCCGACGACGAGTTCCACGACGTCGCCGTGCGGGCGAGCGCGAACCCGCTGCTGCCCGGCCTGCTCGAACAGGTCACGCCGCTCCTGCGCCGGCTCGAGCGCGCCCGGTTCGGATCGCTCGCCGGACGCGGATCCGTCGGCGACCACGACCGCATCATCGAGCTCTGCGCGGCCGGACTCGCCGACGAGGCCGGCATCGCCGCACGGGAGAACTGGTCGACCCTGGGTCGCCTGCTCCACCTCGAGGCCGCCGTCACCCCCACCCCCTGAAGGAGAGAACCATGGCCCTCGCAGACTTCCCCCGTCACCAGCTGACGTTCGGGCCGAGCCCCATCCACCCCGTCGACCGGCTGAGCGCGCACCTCGGCGGCGCCCGCGTCTGGATGAAGCGCGAGGACGTGAACAGCGGCCTCGCGTTCGGCGGCAACAAGACCCGCAAGCTGGAGTACCTCGTGCCCGATGCGCTCGCGAAGGGCGCCGACACGCTCGTGTCGATCGGCGGCGTGCAGTCCAACCACACCCGCCAGGTCGCGGCCGTCGCCGCGCACCTCGGCATGAAGGCGGTGCTCGTGCAGGAGCACTGGGTGGACTGGCCGGACTCGGTGAACGACCGCGTCGGCAACATCCTGCTCTCGCGGCTCATGGGCGCCGACGTGCGCCTCTCCCCCGCGGGCTTCAGCATCGGCTTCCGCGAGTCGTGGAAGCAGGCGATCGCCGACGTCGAGGCGGCCGGCGGCACGCCGTATCCGATCCCGGCCGGGGCATCCGACCACCCGCTCGGCGGACTCGGCTTCGCGAACTGGGCGCACGAGGTCGCCGCGCAGGAGGAGGCGCTCGGCGTCTTCTTCGACACGATCGTGGTGTGCTCGGTCACGGGTTCGACGCATGCGGGCATGATCGCCGGCTTCGCCGACCTCGAGCAGAACTTCGGCGGCCGGCCCCGCAGGGTCCTCGGCATCGACGCGTCCGCGACGATCGACGAGACGCGCGACCAGGTCGGGCGCATCGCCCGCGACACGGCCGAGCTCATCGGCCTCGGACGCGACCTGCGCGACGACGAGGTCACGGTGCTCGAGGGCTGGGCGGGCGATCACTACGGCATCCCCGTCGAGTCGACCGACGAGGCGATGCGGCTCACCGGCAGCCTCGAGGGCGTGATCCTCGACCCCGTCTACGAGGGCAAGTCGATGGCCGGCCTCATCGAGCTCGTGACGACGGGCACCATCTCGAAGGACTCGAACGTGCTCTACGCTCACCTCGGCGGCCAGCCCGCGCTCAACGCCTACAGCGGCCGCTACCACTGACGGATGCCGCGGTCGCGCCGGGGTTGCGCGCCCCGGACGGATGCCGCGCGCCCGTGTCGGAGGCCGGGCGTAGCATCGCGGCATGGCGAAGCCCAATCCCGAGCGAGCCCGAGCCCTCGAGCGGCTGGCCGACGTCGGGGGCGACCTGCTCGCGCAGCCCGACGTCGCGATGACGCGCATGTTCGGCTCCGAGGCGCTCTCGGTGCGCGGCAAGATGTTCGCGTTCGCGTCGACCGCGGGCGACCTCGTCGTGAAGCTCTCCGAGCAGCGCGTCGACGAGCTCGGCCTCGACAACATGGTCATGCGCGGCCGGCCCATGCGCGAGTGGGCCGTCGTGCCCTACGACGCGGGTCCCGAGCGCTGGCGGGTGATCCTCGGCGAGGCGCACGGCTTCGTCGATGAGATCACACCGACCTGACGCGACGTCGCGTGGCGACCGCTCCCCCGGCGATGGCGACGGCCACGACAGCGACGACCGCCCGCTGCTAGCATGCGCGAGCGCCGCGTGTCGCGTGGCGGGTCCGAGATCGACAGCAGCCGCGTGGGCGGCCGGAATGGGGCGACATGAGTGAGGCGCACACCGAATGGGATGTCGTCGTCGTGGGCGGCGGGAGTGCCGGACTCAGCGCCGCACTGATGCTCGGGCGCTCACGCCGGAGGGTGCTCGTCGTCGACGGCGAGCGACCTCGCAACGGCGTCGCCGCTCACATGCACGGCGTGCTCGGGCGCGATCACACGTCGCCGCACGACCTGCTCGCCGCCGGGCGCGCGGAGCTGGTCCGCTATGACGTCACCGTCGCCTCCGGATCGGTCGCCTCCGCAACCGCCGTCGACGACCGCGACGATCCGGCGTTCGCGCTGGTGCTCGACACGGGCGAACGCCACAGCACCCGCCGCGTGCTCGTGGCGACCGGGCTGGTCGACGAGCTGCCCGACGTCCCGGGCCTCGCAGAGCTCTGGGGCGTCGGCGTCGTGATGTGCCCGTACTGCGACGGCTGGGAGGCGCGCGACCGGCGCGTGGCCGTGCTCGCGACGTCGTCGCTCGATCCGCACCAGGCCCAGCTGATGCGACAGGTCGCCGAGGACGTCACGTTCTACACGAACGGCGGGATCCTGCCCGAGCGCACGCGCACCGAGCTCGTCGCACGCGGGATCGCGATCGAGGAGCAGGCGGTCGACCGACTCGACGCCGACGAGGACGGCGGCGCCGTTCGCGGCATCCGCCTCGCCGACGGGAGCGTGCGCGACGCCGACGTCGTCTTCGTGGCGCCCCGCCCCGTGCCGAACGACGCCGTGCTCCGCGACCTCCGGGCACGGGCGATACGCAGTTCGGGCGCCGACTGGGTGCTCGTCGACGAACACGGACGCACGAACGTCCGCGGGCTGTACGCCGCCGGCAACGTCGTGTCGGCTCGCTCCTCCGTCCCGTGGGCCATGGCCTCGGGGTCGCTGGCGGGCACCGCCATCAACGCCGATCTCGTCGACGAGGACATCCGACGGGCGGTCCGTTCCCACACGGAGGGCGACGAGATCAGGCCGACCTGACACCACGTCCTACGCCTGAGGCCCGGCGACCCGATCGCATCCTCGAGGCGCGGCTCGGCGCACCCGACGGCTGCGACGCAAGGGGTTGCGGCCTGCGCGGCCGTCGCCGAGCATGGCGGCATGCGGATGCCGCATCGCGTGCACGTCGTGACCGGAGGCGCCGGAGGGATCGGGCGCCGCATCGCCGAGTTCCTGCTCGCCGAGGGACACGCGGTCGTCGTGGTCGACTCGACGTCGGCGGACTGGCTCGACGACCCCGCCGCGCTCGCCACGACGGGCGATCCGCCGCGCGCGGCCTCGGTGGTCGGCGACGCCGGCGACGAGCGCGTGCTCGAGGACGCCGTCGAGCGGGCCCGCGAGCTCGGCGGCCTGCACGGCTGGGTCAACGATGCGGCCGTCTTCGACGACGCGTGGCTGCACGACGCCGGCGGGGACGCGATCCTCGCGGCCGTGCAGGCGAACCTGCGGCTCGCGGTGGCCGGATGCGCGGCGGCGGTCCGCGAGTTCCGCCGCACCGACGTGACCGGCTCGATCGTCAACGTCTCGTCGCATCAGGGGCAGCGGCCGGTGCGCGGCGCGCTCGCCTACGCGACGGCGAAAGCGGCGATCGAGGGCCTGACTCGCGCGGTCGCCGTCGACTACGGTGCCGACGGCATCCGCTGCAACGCCGTCGCGCTCGGCACGATCCGCACCGAGCGCTACGGCGAGCTGCTCGACTCGCTCGATGCCGAGGTGCGAGCCGCCGTCGAGCGGCAGGTCGCGGCACTGCACCCGCTCGGCCGCGAGGGCGACGCCACCGAGGTCGCGCAGGTCGTCGCCTTCCTGTTGTCGGATGCCGCGAGCTTCGTCACCGGCGCAGTGCTCCCGGTCGACGGCGGCCGCGCCGCCCGCGGCGCCGATCCCGAGGAGCGCTGAGCGGTCCGCGGCGCGGTGTGCCGCCGAGCGTGCCCGAACGGTCGGTTCCGCGCGCCGATACCGACGATTCGAGCATGCTCGGCGCCGCGGCATCCGCGATTCAGGGCGTCGGATGCGCCGCGGCCGCCTGCTCGGCGAGCCACTCGTCGAACGTCTGGCGTCCGAGCGTCGCGTCGCGACCCGGGAGCGTCTCGCCGCGACGCATCGCCGCGTACTGCTTGCCGGGCAGCGAGACGGCCAGCACCGGGCCCTTCACGCCCCGGGCGTGCACGAGCTTGCGGACCATGTCGTCGAGCTGCTCCTCGCGAGGCCCCGCGAAATCGGGCGCGTGTCCCGCCGGGGCGCCCTCGGCGAGCTCCACGAGCCGCTCCCCCACCTCCCGGGCGGCGACCGGCTGCGAGCGCCCGCGCGGCGCGAGGTGCACGCCCGCGACCGTGAGCACGTCGAGCATCTGGCCGGCGAACTCGTGGAACTGCATCGCGCGCAGGATCGTCCACGGCACGGCGCCCGCCTCGACGGCGCGCTCCTGCGCGATCTTCGCCGCGTAGTAGCCGTAGGGCGCCCGGTCGACGCCCACGATCGACAGGCTCACGTGGTGCCGCACGCCCGCGCGCTCCTCGGCCGCGAGCAGGTTGCGGGTCACGGTCGTGAAGAACGCGGTGGTCTTCTTCGCCGAGGTCGACACGAGGTTGCTCGCGTCGATGACGACATCCACGCCGCGCAGCGCCTCGTCGAGCCCGGTGCCCGACACGAGGTCGATGCCGTTCGAACGGGTCAGCACGACGACCTCGTGCCCGCGCCCGCGTGCGGCCTCCACGGCATGGCGCCCGACGGTGCCGGTTCCTCCGGCGACGGCGATCCTCATGATGCGTCCTCTCCTTCGCTGATCGTGCGCCGCCGTGGTGGCAGGCACAGGGGGATGGCGAGCACGAGCGTGGCCGCCAGCGCGATCGGCTGCGCGATGGCGTCGAGCGGTGCGAGCCCGTGCAGGTGCCCCACGTGGTAGGCCAGGTGCGGCACCGAGAACACGAGCCAGGCCACGCCGACGGCCACCGAGGCATCCGCTCGGCGCATGAGGGCCGCGACCACCCCGGCCGCGACGAGCGCGAGGTAGAGCGACCCGACGTCGCGCACGAGGTGCTCGTTGTAGGGACCGTCGCCGGCGACCCAGGCGCCGAAGACGCCGGGCGCCGGGAAGGCGTCGTAGAAGCTGCGCGGTGCGGCGAGCGCCCAGGCGCCGACGAACGCGCCGAGCGCGTTGAGGGCCCACAGGATGCCGCGTCTCCAGTTCGTGTTCACACCCCTTCGACGGCGCAGGTCCCCGGAATGTGACGTCGAAGCTCACATCGGGTGACCGCACGTCGTCGGACTGGAGACGGCGGATGCGGCATCCGCGGGAATCGGATGCGGCATCCGATGGGAAGGTGGAGGCATGACGACGGCACCCGAGGGGTTCGACGAGTCGGCGCTCGAGGCGGAGCGCGGCATGCTCATGAGCCTCTCGTACCGGATGCTCGGCACGGTCGCCGACGCCGAGGACGCCGTGCAGGAGACGTACGCACGCTGGTACCGGATGTCGTCGGCCGAACGCGACGCGATCGAGAACCCCGCGGCGTGGCTGACCCGCGTCGCGAGCCGCGTCTGCCTCGACCAGCTCGGCTCCGCGCGAGCCCGCCGGGAGCGCTACGTGGGCGAGTGGCTGCCCGAGCCGCTGCCCGGCGGCACGGGCATGTTCGCGACCCCGGCCTCGACCGACCCGCTCGATCGCGTGACGCTCGACGAGTCCGTGGCCACCGCGCTCCTCATCGTGCTCGAGTCGCTCACGCCGGCGGAGCGGGTGGCCTTCGTGCTGCACGACGTGTTCGCGATGCCGTTCGGCGAGATCGCGGAGGTCGTCGGACGCTCCCCCGATGCGTGCCGCAAGCTCGCGTCGACGGCGCGCCGCCACGTGCGCGAGCGGCGCGCCGGGTCGGCGCCGCGCGAGCAGCACGACGCGGTGGTGCTCGCGTTCACCGAGGCCGCCGGAACCGGCGACCTGCAGGCGCTCCTGCCGCTGCTCGATCCCGACGTCGTGCTCATCTCCGACGGCGGCGGGCTCGCGTCGGCCGCGCGACGCCCGGTGCTCGGTCCCGACCACGTCGGACGGTACATCCTGGGGCAGCTCGCGAAGCTCGGCGCGACCCTGACCGTGACGCTGCACGAGACCGCCGACGGCCTCACGCTCGCCTTCGGCGAGGGCGACGTGATCCACAGCGTCGCCGTCCTCGACGTGCGCGACGACCGCATCGCGCGCGTCTGGATCATGCGGAACCCCGAGAAGCTCGGCCTCTGGAACGCCTGAGCCCGATGCCGCGGATCCACGCCCGTCGGTAGGGTGGGCACCCTGGGAGGTGCGGCGGATGCAGGGTGGCGAGCGGGTTCCGATCGATGCGCAGCAGGTCGACGCGCCGCTGTCGCGCTTCGCGGTCTTCCTCGTGATGACCGCGGCCGGCGACGAGGCGGCGCTCGCGACGGTGCGCGACGTGGTCTCGGGCATCGACGACCTCGTGAAGACGGTCGGGTTCCGCGACCTGAACGGCCACCTCTCGTGCGTCGTCGGCATCGGCCGCGAGCTGTGGGACCGGCTCTCGCCCGACGCGCGCCCCAGCGAGCTGCACCCCTTCCCGGCCGTGGCCGGCGCCGTGCATGCCGCGCCGTCGACGCCGGGCGACCTGCTGTTCCACATCCGGGCCGAGCGGCAGGACCTGTGCTTCGAGTTCGAGCGCCTGCTGCTCGACGAGCTCGGCGTCGCGGCATCCGTGGTCGACGAGACCCACGGATTCCGCTACTTCGACGCCCGCGACCTGCTCGGGTTCGTCGACGGCACGGCGAACCCGATCGGCGCCGAGCTGCCCGAGATGACGCTCATCGGCGACGAGGACCCCGACTTCGCGGGCGGCAGCTACGTCGTGGTGCAGAAGTACCTGCACGACCTCGACGCGTGGGCCCGGCTCTCGACGGCCGAGCAGGAGGCCGTGATCGGGCGCACGAAGCTCGACAACGTCGAGCTCGACGACGCGCCCGGCCCGCAGTTCGCGCACAAGACGCTCGCGACGATCGCCGGCGACGACGGCGAGGAGCTGCAGATCCTGCGCGACAACATGCCCTTCGGCCGGCCCGGGCAGGGCGAGTTCGGCACGTACTTCATCGGCTACTCGCGGAGGCTGTGGGTCATCCAGCTCATGATCCACCGCATGTTCATCGGGCAGCCCGCGGGCTTCCACGACCGGATCCTCGACGTGTCGCGGGCCGTCACGGGCACCACGTTCTTCGCACCGTCGAACCCGGTGCTCCGTGGGCTCGCCGACGAGAGCGCAGCATCGGATGCCGCGTCCGCGCCGGCGTTCCCGTCGGAGCCGGTCGCCGGGGCGCCGACGGCCGGGCCCGCGAGCACGGCCGGGGCCGCGAGGGCCGCCGAGCCCGCGGCATCCGCCGAGCCCGGCTCCGACGGCCCGGGCTGACGGCCCGGCCGACGCACCTGGTCGTCGGCCCGGCTCCGCGTCAGCCGGTCGACCGCCTCGCCGCGTCGACGCCCGCACCCGCGAGGAACGGCGCGAGCATGTCGAGCGTGCGGGCCATCAGGTCGGCGGCGAGCCGGTCGTCGCGCGCTTCGGCGCTCGGCTGCACGAGCCGGCCTTCGTCGTAGTACTCTCCGCCGTGCGCATCCGCGGCGAGCGCGGCGAGGATGCTGTCGGCGCCGGTGCCGACCGAGCCGCCCATCGAGCCGAACATCGCGTGGAGCAGGCCCGTGTCGATGACGCCCGGCTGGATGCTCACGGCCGTGATGCCCCGCGGCATCCGCCCGGCCAGCCAGCGCGTGTACATGACGATCGCCAGCTTCGAGCGGGCGTAGGCGCGCACGGGCGAGTAGCCGCGCTGGAGCTCGAGGTCGGGCAGGTCGAGCTGCGCCATCGCGTGCGTCGCGGAGGCGAGGTTCACGACGCGGGCGCCGTCGGCCAGGCGCGGCTCGAGGAGCTCGGTGAGCAGCACCATCGCGAGGTAGTTCACCTGCAGGGTGCGCTCGTGCCCGTCGCCGGTCGTGCGGCGACGGTCGGCGCCGGGCACGCCGGCGGTGTTCACGAGCCCGTCGATCGGCGCGCTCGCGGCCTCGGCGAGGGCGGATGCCCCGGTGACCACATCGGCGAGCCGGCCGTAGTCGCACGACACGTACACGACGTCGGCGCTCGACCCCGCCGCAATGCGGGTCACGGCGTCGCGCGCGGCCCCCTCGGGCTCGGGTCCCTGCACGACGAGGCGGTCGGCCGTCGCTGCGAGGCGCCTCGCGGCCTCGAGCCCGATCCCGCTCGTGGCGCCCGTGATGACGTAGGTGCCGCCCGATGCGCGCATGCGACCCTCCTCGCTGCCTCGAGCGGCAACCTACCCCATCGGGCGATCCCCTGTCAGGGCACGCGGTAGCCGGCTGCGCGGAACAGCTCGTACCACTCGGGACGGGTGAGCGGCACGTCCGAGCCCTGCGCCGCCGCGGCGACCCGCTCGGGGGTGGTCGTGCCGAGCACGACCTGCATGTCGGCGGGGTGACGCGTGATCCATGCGGTCGCGATCGCGATCGTCGGCACGTCGTACTCGGCCGCGAGCCGGTCGATGACCGCGTTGAGCTCGGGGTAGTCGGGCGAGCCGAGGAACACGCCGTTGAAGAAGCCGGCCTGGAACGGCGACCACGCCTGGATCGTGATGTCGTTGAGCCGGCAGTAGTCGACGATGCCGCCGCCGTCGAGCGTGAGCGCCTGGTCGGTGCCCTGCATGTTCGCGGCCACGCCCTGCGCGATGATCGGCGAGTGCGTGATCGACAGCTGCAGCTGGTTGGCGACGAGCGGCTGCCGCACCGACTTCTTCAGCAGGTCGATCTGCGCCGGCGTGTGGTTCGAGACGCCGAAGGCGCGCACCTTGCCCGCGGCCTCGAGCTCGTCGAAGGCTCGGGCGACCTCGTCGGGCTCGACGAGCGCGTCGGGCCGGTGCAGCAGCAGGATGTCGAGGTAGTCGGTCTGCAGCGCGCGCAGCGACCCGTCGACCGCCTCGATGAGGTGCTCGTACGAGAAGTCGAAGTACGGGCCGTCCTTCACGATGCCGGCCTTCGACTGGATCGTGACCTGCTCGCGCTCCGACGGCGTGAGCTGCATCGCCTCCGCGAAGCGGCGCTCGCAGCCGTGCAGCTCGTCGCCGTAGATGTCGGCGTGGTCGAAGAAGTCGATTCCCGCGTCGCGGGCGGTGCCGACGAGCTCGCGCACGGCCTCGTCGCTCATCTTCGAGATGCGCATGAGGCCGAGCACGACGTTGGGGGCGGCGAGGTCGGCGCCGAGGGTGATGGTCTTCATGGTGCTGGTGCTCCGTCGTCGTCGGGGTGGTGGAAACTGCGCGCCACTGCGCCACTTGCGCGCCCTCCGCGCCAGTTGGACTGGCGCGGAGGGCGTCGAAGTGGCGCAGCCGCGTGGGGTGAGGCTAGGCCGCGAGCTCCTCGACGTCCGAGAGCGACGCGAGCTCGTCGGCCGTGAGCTCGAGCTCCACGGCGCGCACGGAGTCGCGGATGCTCTCGGGGCGCGAGGCGCCCGGGATCGGGATCACGACGGGCGCGAGCGCGAGCTCCCACGCGAGCGCGACCTGCTGCGGGCTCACGCCGTGCGCGTCGGCGACGCGCTGGAAGGCGTCGTGCCGCTCGCCCACCGCGCCGGCGCGGGCGATGCCGCCGAGCGGCGACCACGGGAGGAACGCGATGCCGAGCGCGGCGCAGTGCTCGAGCTCGCCGAGGCTCGACCGGAACGCCGGCGAGAACTGGTTCTGCACCGAGACGAGGCGCCCGCCGAGGACCTCGTTCGCCTCGTCGATCTGGGCGACGCTCGCGTTCGAGATGCCGGCGAGCTCGATGACGCCCTCGTCGAGCAGGTCGCGGATGGCGCCCACCGAGTCGGCGTACGGCACGCGCGGGTCGGGCCGATGGAACTGGTAGAGGCCGATGGCCTCGACGCCGAGCCGGCGGGCCGAGGCCTTCACGGCCTCCTTCAGGTACTCGGGCCGGCCGTCCTGGGTCCACGAGCCGTCGCCGGGCCGCAGGTGACCGCCCTTCGTGGCGACGAGCACGTCGGACGTGTCGCCACCCCAGGTGCGGAGCGCCCGCGCGATGAGCTCCTCGTTGTGGCCGACGTCGTCGGCGTGGAGGTGGTAGGCATCGGCGGTGTCGATGAGGGTCACGCCGGCCTCGAGGGCGGCGTGGATGGTCGCGATCGACCGGGCCTCGTCGGGCCGTCCCTCGATCGACATCGGCATGCCGCCGAGTCCGATGGCGCTGACCGTGCGAGGGCCGATGGTTCGCTGCTGCATGGAGCATCCTTTCGTTGCGAGGTTGCCTGTTCACGATAGGAACGCTCAAACTAGAAGTCCAACAACTAGTTCTCATGCCATTCAGAAGAAGGGCCGATGAATGGATCTGCGGCAGATGGAGTACCTCGTCGCCCTCGCCGACGAGCAGCAGTTCACGCGTGCGGCGGCGGTGTGCCACGTGTCCCAGTCAGGGCTCTCTGCGGCGATCCGCGGGCTCGAGGAGGAGCTCGGCACCACGCTGTTCGACCGCACCACGCGCCGGGTCGTGCCGACGGACGCCGGACTGGCGCTGCTCCCCCATGCACGCACGATGCTCGCGCAGGCCGCCGCGGCCCGCGACGCCGTGGTGCGGGCATCCCACGAGCTCTCGGGCAGCCTGCGCGTCGGCGCCGAGCAGTGCCTCGGCATGGTCGACGTGAACGCGCTGCTCGAGCGCGTGCACCTGCTCTACCCGCTCGTCGAGCTCGAGTTCACGCAGGCGGGCTCGCACGAGCTCGCCGCTCGCGTCAACGAGGGCACGCTCGACGTGGCGTTCGTCGCGGGCGGCGGACAGGTGACGCGGCTCCGCCGGCACGAGCTCGGACGACGTCCCATCGTGCTGCTCGTGCCGCCGCAGCATCCGCTCGCCGGCCGGGAGCGCGTCGAGTGGGCCGACCTGCGCGACCTCGACTTCGTCGACTTCCAGGAGTCCTGGGCGGTGCGCACGCTCAACGACGAGGCGTGCGTCGCGCACGGCGTGCCCCGCCGGGTGAGCGCCGCGGTGAACGACGTGCACACGCTGCTCGACCTCGTGCACCGCGGGCTCGGCATCGCGCTCGTGCCGCAGCACGTCGCCGCGAAGCCGCAGGCGTCGGGGCTCGTGACGCTGCAGCTGCCGCCCGAGTCGACGCCCGAGTGGGTCGTCTCGGCGATCACGGGCACGCCGGCCGCGGCATCCGCCCCGCTGCTGCTCGACCTGCTCGACGCGGAGCTCGCGCTCAGCGCTTGAGCCGAGCGGATGCCGCGACGCCGACGCCGGCCGCGAGAGCCGGAGCCGCCGGCCTCAGCCGACGATCGCGAACACGATGCACGCGCCGCCGAGGGCCACGTCGAGCCCGAGACACCAGAGCGCGAGCGAGCGGTTCACGACGGCGTCGCGGCGGTAGTGCACGACGTCCCAGCCGGCGTGCGCGACGAGCGCGGCGCCCGCGACGACGAGTCCGAGGCGTGGGGCGAGGAACAGTGCCGCGATGGCCACGCCGAAGTAGGCGACCATCGCGATGCCCTGCGGCACGGTGACCCGCGGCCGGCGCACGAGGCCGATCACGAGGAACACGACCCCGACCGCCACGAGCACGATCCACCGCGGCACGTCGAGCAGCTCGGCGCCGAGGACGAGCACGGAACCGAGACCCGCCCACGCCCAGGCCATCCAGCGGATGCCCGTCGCCGCCGCCGCGACGTAGCAGAGCGTCGCGATGCCCACCGCGGTCATCGGCGTGACCGCGTCGAGGCCGCCCAGCGCGGCGCCGCCGAGGAGCAGTCCGACCCCCGTGATCACGCCCACCACGACGAGCAGCGCGATGAACCACGGACGCGGCCGGGGAGAACCCGACTCGAATGCCTCGGTAGCCGCGGTCTCGATCGTTCGGTCGGTCTTGCTCGTCGTTCGCATCATCGCTCCGTCCGTCGTGGGATTATACCCCAGTGGGGTATGGTACAGAACCCACGGCGATGCCGGAACCCCCGACCCCCGATCGAGGAAGCGCAGGCGGAGTCCTCCCCCGCGCGTCATTCGCCGGCTTCGATCACCTGCTCGAGCACGCGCTCGTACGACTCGGGTCCCACCGAGATCGAACCCATGTACGGTCGGTCCATGTCGGCCGTCACGAAGATGACGAGGCCGATGAACAACGAGAGCAGGCCCACCATGAGCAGGTGCAGGCGCGGGTTGCGGACGTCGAGGAACGCGAGCAGCACGACATTGACCGCAGCACCCACCCAGATCACGAGCCACAGGAGGAACGGCAGCTCGAGGGCCGTCGCGTCGATGCGGGCGCGACGCGACTCGATGAACACGTCCCACGTGGCGAGCACCTGCTGGAAGGCCGCCTGCTCGTTCCCCGGATCGGCCTCGATGCGGCTCAAGAGCTCCTCGAACTCGTCGACTTGCGCGTCACTCGCCTCGGGGAGCACACCCCGCCGCTGTTGGGGCCAGTCCTCCTCGATGACCGCATGCATGTACCGGTCGAGCTCGGTGCGCAGCGGGACCTCGTCCGCCGAGTCGAGGAGGGTCGTCGCCCGGTACAGCGTGCCGATGCGCCCGGCCTCTTCGACGGCCGTGTCGCGTGCGTACGCGAAGTTCTCGTACACCGAGAGCGCGACCAGGGCGAGCAGGATGCCGAAGAAGACGCCGAAGGTGCCGATGACATGGGCGAGCGCGCGATCCCACTCCTTGTGGTCGGTCACGAGCTTGTGCACGAGCGGACGCAGCGCCAGCACGACCAGGCACGAGACGACCACGAAGCCGCCGACGAACAGCGGCAGCGTGATCCAGACGGGCGCATTGTAGAACCACTCCACCACGGCCGTTCCCCCTGCCCCGACAGCGGGCGCGTCGACTGCGCCCGTCCGACGTGGCTCAGCCTACGGATGCCGCGGCGCGATGCGCCAGACCCGATTGCCGCCGACGCGGCCTCCGTCAGGCCTCGAGGTGCGCCCGGCCGACGTTCGAACGGCTACGCCGTGACCGCCTCGCGACGCCGCGGCAGGTTCGCGACGACGAGGGCCGCGACGCCGAGCAGCAGGATGAGCGGCGCGCCCAGGTCGAGGGCGGCCTGCAGGCCCGACGCCGTCGCGATGGCGCCCAGGCCGAGCGCGGCGAGCGCCTGCAGGAGATAGCCCACGACGTAGGCCGCCGAGATGACCGCGGCCCGCTCGTGCACGGGCGCGCTCGTGGTGACGAGGCCGAGTCCGCCCGAGAACATGAGGCTGTAGCCGGCTCCCGCGACGACCGACGACCCGAGGAACGCGGGCAGGGAGTGCGCGAGTCCCGCGACGATGAGCAGCCCCAGTCCGGCGACGGCGAGCAGCGGCCCGAGGGTCACCGCGAGTCGCGGACGGAGCCCGCGGGTCAGCACCGCGACGATGCCGATGACGACCGCCGAGAGCGCGATGACAGCTCCGTCGACGAACACGTCGTCGCTGCGCACGAGATCGCGTGCGATCTGCGCGCCGAGGGCGAGGAAGATGGCGCCCATCGCATAGGCGGCCGAGATGCCGAGCGTGCCCGCCACGAACGACGGGCGCTCGCTCCGCGGCATCCGCGGCAGCCGGGGACGCCACGGGCCGGCGGCTTCGTCGCGCGTGTGGCGCGGGAGCCCCGCGGCGAAGACGGCGACGACGGCCGTGACGGCGGTGAGCACCCAGAAGCTCAGGTGCAGCGGAAACGGCGCGTACTGCACGAGCGCGCCGCCGACGACGGTCGCGAGGGCGAGTCCGGTCGCCGTCGAGGCGGTCGTGGCGGAGCTCGCGCGCCGTGCACCGTCACGACCGCCGAACTCGACCATGGCGGCGGTCGCCGGGCTCAACGCGAGGCCGACGCCGACGCCCATGAGCGCCCGGCCGATGAACACCCACGTGAGGTCGGGCGCGAGGCCGAACGCGACCGAGCCGAGTCCGAGCGCGGCGAGTCCGAGCAGGATCACGGCGCGCCGGCCGATCACGTCGGAGAGGTTGCCGAACACGATGAGCACCGGCACGAGCACCACGGGATAGATCGCGAAGATCGCCGTGGTGACGGCGGGTTCGACGTTCCACTCGGCCGCGTACAGCGGGTACACGATGGTCGGCGCGCCGCTCGCCCACAGGGCCAGGCCGGCCACGGATGCCGCGGTCCAGAAGCTTCCACGAGTGCTGAGGGTCATCCTGCGCCTTCCGAATGTTCCTGAGTTGGAATCTCCAAGCTAGCAGGCTGGATCCGGTTTTCCAATCCAGTGTGCGAGAATGGGCGCATGGCTTCCCTCGACCGTTCCGACGAGCGCTGCTCGATCGCGCGCAGCCTCGAGGTCATCGGGCAGAAGTGGTCGCTGCTCATCGTGCGCGAGGCGTTCCGCGGACGCACGCGCTTCGCCGACATCCGGGCGCGGCTCGGCGTCGCGCCCGACGTGCTCACCGATCGGCTCGCGCGGCTCGTCGATGCCGGCATCCTCGAGCGCCGCCCCTACCGCGAGGCCGGCGAACGCGAGCGCGAGGAGTACGTGCTCACCGACGCCGGCCGCGCGCTGAAGCCCGTGCTGGCGTCGATCATCGAGTGGGGCGACGAGTACCGCCCGAGCGGGCACGGTCCTGCCTCGATCTACACGGCCGGAGGCCGACCGGTGC
>CBFGWW010000037.1:0-18869 GCA_965652625.1 uncultured Agromyces sp.
GGCAACGACGACGCGATCCGCTCGGTGAGCCTGCTCACCCGCATCATCGCCGACGCCGCCGCCGAGGGCCTCATCGAGCGCCACCAGAAGCCCGAGGCCGAGGGCAACGTCTCGGCCGTCGAGCCGCTCGCCGAGTGGGAGCAGGAGCTCCTCCAGGCCGGCAGTGCGACCACCCCCGAGCAGGCGTCGGCCGAGACGGCGGATGTCGCGGAGACCGTCGCCGAGGCGAAGGCCGAGGCGGCCGAGGTCGTCGACGAGGCCGCGACGGAGATCGCCGCGACCGAGTCGGAGGCGGACGCCGAGGGCGCCGCCGCCGCCGAGTCCAAGTAATCCACTCCACCTACGACCACAAGTCCAGGAGACAACTATGGCCAACTTCACCCTCGAAGACGTCAAGACCCTGCGTGAGCGCCTCGGCACCGGCATGGTCGACACGAAGAACGCACTCGTGGAGGCCGACGGCGACCTCGAGAAGGCCGTCGAGATCCTCCGCCTGAAGGGCGCGAAGGGCAACGCGAAGCGTGCCGACCGCTCCACCGCCGAGGGCCTCGTCGCCGCCGTCGACAACGGCGACGGCACCGCCACGCTCATCGAGCTCGCCTGCGAGACCGACTTCGTCGCCAAGGGCGACAAGTTCGTCGGCCTCGCCGACCGCGTGCTCGCCGCCGCCGCCGCGGCTCGCGCCGAGACCGTCGAGGCCGCCCTGGCCGCGCCGGCCGAGGGCAAGACCGTCGCCGACGTCATCAGCGAGGAGGCCGCGATCCTCGGCGAGAAGGTCGAGCTCCGTCGCATCCGCCTCGTCAAGGGCGAGCAGTTCTCGATCTACCTGCACAAGACGTCGAAGGACCTGCCCCCGCAGGTCGGCGTCGTGCTCGGCTACGCCGGCGACGACGCGGAGACCGCGCGCTCGGTGGCGCAGCACATCTCGTTCGCGAACCCCGAGTACCTCGCGCGTGAGGACGTCCCGGCGGACGCGGTCGAGAAGGAGCGTGCCATCGTCGAGCAGATCACGCGCGACGAGGGCAAGCCCGAGGCCGCCCTGCCGAAGATCATCGAGGGTCGCCTCGGTGCCTACTTCAAGCAGGTCGCCCTCCTCGAGCAGCCCTACGCCAAGGACGACAAGGTCTCCGTCGGCAAGGTGCTCTCGGACGCGGGCCTCACGGTGAGCGACTTCGCTCGCTTCAAGGTCGGCGCGTAAGTCGAGGTGAGGGAGTCCGGATCGCACAGGCGATCCGGGCTCCCTTTTCCATGCGCGGATGCCGCAGCCACCTCCCGTGGCCGAGTGGCACGCCGTGCGACATCCGGCACCGGCACTGCATCGTTGCCGGTGAACCACTAGTTTTGACACGGGGACGAAGGGACGGTCGGGGATGACGGAACGCAAGCGCAGGGTGATGCTGAAGCTCTCCGGAGAGGCGTTCGGCGGGGGAGCGCTCGGGGTCAATCCCGATGTCGTGAGCGCACTCGCACGCGAGATCGCGGATGCCGCGCGCACCGTCGAGGTCGCGATCGTGGTCGGCGGCGGCAACTTCTTCCGCGGCGCCGAGCTCTCGCAGCGGGGCATGGACCGCGGCCGGGCGGACTACATGGGCATGCTCGGCACGGTCATGAACTCCCTTGCGCTCCAGGACTTCCTCGAGCAGGCGGGCGCCGAGACCCGCGTGCAGTCGGCGATCTCGATGACGCAGGTCGCCGAGCCCTACATCCCGCGCCGTGCGGAGCGGCACCTCGAGAAGGGCCGGGTCGTCATCTTCGGCGCCGGCGCGGGCCTGCCCTACTTCTCGACCGACACGGTCGCCGCGCAGCGCGCGCTCGAGATCGGCGCCGACGTCGTGCTCGTCGCGAAGAACGGCGTCGACGGCGTCTACTCCGACGACCCGCGCACCAACCCCGACGCCCACAAGATCGACCGCATCAGCTACCAGGAGGCGCTGCAGCGCGGCCTCAAGGTCGTCGACTCGACGGCGTTCAGCCTGTGCATGGACAACGGCATGCCCATGCAGGTGTTCGGCATGGAGCCGAGCGGCAACGTCACCAAGGCCATCCTCGGCACCGAACTCGGCACCATCGTGAGCAACGGTGTGCCGGTGTCCACTCGATAGACTGTCCCGAGCAGCGAACAGAAGGAGCCCCCGTGATCGCGGATGTACTTTCCGATGCCACCGCACGCATGCACAAGGCCGTCGAAGTCGCCAAGGAGGACTTCGCGACCGTGCGCACGGGGCGAGCGAACCCCCAGCTCTTCCAGAAGATCATGGTGAGCTACTACGGCACGCCGACGCCGCTCTCGCAGCTGGCCTCGCTGCAGAACCCCGAGGCGCGCACGCTCGTCGTGACCCCCTACGACAAGAGCGCGCTGAAGGACATCGAGCAGGCGATCCGCGACATGCCGAATCTCGGGGCGAACCCGAACAACGACGGCAACATCATCCGCGTCACCCTGCCCGAGCTCACCGAGGAGCGGCGCCGGGAGTACGTGAAGATCGTGCGATCGAAGGCCGAGGACGCCCGCGTGTCGGTGCGCAACATCCGTCGCAAGGCGAAGGACGACCTCGACGCCCTGAAGGGCGAGGTGGGCGACGACGAGGTGGCCCGCGGCGAGAAGGAGCTCGAGCACATCACCAAGGCGAACGTCGACGCGATCGACGATGCGCTGAAGCGCAAGGAAGCCGAACTCCTCGAGGTCTGAGGGAGCACGATGTCGGGCGTCCCAGGGGATGACAGGTCGGACGCCGGGGGGCATGAACGGACCTCGCGCGATGAGTTCCGCGCGCAGGTGCAGTCCCGCAAGGCCGACCTCGAGAAGCAGTTCGAGGCGTCGAAGGCGCAGTTCGACCAGGCGCAGGAGAAGATCAAGGCGCGCACCGGCCGCAACCTGATCCTGGCGATCATCATCGGCCTGGCGTTCGGCGGCCTGCTGCTGTTGAGCCTCCTGGTGATCAAGGAGCTGTTCATGCTCTTCGCCGTGGTGCTCGCGGGCTTCGCGGCGTGGGAGCTCAGCCAGGCGCTGCGGAAGGGCGACTTCGACGTCCCGCGCATCCCGACGGTGGCCGCCGCGGTCATCGCGATCCCGATCGCCTACTACGGGGGCGCGAGCGGACAGCTGCTCGCGGTGCTCGGCGCCATCGTGCTCGTCACGGCGTGGCGGCTCGTCGAGCAGGCGGTGCCGTCGCGGCGCCGCTCCGGCACGAGCCTCGTGCGCGACCTCACGGCCGGCGTCTTCGTGCAGGGGTACGTGACGCTCCTCGCCACCTTCACGGTCGTGCTGACGGCGGCCGAGGGCGGGCAATGGTGGACCCTCGCGTTCATCATCATCGCGGTCGCCGCCGACGTGGGCGCCTACGCGTTCGGGCTCATGTTCGGCAAGCACAAGATGGCGCCGGTCATCAGCCCGAAGAAGACGTGGGAGGGCTTCGCCGGGGGAGCCGGCGCCAGCCTCCTCGCCGGCGTGCTGCTCTCGCTCTTCATGCTCGGCAACACGTGGTGGTTCGGCCTGATCTTCGGCGCCGCGATCTTCCTCACGGCAACGCTGGGCGACCTCGCCGAGTCCCTCGTGAAGCGCGACATCGGCATCAAGGACATGAGCTCGTGGCTTCCGGGGCACGGCGGCTTCCTCGATCGGCTCGACTCGATCCTGCCGTCGGCGGCGGTTGCGTTCGTGGCCTTCCGGATCTTCGGCTGAGCGTCCGCGATAATGGTGCGGTGGACTCCACCTTCCCTCGCGTCAGAAAGCCTCAGCTGGGATACAACACCGCCCAGGTCGAGGAGTTCCTGCAAGTGGCTCGTCGCGCGTACGACGGCACCGCCCGACACGACGACCCGCCGCTGTCGTCCGAGCGCATCCGCCTGACCGCGTTCGCGATGCAGAAGGGCGGGTACTCGACGGCGCACGTCGATGCGGCGCTCGAGCGCCTCGAGGACGCGTTCGCGGCCGAGGAGCGCCAGGTGGCCGCCCGCCTGCACGGCAGCGAGGCGTGGCTCAGCGAGGCGCGAACGACCGCGCAGGTGGTCTCGAACCGGCTCGCACGCCCCGAGGGCCAGCGCTTCGACCGCGTCAGCCCGCTCGCGCTCGGCTACCGGGTGCGCGAGGTGGATCGCTTCGCCGACAAGCTCACCCGCTACTTCCGCGACGGATGGCCCATCTCCCTCGACGACGTGCGCACGGTGGTCTTCACCACCCAGCGCGGCGGCTACCGCGAGTCACAGGTCGACCTGGTGCTCGACGCCGTCGTCGACGTCATGCTCGCCGTCCGTTGACTTCGGGTTCGACTCCGCGGCGATCGCTCCGATACACTCGACGAATCGTGGGCAGGCATTCCGGGAACGAAGCTTCGATGACACCCGTGCGTCAACCGTCCATCGGCCGTTCCACGACTCCCGTAGCCGCGCCTGCCGCGTCGCGCTCGACCCCGGGCCTCGCACAGCGCACCTCGACGCGCAGCGCCGTCAAGCAGGGCGCGACCGTCGTGTTCGCGTTCGTCGCATCGGTCAGCTTCCTGCTCGTGAACGTGGTCGACCCGTTCTCGGGCGCCACCGCCTCGCCCGACTTCGCCGAGCGCGGTGAGCGGTTCGGGGGTGCCGAGGTGCAGGCGTTCGACGTCGACGGCGAGTACACGATCGACGTCTCCAAAGAGGGCTACGTCGTCGAGAAGAAGCCAGAGGTGAAGCTCGCGCCCGCGTCGACCTCCGCGTCGAGCGGTTGGGCTCCGCCGGCGATCACCCCCGACCCCGGTTCGGCGCAGGCCTACGCGGCCGGCGCCGTCGCCGCGCGCGGTTGGCCGTCGACCGAGTTCGACTGCCTCGTCGCGCTGTGGAGCAAGGAGTCGGGCTGGCGCGTGAACGCCTACAACGCGTCGAGCGGCGCCTACGGCATCCCGCAGGCCCTGCCCGGGTCGAAGATGGCCACGGCCGGCGCGGACTGGGAGACGAATGCGGCCACGCAGATCGAGTGGGGCCTCGGCTACATCCAGGGCCGCTACTCGTCGCCCTGCGGCGCCTGGGCGCACTCGCAGGACGTCGGCTGGTACTGACGCCTCCGCTCCGATCGGGCAGCATGGTCGTCCACCGACGGCCCTCGCGCCGCGCGGTCCAGCGGTCGTCGGCGACGAGCTGGCGGATGCCGCGCCCCGCCTAGACTGGAACCCATGGCACGCTCGAACCGATCACGCGGTCGTGCGGCCCGTGCTCGCGAGGAGCACCCCGAGCTCGACGTGGATCGGCTCACCGCCGGCTGGCGACGCACCGAGGTGCGCGGCGGTCGCGAATGGAACGTGCAGCCCGTGTCGGAGGCGCAGGCCGTGAAGGCCTACGTCTGCCCGGGTTGCGGACTCGAGGTGGCGCCGGGCGTGGCGCACCTCGTCACCTGGCGCGCCGACGGCGTGCTGGGCGACGCCGCCGACCTCGCGGCGCGGCGTCATTGGCACACGCACTGCTGGAGGATCGGCGCCCGGTGAACGCCCCTGACACGACCCCTGTCGACATCCGTGCGGGCGTGGAGCTGCCCGCGAACCGCGAGGAGATCGAGCTGCACACGGCCGACGGCCTGCGCCTCGTCGGCGAGCTGGCGACCCCCGTCGATCGCCCGCCGGTCGCGACGCTCGTCACGCTGCATCCGCTGCCGACCGCCGGCGGCTTCATGGACTCGCACATCCTCCGCAAGGCCGCGGCGCGGCTTCCCGCGCTGGCCGACCTCGCGGTGCTCCGATTCAACACGCGCGGCACGTCGTCGCCGCGCGGCACGAGCGAGGGCGCGTTCGGCGAGGGCGTGGCCGAGCGGGCCGACGTGGCGGCGGCGATGGACTTCGTCGCGGCGCGCGCACTGCCGAACCCGTGGCTCGTCGGCTGGTCGTTCGGCACCGAGCTCGCGCTGAAGTACGGGCTGGAGCACGGCATCGCCGGTGCGATCCTGCTGTCGCCGCCGCTGCATCGCACGACCGACGAGGAGCTGCGTCGCTGGAACGGCTCGGCCGCGCCGATCGTGGCGGTCATCCCCGAGCACGACGACTACCTGAAGCCCGCCCAGGCCGCGGAGCGCTTCGCCGTGCTGCCCCGGCTCCGCCGCGTCGACGTCGCCGGCGGCCGGCACCTCTGGGTGGGGGAGTCGCAGACGCGTCGCGTGCTCGACGAGATCGTGGCCGCCGTCAACCCGTCGGCGCTGCCGCTGCCGACCACCTGGCCGCCCACGCCTGCGACGCCGCAGGCCTCACCGGCGGGCTGAGGCGGGCTGCGTCGCCGAGGCGGGCTGCGACGACCTCGCGGCGAGCTCGGCCGCGCCCGGTCAGAGCTCGTTCTGCCGCGGGATCACGACCTGCTTGATGATGAGCAGGAACGATGCGGCGACCGGGATCGCGATGAGGGCGCCGAGGATGCCGAGCAGCGCCCCGCCGGCCAGTGCCGCGATGACGACGAGTGCGCCGGGCACCTTCACCGCCCGGTTCATGATGCGCGGGCTCAGCACGTAGGCCTCCACCTGCATGTAGACGAGGTAGTAGATCGCCGCCACGAGGGCCGTGACGGGCGAGCCGAGCCCCGGGATGAGGCAGACCAGCACGATGATCACCGAGCCCGTCACCGTGCCGACGAGCGGCACCAGCGAGAACAGGAACGCGAGGAACGCGAGCACCGCCGGGAACGGGGCCTGGATGATCGACAGGAAGATGAAGCTCAGCACGCCGTTGACCGCCGCGAGCGACACCTGCCCCGCCACGTAGCGGCCGACCGACTGGGTGATCTGCTCGGTGAGGTCCGCGAACCGCTCGCGACGCGAGGCGGGCACGAGCTGGTAGGTCGCGCGCTTCATGCTGTTCAGCGACGCGGCGAAGTAGAGCGTGAGGATGAACACGATCACGACGGCGAAGAGGCCGGCGCCGATCGCGACCGCGACCTGCAGCACGCCGCCCGCGAGCTCGCTGAGCTTCTCGGGATTCGTGACGAACTCGTTGACCGCGGTGGTGATCTGGCGGCTGATCTCGTCGACCTGGACCTGCGGGAACTGCTCCTGCAGGCTCTCGATCCAGTCCTGCGAGTTCACCCGCGCCACGATGAACGGGATCTCGTCGACGAGCTGGCTCACCTGGTCGACCACGATGGGCACCACCGCGAGCACGAGGGCCGCGACGACGAGGCCCACGGCGGTCATCACGATGAGGATCGCCGACCAACGCGGAAGCCCCCGGCGCTCGAGCCAGCTGATCGCCGGATCGAGGCCGAGGGCCAGGAAGAGTGCCGCGCCGATGTACGCGATGATCGTCGAGAGACTCGCGATCGACATGAGGATGAGCAGGCCGACCCCGACCCCGAGCGTTCCGATGAGGCCGATGCGGAACGCGTTCTGGATCTTCATGGGGCCGGCCGCCCGTCGGCTCAGCGGTTGTCCGCAGCCACCTGCTCGGCCTGGGTGAGCACGCCGCGGAGGCTCTCGAAGTAGCCCGCGACCGCGTCGCGCTCGATCTTGATCTGGGAGAGGCGGTCCTCGGCGTCGGCCACGAGCGCACGGGTGCGCTCCTCGGCGTCGGCGATGAGCTTGCGCGCCTGGTCGTGCGCGGCGGCCACGCGGTCGCGGGCCTCCTCGTCGGCCTTGTCGCGGATCGCGGCGATCTCGCTGCGCACCTTCGCCTCGAGACGGTCGGCCTCGGCGCGGCTCTCGGCGGTGCGCGAGCTCGTCTCGGCGAGCTCGGCGTTCGCCTCGTCGAGGAACTTCTGGGTCTGGGCCGTCGCCTCCTGCTGGGCGGCGAGGAGCTCCTGCTCGGCCTCGTCGCGCTTGGTGGCCAGCTCGGCCTCGAGGTCGAGGCGGGCCTTCTCCACCTCGCGGCGCAGGCGGTTGACCTCGTGCGTGGTCTTCTTGCGCATCGCGGTGAGCTGGTTGTCGAGGTCGATGCGCGACTGCTCGGACTCCGCCTCGAAGTCGGCGCGGGCCTGCTCCTGCTCGAGGGCGAGGTCGGCGCGCATCTGGTCGAGGTCGGCGGCATGCTTGGCGCGGATGCGCTCGAGCTCGTGCTTGAGCTTCAGGCGCGCGGCCTCGGCCTCGCGCTCGCGGTCGACCTTGGCCTGCTCCTGCTGCTGCGCGAGCTGTGCGCGGCCGCCCTCGAGCTCCTTGTCGAGGTCGGTGCGGGCCTGCTCGAGCTCGTGCGCGAGGGCGGCGCGACGCTCGCTGATCTCGGCCTCGATGTCGGCGCGGGCCTCGGCCGTCTCGCGCTCGAGGTCGAGGCGGGACTGCTCGGTCTCGCGGGCCAGGTCGATGCGGGCCTGCTCGGTCTCCTTGGCGAGCTCGGCACGAGCCCGGTCGAGCTCGATGGCGACCTCGGCCCGGGTCTGCTCGGTCTCCTGCGCGAGGCCGGCGGCGGTCGCGCGCGCCTCGTTCGCCTCGGTGTTCGCCGCGACCAGGATCTCGGAGGCCTTGCGCTCGGCCGACGACACGGTGGCGGACGCCTCGCGCTTCGCGCTGGAGCGGACCTCTGCGGCCTCGGTGGCGACGGCCCCGCGGATCGAGGCGGCGTCGCGCGCGGCCTCCTGCCGGAGCTGCTCGCTCGACTCGTGCGCGCGGGAGACCATGTCGTCGACCTCGGCGCGGGCGTTCTCGAGCAGGCGGTTCGCCTGCGCGCGCGCCTCGGTGAGGGTGCGCTCGGCGAGCTCGTGCGCGTCGGAGCGCATGAGGTGCGCCTCGTCTTCAGCGGCACGACGCAGCTTCTCGGCGTCGATGTCGGCCTGCGCGATGAGGCGGGTGGACTGCTCCTCGGCGACCCGGAGCGTGTTCTCGAGCTTGGTGCCGAGGCCCGAGAACGTCGGGCTGCCGACCTCCTCGAGCTCGGCGGTCAGCTCCTCGATGCGGGCGAGGAGGCGCTTGTTCTCCTTGCCCTGCTCGGCGAGCTGGTTGTTCGTGTTGATGACGTCGCGACGGAGCCCCTTGATGCTCTTGTCGACCTCGTCCTTGTCGTATCCGCGGAACACCTGCGTGAACTCGGTCTCTTCGACGGCCATTCTTCCTCCGGGCTCTGTCCCGCGTTCGTGGGGGCTCGTGCGGGATGTGTCGATTGTAGAGGCACGCGGCATCCGCCGTGCGCGTCGTTCACAGGCGCCGAGCGGTGCGCGAGCCGGTCCGCGGTGGTCGACGGCGGCCGACCGGACGCTCAGGAGGTGGTTAGGAACCTCCCAGACACCGCCGGTAGTGTGGGGTGTCTTTGTTCGAAGCCGCTCCCTGGCGGCACCGGAGGTAATGTTCGTGCGATTCGCCCTGGCAATCGTGGCATTCTTCGCCGCGGCCGTGATGATCGGGTTCGGCATCGCCCAGCGCACCGTCTTCCTCGAGCCCGACCGCGTCTCGCTGTCGACCGAGATCGAGGACGAGGCCGCGTACACGGTGATCGATCCCCAGGCCCTCGGGGCGCATCCCGGCAAGCAGACGATCACCGTCTCGGGATCCGACGCGGTCTTCGTCTCGTACGGCCGCAGCTCCGACGTGGCGGCATGGATCGGCGATGAGCCCTACGTCGTGGTCGGCTACGACGCCGAGGCCGACGAGTTCACGAGCGAGGTGGTCGAGCCCGAGTCGACGGATGCCGCGACCGACGGCACGTCCACGGCGACGCCGCCGGCCACCGAGCCGGTCGCTCCGGCCGTGCCCGATCCCGCGGCGTCTCCCGTCGGCTCCGACCTCTGGCTCGACGAGTTCACGGGCGAGGACGAGGTCACGACCACGATCGACGTGCCCGACGACATCTCGGTGCTGCTCGCCAGCGACGGCACCTCGCCCGCGCCGAACGACCTCGCGATCGCCTGGCCGCTCGACAACGCCACGCCGTGGGCCGGCCCGTTGATCCTCGGCGGCGCCCTCGTCTTCGGCCTCGGCATCGCGCTGCTGGTCTCCGGCTTCGTGCACCACCGCCGGTCGCGCGGGCCGCGACGCAACCGGGGCAAGCTCCCCAGCGCTCCGAAGCCCTCGCGCCGCAACCAGGTCACGAGCGGCGGACGCCGTTCCATCAGCCGTGCGAAGCGCGTGGCGATCGTCCCCTTCCTCGCGATCCCGGCGCTCGCGCTGAGCGCGTGCTCGGCCGACTACTGGCCGACGTTCGATGCGGCTCCGGCGTCGACGGCGCCCGCGACCGAGACTCCCGCGCCCACGGGGGAGGCCGAGGTGCCCGAGGAGTCCGAGGAGATGGAGCCCGCCGTCACGGTGCCGCAGATGGAGCGGATCATGCGCTCGGTCGCCGTCTCGACGAACGAGGCCGACGAGGCGCGCGACGGCGCTGCGCTCCCGGCGCGGTTCACCGGACCGGCGCTCGAGGCGCGCCAGGCGAACTACACGATCCGCAACACCCTGCCCGACCAGCCGGGCCCCACGCCGATCCCCGCCGCGCCGCTCACGCTCACCCTGCCGCAGCAGGTCGCCGGGTGGCCGGCCTCGGGTCGCACGGTGCTGACGATCGCAACCAACGGCGACGACCCCACGATCGCGCCGACGGCGCTCGTGCTGCAGCAGGACGCCCCCCGCGACAACTACAAGATCGCCTACGCGATGTCGCTCGCGCCCGACGCCGACGTGCCCGAGGTGGCGCCGGCGTCGATCGGCGCCCCGCTCATCTCGCCCGAGTTCAAGGGCCTCGTGCTGCCGCCCGGCCAGGTCGCAGCGGCGTACGCCGACGTGCTGCTGCAGGGCGACGCGTCGCAGTACGCCACGCTGTTCGACCCCGAGGGCGACGTGCTGCGCGAGCAGCTCGGCGTCACGGGCCAGCAGGCGATCAACGACGCGCTGCCGGCCACCGCGGACATCACTTTCTCGAACGTCGTCGGCGAGAGCCCGGTCGTCGCGCTCGCGACGAACGACTCCGGCGCACTCGTGACCGCCTCGATCGAGCAGACCGAGAAGGTCACCCCGAACGACGGCGGTACCATCGGATTCGAGGCCGGCGCGCCCGGCGCGGCGCTGTCGGGCTTCACGGAGAAGAGCGCCAAGGGCGTGCAGCGCGTCATCGGCGTGCAGCTGCTGTTCTACGTGCCGAGCGTCGGCTCGGACGAGCAGATCCGGCTCCTCGGGTGGTCCGAGAGCCTGATCGGAGCATCGGAGGTACCGTGACCGACCCCACCCCGCCCGGCGGCCTCCGCGGAGCCGTCGACCTCTCCGCACTCGTGCAGCGCCAGCAGCCGCAGCAGGCGGCGACGGGCGGCGCCGCTGCGGGCGACCAGGTCGTCTTCGCGACGGATGACGCGAGCTTCGGCTCGACGCTCGAGCTGTCGCGCACCGTCCCGGTCGTCGTCGTGCTCTGGGCGACGTGGAGCGAGCAGTCGACCGAGCTCGTCGGCACCCTCGAGCGACTCGTGCGCGCACGCGAGGGCCGCCTCGTGCTCGCCGCCGCCGAGGCCGACCGCAGTCCGCAGCTCGTGCAGGCGTTCCAGGCGCAGGCCATCCCCACGGTGGTGGCGATCGTCGCCGGCCAGCCCGTGCCGCTCTTCGCCGGCCTCCAGCCCGACGACGTGATCGACCAGGTGT
Source organism: uncultured Agromyces sp. (assembly GCA_965652625.1). Classification (GTDB taxonomy): domain Bacteria; phylum Actinomycetota; class Actinomycetes; order Actinomycetales; family Microbacteriaceae; genus Agromyces. The sequence goes on from CBFGWW010000037.1 coordinate 11,483, forward strand.
TCGACCAGCTGCTCGAGCTGGCCGGCCAGCACGGCGTCACGGGCCGCATCGACCCCGAGGGCGGGGCCGACGGCACCGAGCCAGCCGAGCCCGTGGAGGAGCCGCTCCCGCCGCTGCACCAGGAGGCCTACGACGCGATCGAGCGCGGCGACTACGAGGCCGCCGCGAACGCGTACCGCACGGCGATGGCGCAGGATCCGCGCGACGAGCTCGCCGTCGCGGGCCTCGCACAGGCCAACCTCCTCGGGCGCCTGCAGGGCAAGACGCTCGATGCGATCCGGAACACCGCGGCATCCGCCCCCGCCGACCTCGACGCGCAGCTCGACGTCGCCGACCTCGACGTCTCGGGCGGCCACGTCGACGATGCGTTCGACCGGCTGCTGTCGCTGTTCCCGAAGCTCGACGCCGACGGGAAGAAGCGCGTGCGCGAGCGCCTCGTGGAGCTGTTCGAGGTCGTCGGCACCGAGGACCCCCGCGTCGCCGCGGCCCGACGCCGCCTCGCGAACCTGCTCTTCTGAGGCCGCTAGTCGTCGAGCGTGAACCACACGGCGGCGAGCGGCGGCAGCGTGAAGACGCCCGACGCCGGTCGACCGGCCCACGGGTCGTCGGTGGCCTCGACGCCGCCGAGGTTGCCGACGCCCGAGCCGCCGAACTCCGCGGCATCCGAGTTCAGCAGCTCGCGCCAGCGACCCGCCTTCGGAAGCCCGAGCCGGAAGCCCTCGTGCGGGCGGCCCGCGAAGTTCACGGCGCACAGGAGCGGCCGCCCATCGCGGTCGTAGCGGAGGAACGCGATGACGTTCTCGGAGGCCGCGCCGCCCTCCACCCACTCGAAGCCCGAGGAGTCGTCGTCGAGCTGCCAGAGCGCGGGCTGCTCGCGATAGGTGCGGTTGAGCGCGCCGACGAACTCGGCGAGCTGCTTGTGCGTCGGCTGGTCGAGGATCCACCAGTCGAGCCCGCGCTCCTCGCTCCACTCGCTCAGCTGCCCGAACTCCTGGCCCATGAACAGCAGCTGCTTGCCGGGGTGCGCCCACATGTACGAGAGGTACGCGCGCACGTTCGCGAGCTGCTGCCAGTGATCGCCCGGCATCTTGCGCAGCAGCGACCCCTTGCCGTGCACGACCTCGTCGTGGCTGATCGGCAGGATGAAGTGCTCGCTGAAGGCGTACAGGAACGAGAACGTCAGGTCGTGGTGGTGGTACGACCGGTACATCGGGTCCTTCTCGATGTACTGGAGCGTGTCGTGCATCCACCCCATGTTCCACTTGTAGCCGAAGCCCAGGCCGCCCGAGCTGGTGGGCGCGGTGACGCCGGGCCAGCTCGTCGACTCCTCGGCGATCATGACGATGCCGGGGTTGCGCTTGTACGCCGTCGCGGTGGCCTCCTGCAGGAACCCGATCGCCTCGAGGTGCTCGCGGCCGCCGTGGATGTTGGGCAGCCACTCGCCGTCCTCGCGTGAGTAGTCGAGGTACAGCATCGAGGCGACGGCGTCGACGCGCAGCCCGTCGACGTGCATCTCCTCGAGCCAGAACAGCGCGTTGGCCACGAGGAAGTTGCGCACGCGCGGGTTGCCGTAGTCGAAGACGTAGGTGCCCCAGTCCTTCTGCTCGCCGCGCCGCGGGTCGGCGTGCTCGTAGAGCGCCTCTCCGTCGAATCGCGCGAGCGCCCAGTCGTCCTTCGGGAAGTGCCCGGGCACCCAGTCCATGATCACGCCGATGCCGGCCTGGTGCAGCCGGTCGATGAGGTGCTTGAGGTCGTCGGGAGAACCGAAGCGGCTGGTCACGGCGAAGTAGCCGGTCACCTGGTAGCCCCACGAGCCGCCGAACGGATGCTCCGCGAGGGGCATGAACTCGACGTGCGTGTAGCCCAGCCACTGCACGTACTCGATCAGCTCGTCGGCCACGTCGCGGTATCCGCGCCCGGGCCGCCAGGACCCGAGGTGCAGCTCGTAGATGCTCATCGGCTCGTTGTGCGGGTTCACCCGGGCGCGCCGCGACATCCAGTCGCCGTCGGCCCAGTCGTGCGAGCTCGTGCTGACGACCGACGCGGTCGCCGGCGCGATCTCGGCCTGCCGCGCCATCGGGTCCGCCTTCATGATCCACTCGCCCCAGGCGGTCAGGATCTCGAACTTGTAGACCGTGCCGGGCTCGAGGTCGGGCACGAAGAGCTCCCAGATGCCCGCGGATCCCATGCTGCGCATGCCGTGGCCGGCGCCATCCCACCGGTTGAACTCGCCGACGACGCGCACCGCGCGTGCGCGAGGCGCCCAGACCGTGAAGCTCGTGCCGCGCACGCCCGAGCCGACGCCCCAGTGCTCGCGGTAGTGCGCGCCGAGCACGCGCCAGAGCTCCTCGTGGCGTCCCTCGCCGATGAGGTGCAGGTCGAGCTCGCCGATGGTCGGGGCGAACCGGTAGGGGTCGTCGCTCGTCCACTCGTCGTCGCCGTAGACGGCCCGGATGCGGTAGTCGACGGGTCCGAAGTCGCCGGCGCCCGCCCAGATGCCGTGCCCGACGTGCTCGAGCTCGAGCACCCCGCCGCCGTCGAGGAGCGCCTCGACGCGGTCGGCGAGCGGCCGCCGAGTTCGGATCACGGTATGCGCACCGGGGGATCCGGCGAGGTCGAACCCGTGCTGGCCGAGCACCGCGTGCGGGTCGAACGAGCGGCCCTCGGCGATCGCCGCGAGCTCGCCGTCGGCGACGACGGGGCCGGTGCGCGGCATCCGCTCGCTCATCGCGACCCCCGCACGACGTGCAGCACGTGGGCCGGCCTCGTGAAGGCGTCGAGCCGCACGTAGTTCGCGTCGCCCCAGTCCCAGCGGTGACCGGTGACGAGGTCCTCGACCTCGAAGCGGGATCCGGGCTCGAGCCCGATGGCGGCGAGGTCGAGGTGCACGGTGGTCTCCCTCACGGAGTGCGGGTCGACGTTGGCGACCACGATGATCGTGTCGGCGACGCCGTCGGGGGTGAAGCGCCCGTCGAGATGCTTCGAGTACACGAGCACCGAGTCGTCCTCGCTGCCGTGGAACCGGATGTTGCGCAGCTGTCCGAGCGCGGGGTGGTCGGCGCGGATGCGGTTGAGGATGCCGAGGTACAGCGCGAGCGAACGGCCCTCCTTCTCGGCGGCGGCGAAGTCGCGCGGCTTGTACTCGTACTTCTCGTTGTCGATGGCCTCCTCGGCGCCGGGCCGGGCGACCGACTCGAACAGCTCGAAGCCCGCGTAGACGCCCCAGAGCGGTGCGGCCGTCGCGGCGACGGTGGCGCGCACCGTGAACGCCGCGGGGCCGCCGAACTGCAGGTACTCGGTGAGGATGTCGGGGGTGTTCACGAACAGGTTCGGCCGCATGAAGTCCGCCGTCTCCTGCGACACCGAGGTGAGGAACTCCTCGAGCTCCTGCTTCGTGTTGCGCCAGGTGAAGTACGAGTAGGACTGCTGGAAGCCGACCATCGCGAGCGCCTGCATCATCGCGGGGCGCGTGAAGGCCTCGGCGAGGAACACGACGTCGGGGTCGTCGGCGTTCACCGTGCCGATGAGGCGCTCCCAGAACGCGAGCGGCTTCGTGTGCGGGTTGTCGACGCGGAAGATGCGTACGCCCTGCTTGATCCAGTGCCGGACGATGCGGAGCACCTCGTCGAAGATGCCCTCGGGGTCGTCGTCGAAGTTGACCGGGTAGATGTCCTGGTACTTCTTCGGCGGGTTCTCCGCGTAGCGGATGGTGCCGTCGGGCAGCTGCGTGAACCAGTCGGGATGCTCCGCCACCCACGGGTGGTCGGGGGAGGCCTGCAGCGCGAGGTCGAGCGCGACCTCGATGCCGAGCGCCGCCGCTCGGCGTACGAAGGCGCGGAAGTCGGCGAGCGAGCCGAGGTCGGGATGGATCGCGTCGTGGCCGCCCTCGGCGCCGCCGATCGCCCACGGCGAGCCGGGGTCCTGCGGACCCGGATCGAGCGTGTTGTTGCGGCCCTTCCGGTTCGTGACGCCGATGGGGTGGATGGGCGGCAGGTACACGACGTCGAAGCCCATCGCGGCGACGCCGTCGAGGCGCTTCGCGGCGGTTCGGAACGTGCCGCTCTTCCAGCGGCCGTCGCGGAACCGCTTGGCCCCCTCGGAGCGTGGGAAGAACTCGTACCAGGCACCGACGCCGGCGCGGCGGCGCTCCACGAGGATCTCGTGCTCGGGCGTGTCGCTCGTGAGCCGCGCGAGCGGCCAGCCGGCGAACAGGCCGAGCACCGGCGAGTCGATGAGGGCGCGGCGCTCGGTCGGCGACGCCGTTCCGTCGCGCAGCGCGGCCGCGAGCGCCGCGAGCCGGCGTCGGGCGGCGACGGGTCGCGCCTGCTCGTCGGCGGCGCGATCGAGCAGGCGCGCGCCGATCTCGTACATGAGCTCGACGTCGACGCCCGCGTCCACCTTCAGTGCGGCGTCGTGCCGCCAGGTGGCGACCTCGTCGTCGAAGCCCCTGACGTGCCAGCGCCAGACGCCGCGCTCGTCGAGGAGCACCTGCGCCTCCCACCGGTCGGTGCCGGCCGTGAGCGGCGACATCCGCTCGTGGCGAACGGTGCCCGATGGGCTCGTGATCACGAGCATCGCGCCGACCTGGTCGTGGCCCTCGCGGAACACCGTGGCCCGGAACGGCACCACCTCGCCCTCGTACGCCTTGGGTCTCCACCGGCCGTCGGGGAGGGCGGGGGTGACCCCGGTCACCGGGATGCGGCCGGCCTGCACTGCATGGGTCGTCACGCATCCGACCGTAGCGCGGAATGGGCGTCCACGTCGCGGGGTTGCCGTTCACACATTCGACACGCGTCCGACTTAGGGTGGAGCGCGTGAAGCCGATCCGCAAGTTCACCGTCCGGGCCGTGGTGCCCGGCTCGCTCTCCGCGCTCGAGGAGCTCGCCGGCAACCTCCGCTGGTCGTGGCACGAGCCGACGAAGCGCCTGTTCGAGCACATCGACCCCGAGCTCTGGCGCACGTCCCGGCGCGACCCCGTGGCCTTCCTCGGCGAGGTCGACCCGGCTCGGCTCGACCAGCTCGCGGGCGACGCGGGGTACGTCGAGTGGGCCGAGCGCGAGCGGGCGGGGCTTCGCGAGTACCTCTCCGAGCCGCGGTGGTTCCAGTCGCTCGGCACGGATGCCCCCCGGCTCGTCGCGTACTTCTCGCCCGAGTTCGGCATCACCGCGGCCCTGCCGCAGTACTCCGGCGGACTCGGCATCCTCGCGGGCGACCACCTGAAGGCGGCATCCGACCTCGGCGTGCCCCTGCTCGGCGTCGGCCTGTTCTACAAGGCCGGCTACTTCTCGCAGTCGATCTCGCCCGACGGCTGGCAGCAGGAGCGCTATCCGGTGCTCGACCCCGACGGCCTCCCGCTCTCGGTGCTGCGCCGACCCGACGGCTCGCCGGTGCAGGTCACGCTCGCCCTGCCCGACGATGCCGCGCTGCACGCCCGGGTGTGGAAGGCGGCGGTCGGCCGGATCACGCTGCTGCTGCTCGACACCGACATCCCGGCCAACGACGACGAGCTGCGCTCCGTCACCGATCGCCTGTACGGCGGCGGCGGCGAGCACCGCCTGCTCCAGGAGCTGCTCCTCGGCGTGGGCGGCGCGCGCGCCGTGCGCGCCTGGACCGAGCTCAGCGGCGGCCCCGCGCCCGACGTGTTCCACATGAACGAGGGCCACGCGGGCTTCCTCGGGCTCGAGCGCATCGCGACGCACATCGCCGAGGGGCGCTCGTTCGCCGAGGCGCTGCAGCTCGTGCGCGCCGGCACGGTGTTCACGACCCACACGCCCGTGCCGGCGGGCATCGACCGATTCGACCGCGGGCTCGTCGAGCGCTACCTCACGAGCTCGCTGCTGCCCGGCGTCGACCCCGCCGACGCGCTGGCGCTGGGGGTGGAGCCCGGCGCCGATCCGGCGACGAGCGCGTTCAACATGGCGGTCATGGGCCTGCGGCTCGCGCAGCGCGCGAACGGCGTGTCGAAGCTGCACGGCCAGGTCAGCCGTCGCATGTTCGGCGACCTCTGGCCCGGGTTCGACGCCGACGACGTGCCGATCACGTCGATCACGAACGGCGTGCACGCGCCGACGTGGACCGACCCCGCGCTCATCGGGCTCGCCGAGTCCCGGCTCGGCACCGGCGACACCGAGCACGCCGACTGGAACAGCGGCGCGCTCAGCGACGGCGAGCTCTGGGCCGTCAAGCGGGGCATGCGCCTGCAGCTCGTGGAGGACGCGCGGCGGCGCCTGCGCGCGGCGTGGACGGAGCAGCATCCGGGCAGCCAGGCGCCCTCGTGGGTCTCGCGCGTGCTCGACCCCGACACCCTCACGGTCGGCTTCGCGCGGCGCGTGCCGACGTACAAGCGCCTCACGCTCATGCTCAGCGACCCCGAGCGGCTGAAGGCGATCCTCACGAACCCCGAGCGGCCCGTGCAGTTCGTCATCGCCGGCAAGTCGCACCCCGCCGACGACGAGGGCAAGCGCCTCATCCAGCAGCTCGTGCAGTTCGCCCAGCAGCCCGAGCTCCGCGAGCGCATCGTGTTCCTGCCCGACTACGACATGGGCATGGCCGAGCTGCTCTACCCCGGCTGCGACGTGTGGCTCAACAACCCGCTGCGCCCGCTCGAGGCGTGCGGCACGTCGGGCATGAAGGCCGCCATGAACGGCGCCCTGAACCTCTCGATCCTCGACGGCTGGTGGGCAGAATACGCTGGAGACGACTACGGCTGGGTGATTGCGTCGGCGGATGCCGCGGGCGACGCCGACGAGCGCGACTCCCTCGAGGCGGCGGCCCTCTACGAGCTCCTCGAGCACCGCGTCGCGACCCGGTACTACGAGCGCGACGGCGACGGCGTGCCCGTGGAGTGGGTGCGCCGCGTGCGGCAGACGCTGACGTCGCTCGCGCCCGAGCTCGGCGCCGACCGCATGGTGCGCCAGTACGTCGAGGAGCTGTACCGCCCGGCGGCCGAGCAGGCGGCCCGCGTGGAGGCCGACGGCGACCGCGGCGCGCGGGAGCTCGCGGCGTTCGGCGCGCGCGTCCGCACCTCCTGGCCGAAGGTGCAGGTCGTGCACGTCGAGTCGGGCGGCGTCGAGTCGCCGCACGTCGGCGACGAGCTGAACCTGCGCGCCTACGTGGAGCTCGACGGCCTCGCGCCCGACGACGTGGCGGTCGAGGTCGTCTACGGGCGCAGCCGCAGCGACGAGTCGATCGAGGGCGTGCGCCGCACGATGCTCGAGCCCGACCGGTCGACGGATGCCGCGAGCGCCTCGGGTCCGCGGCTCTACACGGGCACCGTGGTGCTCGACCGCGCCGGCGCGTTCGGCTACACGGTGCGCGTGGTGCCGCGGCATCCGCTGCTCACGTCGCCCGCGGAGCTGGGGCTGGTCGCGGTCGCGGGGTGAGGGAG
>CBFGWW010000038.1:0-18728 GCA_965652625.1 uncultured Agromyces sp.
GCGGCGGGCGCCGCCGCGTTCGCGTGGGGTTCGGTCGTCGAGCGCACGCGCTGGACGCTTCGCCGCGCCGACGTGCCCGTGCTCCCGGCCGGCGCCGAGCCGGTGCGGGTGCTCCATGTCTCCGACCTGCACATGGCGCCGTGGCAGCGCGACAAGCAGGAGTGGGTCCGGTCGCTCGCAGCGCTGGAACCCGACCTCATCGTGAACACGGGCGACAACCTCGGCCATGAGCGCGGGCTCGACGGGATCCGTCGCGCGTTCGAGCCGTTCGCCGGCATCCCCGGCGTGTTCGTGAACGGCTCGAACGACTACTTCGGGCCGGCGCTCAAGAACCCGTTCGCGTACTTCGGCGGCCCGTCGGGCGTCGTCCAGCGGGCCAAGCGGCTGGACATCGGCGCGCTGCACGCGTACTTCGCCGAGCTCGGATGGCGCGACCTCGACAACACCGCCACGAGCCTCGACCTTCGCGGCACCCATTTCGAGTTCTTCGGCGTCGACGACCCCCACCGCGGGTACGACCGCCTCGACCTCATCACGGCGGCCATCGACGAGCTGCGCGCCGACGACCCGCTCGGCGACGAGCTGTGGCCCGACGCGGCATCCGTCGTCGCCGAGCGGCGGCCGACCGTCACCGTGGGCGTCGCGCACGCGCCGTACCAGCGCGTGCTCAACTCGTTCGTGAACCACGGCGCGCAGCTCATGCTCGCCGGGCACACGCACGGCGGGCAGGTGTGCGTGCCGGGCTTCGGCGCCCTCGTCACGAACTGCGACATCCCGCGGCAGCAGGTCAAGGGGCTCAGCCTCTGGCGGCACGGGCTGCGCACCGCGTACCTCAACGTGTCGGCGGGCCTCGGCACGTCCATCTACGCGCCGGTGCGCTTCGCGTGCCCGCCCGAGGCGACGCTGCTCACGCTCGTCCCGGCCGCGTAGGCGCGTGGTCGGGCGGCCGGGTTTTTTCGGCTATCCTTGTTGAGGCCCGACAGGGCCACCGGGGTGTGGCGCAGCTTGGTAGCGCGCTTCGTTCGGGACGAAGAGGTCGCAGGTTCAAATCCTGTCACCCCGACCACCAGGAGCCCCCTCCCACACGGGAGGGGGCTCCGTCGTCTCCGCGGGCACGCGCCGGCGGCTCGTCGGCGGGCCCATGGCCGTCGTGCGCCCGATGGGTCCGTGACCGGCGCTCAGCGTCGGCAGCTCCGCGCGACGCTCCGGCTCGCGCCCGGCGCCGCCACCCCCCGCGCGTGCGCGATCGCGTCGGCCGCGCGCACCAGCGCGAGGTGCGTGAGCGCCTGCGGCGTGTTGCCCGCCTGCCGCCCCGACAGCGGATCGGCCTGCTCGGCGAGCAGCCCGAGCTCGCTGCGGAACCGCAGCAGCCGGTCCATCAGCTCCACGGCCTCGTCGAGCCGACCCGTGTGGGCGTACTGCTCGACCAGCCAGAACGAGCACGCGAGGAACGCGTTCTCGTCGCCCGGCACGCCGTCGACGTCCGCCTCCGTGCGGTACCGGCGCAGCAGCCCGTCGCGCAGCAGGGACGCCTCGATGCGGGCGACGGTGCCGAGCATCCGCGGATCGTCGTATGCCACGTACCCGACCTGCGCGAGCTGCAGCAGCGCAGCGTCGACCTCGGTCGTGCCCTCGTACTGCACGTAGCTGCCGATCGAGGCGTCGTAGCCGCCCCGCTCGATGCGGTCGGCCAGCCCGGCGCGCACGCGGCGCCACTCGTCGACCGGTCCGTGCCGGCCGTCGGACTCGACCGCGCAGATCCCCCGGTCGAACGCCGCCCAGAGCATCGCCCGCGAGTGCGTGAACTGGCGCTCGGGCCCGCGGATCTCCCAGATCCCCGAATCGGGGCGGTCGAGGTGCCGCTGCGCCTCGCCGAGCAGGGCGACCTGGAGCGACCACGAGAAGTCGTCGTCGTCGAGGCCGACGTGGCGCGCGGCGTCGAGCGCGATGAGCACCTCGCCGAAGATGTCGGCCTGGTACTGACCGGATGCCGCGTTGCCGATGCGAACGGGCGCGCTGCCCGCGTAGCCCGGCAGCTTCGCGGCCTCCCACTCGGGCAGCCGGCGCTCGCCGGCGACGCCGTACATGATCTGCACGTCGGCGGGATCACCCGCGATCGCCCGCAGCAGCCACTGCCGCCACGCCTCCGCCTCGTGCGTGAAGCCGTGGTGCATGAGCGCCTCGAGCGTGAGCGCCGCGTCGCGCAGCCACACGTATCGGTAGTCCCAGTTGCGGGCGCCCCCGAAATCCTCGGGCAGGCTCGTGGTGGCGGCCGCGACCACACCACCGGTGTCCTCGTGCGTGAGCAGCCGCAATACGAGCAGCGAACGGCGCACCGCCTCGTCGTAGACGCCGGGCGGCACCGCCATGCGCATCCACGCGTGCCACCACGCCGTGGTCGTGGCCAGGGCCGCGTCGACGTCGAGCGGCTCGGGCACCGGGCGCTGCGCGGGGAACCAGGACAGCTGCAGGTCGACCGTCTCCCCCTCGGCCACCTCGAACGCGCCGACATGGCGATGGTCGCTCGGCGAGAGTCGCGGACCGTGGACGACGAGCGCGTCGGGCCCCGCGACGCCGCAGACGGAGGGCGCGGCATCCGTGCCCAGCTGTCGCATCCAGGGCAGCGTCGCGGCGTAGTCGAACCGGACGCGAAGTTCCTGCTCCATGCGCACCCGGCCCCGGATGCCACGCACGCGCCGGATGACGTCGCACCGCTGATCGGAGCCGTCGCCCACCGGCATGAGCTCGGTGACCTCCACCGCTCCGTCGGCCGTCGCCCAGCGCGTCACGAGCGTGAAGGTGTCGGCCTCGTACTCCCGGGTCGCAGTCGCCGCGGCATCCGCGGGCCGAAGGCTCCACCGGCCCTGCTCGGGATCGCCGAGGATGGCCCCGAACACCGACCCCGAGTCGAACCGGGGCGCGCAGAGCCAGTCGATGGAGCCGTCGGAGCCGACGAGCGCGACCGTGCGGCAGTCGCCGATGGCGGCGTACTCCTCGATCGGCATCGGCATGGTCAGGGCCGGCCGAGTCCGCGCACCTGCCAGCCCGCCGCCCGCCAGGCGTCGACGTCGAGCACGTTGCGCCCGTCGATGATGCGTCGCTCGGCGACCAGTCGCCCGGTCTCCACGGGGTGGAGCGAGCGATACTCGCGCCACTCGGTGACGAGCACCACGAGGTCGGCGCCGGTGAGCGCCTCGCGCGTCGAGGTGGTGTAGTCGAGCTGCGGATGCCGCATCCGGGCGTTCTCGATGCCCTCGGGGTCGGTCGCGACGACCTCGGCGCCCAGGCCCTTCAGGTGCACGGCGACGTCGAGCGCCGGCGAGTCGCGCACGTCGTCGGAGTCGGGCTTGAACGTCACCCCGAGCACGGCCACCTTCTTGCGGAAGGCGGAGCCGCCGAGCACGTCGAGCGCGAGGTCGACGACCCGCTGGCGCTGCCGCATGTTGATCGCGTCGACCTCCTTGAGGAACGCGAGCGAGTCGCCGCGCCCGAGCTCCTCGGCGCGGGCCGTGAACGCGCGGATGTCCTTCGGCAGGCAGCCGCCGCCGAAGCCGACGCCGGCGTTCAGGAACCGGCGTCCGATGCGCGCGTCGTGGCCGATCGCATCGGCGAGGGCCGTGACGTCGGCGCCCGTCGCGTCGGCGATCTCGGACATCGCGTTGATGAACGAGATCTTGGTCGCGAGGAAGGCGTTGGCCGCGACCTTCACGAGCTCTGCCGTCGCGTAGTCCGTCACGATGCGCGGGGTTCCGGCCTCGATGGCGGCTCGGTAGACCTGGTCGAGCACGGATGCCGCGCGCTCGTCGGCGACGCCGTAGACGAGTCGGTCGGGCTCGAGCGTGTCCTTCACGGCGCCGCCCGCGCGCAGGCCCTCGGGGGCCCCCGCGGGGCCGGCGGGGGGGGCCACCGCCGCGCGGCGCGCGGCCCCCCGCGCCGCGGTGCCCACGGGCACGGTGCTCTTGCCGACGATGAGCGATCCCTCGGCGAGGTGCGGGAGCAGGCCCTCGAAGGCGGCGTCGACGTAGCGCAGGTCGGCGGACGTGCCGCCGATCGTCTGGGGTGTGCCGACCGCGAGGAAGTGCACCTCGGCGCCCGCGGCATCCGCGATGTCGGTGCTGAACCGCAGCCGGCCGCTCGCCGCGGCCGAGGAGAGGATCTCGGGCAGGCCCGGCTCGAAGAACGGCGGTCGACCCGCTCGGAGCGCCGCGATCTTGCGCTCGTCGACGTCGATGCCGACGACGTCGTGGCCGAGCTCGGCCATGGCCGAAGCGTGCACGGCCCCCAGGTACCCGCAGCCGATCACCGAGATTCGCATGCGTCTCCTTCCGGCGGCGCCCGACCGCGCCGTGTCCATTCTGGCAGGCTGGGGAGATGGCCGTCTCCGCACGAGCACGCGGGTGGGCCGCGATCCTGCTCGCGGCCTACGCCGCGCTCGCGGTGTTCGTGCTGCTCGTGCCGAGACCCATCGACCGCGGGTTCACGCCCCTGGTCCGCCGGCTCATCGCAGCGGGGCAGCAGCACGGCCTTCCCGCGTGGTTCGACTACGACTTCGTCGAGTACGCCTCGCACGCGCTGCTCTTCGTCCCCGTCGGGATCCTCGCGGTGGTCGCGGTCGGCCGCCGCCTCGCCTGGCTCGCCGTGCTCGCGGTGCTCGTCCTCGGCGCCGCGGTGGAGTTCGGCCCGACGCTGCTCGACGAGGGCCACGTCGCATCGGGGCTCGACCTGTACCTCAACGAGCTCGGCGTGCTCGCCGGCGGGGCCGTGGGCTACTGGGCGCTCGAACCCGCCGCGGCATCCGACCGTCGCTAGCCCGACTCAGCCGCAGGTCGCGTCGCTCGTCGTGACGTTCGTGGCGTTGATCATCGGCGTCGTGCGCACCTGCGTGGGCCCGTAGTCGCCGGGCGCACCCTGGAAGGTGGCCCGCACGAGCGCGGTCTGCCCGTTGTCGAGGTGGACCGTGAACTTCTCGACCGGCCGGTTGAGGTCGACGACCGAGGGTCCGGTGGTGGTCTCACGGCCCGGCTCGGGCACTTCCACCGAGGCCGTTGCAGCGCCGATCGGGCCGTAGAGGAACACCTCGGTGATGTAGTGGTCGTAGAACGTGCTGTCGATGTAGGTCGGGAGCTCCAGGTCGCCGGGAATGTCGAACCGCAAGCGCGTCTCCACGGTCCACGTCGGGGCGTCGGGGTTGCAGGTGTTCGTGGTGACGGTCGCGTCCGTATGCAGGTAGTAGTCGATCTTCGACGACGAGCGGTCGCGGTAGTACACGCCGACCACGGTGGCACCATCGTTCCCCTGCGGCAGCACGCCCTGCAGGCGCGTGCCGTCGAAGAGCTGCTGCGTGGCGGGGTCGGCGGTCCACATCATGAGCGAGCCCCGGTTGGCCGCGTCGATGACCGCGTCGGCCATCGCCCAGATGTCGTATTCGGCCGACATGACGCGCGCGAACACGGCGGATGCCGCGGCGGCGAAGTAGGCGTCGGATTCCTCGCCGCCCTCGGGGAACCGGAAGTACGCCTCGTTGAGGAGCTTCGAGACGACGTTCTCGCTCGTGAGCTGCTCGCCGTCGGGCATCGTGACCGGACCGGTGACCTGCAGCAGCCGCGACAGCGCGATCGGGTCGACGGAGGCGACGACGTCGGGCGTGATGCCCTTCGTGCGCTGCCAGTTCGTCGAGATGATCGCGGCCGCCGTCGGGAAGTCTGGACGGCTCGTGGCGGCATTGAGGTTGTCGAGGAAGATCGAGTCGTAGAGCTGCTTCGCGCTGTCGTCGACGGCGAGATCGATCGGCTCGCCGATCGGGAAGTCGGTGCTCGAGACCTGCTCGGCGATGTCGATCCTCCCGTTGTCGACGCGCAGGAGGGTCTGGGCGGCCGGCCCGCCGCCCAGGGCTGCGGCCTCGGCGTTGTTCAGGAAGGCGAGCACCACGGTCCTCGGCCCATCGATGCCGAGCAGGGCGCCGACGCCGGCGAGCGCGCCGTTGAGCTGCGGGATCGCCGCCTCGGCGGTGCCGAGCATGTCGTCGAACCGGTCGACCGCGTCGCCGACCTGGCCGATCGTGGCGCTCGTGTCGATCGACTGCACCTCGTCGTGCAGCTCGGTGATGAGCTCCTGGGCCGTCGTCGAGATCTCGGTGGCCTCGCGCAGCGGCGCGAGGTCGAAGCCGCCCGTCGCGGGGTCGCGCGTGAGCGCGAACGAGCCGGCGAGCGTGGAGGCGGGGGTGACGACCTCGGTCGAGATGTCGTCGACGCCCTCGGCGATGATGCGCACCGCCCGGAAGTTCTCGCCCACGACCGGGAGGAGCTCGCCCATGCGCCACAGCGGCTGCGCCGTCGGCTCGACGGCGGACTGGGCGGAGGCCTCGAGCTCCTCGGCGATCGCGGGAAGGTCGGCCAGACGTCGCTCGGTGGCGGCGGTCTGGAACTCCCCCACCGACGCGCTGGCGTCCTCGAGGTCGGCGCGCACCGACATGGCGTCGTCGTACAGCGACCACGCGGCGATCCCTCCGCCGATGAGCACGAGCGCGAGCAGCGGCCAGACGATGACGTGCACGATCCAGCGGCGGCGTCGCTTGGGCGCGCCGCTGGGGGAGCTCTGCCCCTCCTCGGTGTCGAACAGCTCGGATACCGTCACGAGGCACCAGCATAGACGTGGAAGGTCTCGAAACGATCTCGCGTTGCGGCCACGGCGGCGCGGCCGGGCCGGGCGGCTAGCCTGAGGCGGTGGACGCCGACGCGGTGGAATCGACGAGGACCCCGCGACGCGTGGCCGGCGCGCGGATCGTGCTGGTGCCGTACCTGGTGATCCTTGCGCTCGTCGTGTTCCTCCCGGCGCGCCAGGCCGGCCGCGTCACGGGCATCGTCGGCTGGATCGCCGAGGCCCTCGCCACGATCGGCGTCCCGCGGGAGCCCGCGGCGATCGTGCTCGAGTTCCTGGCGAACGTGGCGCTGTTCACGCCGCTCGGCGCGCTCCTGGTGCTCGCGTTCCCCGGTGTCCGCTGGTGGGCGGTGCTCCTCACGGGCTTCCTGCTGAGCGTCGGCATCGAGCTCGTGCAGCTGGCCATCCCGTCGCGCGTCTCCGCGGTGTCGGACGTCGTCGCCAACACGGCGGGAACCGCCCTCGGGCTGCTGTTCGTGTGGCGCCGAAGGGGCGGTCGTCGCTGAGGTCGGCGAGCGGGTCGCCGAGCTCGTGGTCAGTACGCGCCCTCGGCCCGGGCGACCGAGCGGACGGTGCGGTACAGGATGATGATGTCCCCCGTGAGCGACCAGTTCTCGACGTAGTACAGGTCGAGGCGGACGCTGTCCTCCCACGAGAGGTCGGAGCGCCCCTGTGTCTGCCAGAGCCCCGTGATGCCCGGGCGGACGAGCAGGCGCCGCCTCGTCCACTCGTCGTAGCGCTCGACCTCGGTCGCCAAGGGCGGGCGGGGCCCGACGAGCGACATGTCGCCCTTCAGCACGTTCACGAGCTGCGGGAGCTCGTCGAGGCTGTAGCGGCGCAGCACCGCGCCGACGCGCGTCACGCGCGGGTCTGCGCGGAGCTTGAAGAGCACGCCGTTGCCGTCGGTGCGGTCGAGCAGCGTGGGCAGCTGCGCCTCCGCGTCGACGACCATCGACCGGAACTTCAGCATGTGGAACCGGCGGCCGTTGAGGCCCACCCGCTCCTGGCCGTAGAACGCCGGGCCGGGGCTGTCGCGCCGCACGAGCAGCGCCAGCACGAGGAAGAGCGGGCTCAGCACGACGAGCGCGATGAAGCCGACCACGAGGTCGAAGGCGCGCTTCGCGGCGTACTTGCGACCCTCGAACTCGGGATAGTCGACCTGGATGAGCGGCAGGCCGGCGACCGGCCGCGCGTGGATGCGAGGGCCCGCGACATCCGTCAGCGCCGGCGCCACGATGAGGTTCGTCGACGTGGCCTCGAGCGCCCAGCCGAGCTGGCGCATGCCGCGCGGGTCGATCGTGTCGGCGCCGGTGAAGACGACGGTGTCGGCGCGCGCCTCCTCGAGCACGCGCGAGAGGCTCGTGTAGTCGCCCAGCACCGGGATGCCGGGTGCGAGGTCCTGTTCGGCGGTGCCGCGCTCGGTCAGCGCGCCGACGATGACGATGCCCGACGCGCCCTCGCGCGCCATCTGCTCGGCGACGTGCATCGACTTGCCGCGCTCGCCCATGAGGATGGCGCGGTGCGAGAAGTCGCCGGCCGCGCGGCGGCGAAGCAGCCACTTGCGCCACGCCCACCGGGCGAGCAGCAGCAGTGCGAGCCCGAGCGGGAGCGCGACCAGGAGGTAGCCGCGTCCGACCTCGGACTGCAGCAGGAACGCCGCGATGGCGAGCACCGCGAAGACGCGGATCGTGGCGTCGGTGATGCGCTTGTACTCGCCGGTGCCGGCGCCGATGATGTTGCGGTCGCGCGTGGCGAACAGCGCGAGCGAGACGAACCAGCCGAGCACCAGGATGGCCGACACCAGCGAGTAGCTGAGCTCGTACGCGCCGCCCTCCCAGCCGGGGATGCTCAGCACGTCGCCGGCGGTGCCGAACCGGATGAACTGCGATCCGTAGACCGAGACGACGATCACGATGAGGTCGGTGATGAAGAGACGCTGCGCATAGGCGCGCTGCCACGCGGCGACGACCGCAGCCGGTGAATCCAGCGACGTCTGCCGGGTCAGAGTCATTGTCCCCCTCCATGCCGCCCTTGGACTCGGGTGCGCGGAAGGGCGGGCCCCACCGTTCGGGCGGCGAGCATGGCTCAGATTACCCTGTTCGGGTCCCCCAAAGAGAGGACCGGTTCGGAAGTCACCCCCGAAGTGGGGACTCTTCGACCTCGGCGCGGTCGCGACCGCTCGCCCACCGGAGGGCTCGTTCGAGCGGACCACGCCCGAGATACCGCCGCCAGAGCCACGCGAACACCATCGATCCGACGACGAGTCCGATGAGCAGGAGCCACGAATCGTCGGTCAGGAATCCGTTCTCGCGACGCTTCGCCAGCGAGATCACCACGAGGTGGATCGTGTAGACGCTGAGCGGCATGAACCCCATCGCGACGACCGGGGACAGGAACGTCCCGGCGACTCGGCGCACCCCGGGTCGCGCCAACTCGAGCAGCGTGAGCATCGCCGCGACGACGACCAGGCCGACCCCCGTGTTGCCGAGCGTCTCCAGCGACGCGCGCAGCGGAACCGACCATCCCGCCTCGGCCGCGACCTCGGGAGCCGGCAGCAGCGTCGAGAGCGGCAGGAAGACGGATGCCGCGGCCGTGCCGCCGAGCGCGACGAGGCCCACCACACGCGGCGAGGCGACGTCCATGCGCGCGAGGGCGAGCCCGATGAGCATCACGGGCACCCAGACGATCACCGGGTACGCGCCGCCGACGACCCAGTCCGAGAGGAACTTGAACGGGGTGTCGCGCACCTGGGCGACGAACTCCGTGCGCGCGCCGAGTTCGGCGAGCGCGGGCGTCACCGCGAGCAGGCCCGCACCAAGGCCGAGTGCGGCGCCGGGGCGGATGAACAGCAGCGGCAGCATGACGAGGAACGCGACGCCGTAGACGTCGAGGATGATGAACACGAGCGGGCTCAGCGTGGCCCAGATGACGAAGCCGAGGCCGATCAGGATCACCGACCGGATGGCGATCTGGCGGCGCAGCTCGGGCCGGCCGTCGACGATCGGGCGCGTTCCGCCCGACATGAACCCGAGTCCGATTCCGGCCGTCAGCGCGAAGAGCAGGCGCGGCCGCTCGTCGGCGAGGGCGATGAACTCCGCCGCCTGCAGCGACTCGACAGCCGGCGAGACGTGCGCCACGAACATGCCGATGAGCGCCAGCCCGCGGGCGGCGTCGACGCCGTCGACGCGTCGGGGCATCCGCTGGGCGACGTCGGTCATGACGCCACGCTCAGTGACGGCCGTTCAGCACGCCGCCGCTCTCCTCGAGGTAGCAGACCCCGCAGAGCGACTCGTAGGCGACCTCGTGGGCCCCGCTTGCACTGAGCGCCGTCGAAGTGTCGATCGCGACCTGGTCGCCGTCGAAGACGAACCGGCCACCGACGCGGCGCGCGTTGAAGATGGCCTTGCGGCCGCAGCGGCAGATGGTCTTCAGCTCCTCGAGGCTGTGCGCGATCTCGAGGAGGCGTCGGCTGCCCGGGAACGCGACCGTCTGGAAGTCCGTGCGGATGCCGTAGGCCAGCACGGGGATGTCGTCCATGAGCGCGATGCGCAGCAGGTCGTCGACCTGGTCGGACGTGAGGAACTGCGCCTCGTCGATGAGGAGGCAGCTGACGTCGCGGCCGTGCTCCTCGATCACGTGCGTGCGGTGGTGCTGGAACGCCTCGAGCACGTCGGCGTCGGGCTCGATGGTGAAGTCGACCTCGCGCACCACGCCGAGCCGCGACACGATGTCGCGGTCGCCCTTGGTGTCGATCGCCGGCTTCGCCAGCAGCACCCGGTGGCCGCGCTCCTCGTAGTTGAACGCCGCCTGGAGCAACGCCGTCGACTTGCCGGAGTTCATCGCCCCATAGCGGAAGTAGAGCTTCGCCATCTACTCGAGCAGTCCGTCCTCCGCCGCACGGCGGATCAGCTCGGACTTGCGGCTCGCGGGCCGGCCGGCGCGGGCGTACTTCTCGCGGACGCGCCGCAGGTAGGTCTTCGCGGTCTCGTAGCCGACGTCCATGCGCTCGGCGACCTCGACCGTGCTGTAGCCCTGGGCGTAGAGCCGCAGCGCCCGCTCCTCGGCCGGGCTGAGGTGCGCGGAATCGGTGTCCTCGGTCGTCGCGGACTCGGTCGCATCGACCGTCCGCCCCGACGACCCGCGCCGAAGCCGCTCGCCGCGTGCCACCCGACGCGCAAGCTCCGCGAGCTCCCCGGCGGGCAGCGTCTTCGAGACGAAACCGGCAGCGCCCGCCGAGATGCAGCGCTCGCGGGATGCCTCGTCGTCGAGCGCACTGACCACGAGCACCCTCGCGCCGGCCGCACGGCAGGCGCGGATGCGGGACTCGATCGACACGTTGTCGGCGAGCTGGAGGTCCATGAGCACGAGGTCGACCGGGAACTCGGGGCTGCGGATGAGGTCCATCCAGGTGGTGGCGCGGAGCACCACCGTGAAGTCGGGAGCGTGGTCGGCGAACCAGGTGGCGAGGCTGTCGACGATGAGGCCGTGGTCGTCGAGGAGCGCGAGACGCACGGGCGAACCGGGGGCGGGATCGCTCGGAACGGTCGTGCTTCCGGGCTCACTCGATGACATGACTCAACTCCACGCTGACATTCTCTCGCGTCACGTCGACTTCCGCTCGCATCGACACCGCACGGGCCACGGCGGCGAACCGGTCGAGGTCGCGGCGGCTGGGGGGATCGGCGCCCGGCTCGGCCACGACGCCGATGCGACGCCGGCGCGGGTCGACGGCGACCGACACGCGGATCGCGGACGATCGCCCGCCCTCGCCCAGCCACGAGATGAGCGCGGTCAGCGCCGAGCGCTGGTCGGCGTCGAGGTCGGCGGCGGCACCCTCGGGGTCGTCCACGATGACCGTGATGTCGCGCGACGCCCGGACGGTCGCCGCGAGGTCGTCGAGCCAGGTCGCCTCGATGCCCGCCTTGAGCGCCCGGCGCAGCGCCTCCGCGAGCTCGCGGGCACGGTCGGCGTCGGCCACCGTGATGCGATCGGCGGTCATCACGCCCGCGAGGAACGGCAGCACCTCGCGTCCGAGCACCGAGATGCGGCTCTGCTGCACCGAACGGGCGATGCCCGCCCGGAGCTCGGCGTCGCGTCGGAGCGCCGCGCGATTCGCTTCGCGCTGCCATGCGAGGGTCTCGTCGACGATGGCGTACGAGTAGCCGGCCGCCGCGGCCGACAACGCGAGCACCGCCGCCGAGTTCACTGCGATGAGCGCGCCGATCGGCACGGTGTTCATCGTCGCCGTCGCGGAGCCGACCACCAGGATCGACAGCACGGCAGCCGAGAGCGTACCGGCGAGCAGCAGCGAGATCCACGTGCAGTACGGCGCGACCGAGAGGATGAGCACGCCGATGACGATCGGCCCGTAGTCGTCGTAGAGGTAGCGGTCGGCGCCGATCGTCGAGACGTACTCGGCGATCGCGGCGCCCACCGCCAGCGCGACGACGAGCCACAGCCGGTCGGCCCTGAACGGGGCGAACTGCGGTGCCGCCGAGATCGCCGCCGCGGCCCCCGCCATGCCGACGAGGAGGATGCCGAGCACGGCCGCGAGCGGGGACCCGACCTCGTGCCAGTGCGCGACGGTGAGCGCGATCGACACCGCGAACGCGAGCACCGCGCCGATCGCGACGAGGGGCGCGGCCGTGATGCCGCCGATGGGGTCGGCCTCCTGCTGGGTGAGGCGCATCCGGCTCATTCGCCGCCCTCCGGCACCGTGAGCACGATGGTGGTGCCGATGCCCTTCGTCGACCAGAGCCGCACCGTGCCGCCCTCCTGCTCGATGCGCGCCCGGATCGAGGTGCGCAGGCCGATGCGGTCCTCGGGCACCTCGCTCTCGTCGAAGCCCACGCCGCTGTCCATGACGGCCACGGTCACCTCGCCGCCGCCGTAGCCGACGGCGAGTTCGGCCTCGTCGACGTCGGCGTGGCGTGCGACGTTGATGAGGCACTGTGCCACGGCGGCGTCGAGCGCGGCGGCGCGCGATCGACCGAGCAGGCCGAGCACCGCGAGGTCGCCGGTCATGCGCACGTCGAGGCCGGCGTTCGCGGCGGCGGCGAACGCGTGCTCGAGGGTCGGCGCGTCGTCGGAGCCCGTTCCCTGGCCGTCGGAGCCGCCGGCGGCATCCGTGCGCCGCGCGACCCCCGCCCGGTCCTCGGCGCCCGGGCCGTGGCCGTGGTCGATCGCCCAGTCCCGGCCGACGATGAGGCCGAGGTCCTGGCGGATGCCGTCGCGCAGCCGTTCGTCGACGGGGCCCGAGCCCGCCGCGGCGATCGCCACGAGGTGGCTGAGGGCGGTGTCGTGCAGGCGAGCGGTCGCGCGGAGCTCGTAGTCGTGCCGGATCGCGAGCTCGCGCGCCTGCTGGCTCGCGCGATGCAGCCCGGTCTCGCGCCGGGAGTCGGAACGCCGGCTGACGCCGTCGAACGTCCGCACGACGACGACGATGCCGAATGCGGTGGCCGCGGCGATGTTGGGCGACCAGGCGGCACCGGCGAGCGCCGCCCCGAGGAAGGCCGCGGCCTCGCCGAGCCCGTAGCCGAGCGCGGCCCACGTGATGCCGAGCACCGACCCCACGCCCGCGCCGCCGACGAGCACGAGGGCGACCCGCGGCAGCGCGAGGATGACGTTGTTCGTGGTCTCGAACCGGTAGGCCGGGTCCATGACGATGACCGTGAGCGCCAGCACCGTGCCGGTTCCGATGAGGAGGTGGAGCAGGGTCCACGTCACGGTCGGGCGGCGCGCGACGAGGAGGAGGGTCAGCGCCATGAGGGCGCACAGCGCGGCGCCGGTCCAGCCCACGGAGTCGCCGCCGACCGTCGCGCCGATGGCCCCGACGACGATGCCCAGGCCGAGGCACACCCAGGCGGCGCAATGGCCGGCGTGGGCGAGCGCGCGACTGAGCGAATCGCGCGCGAGGTGACCCGGCAAGCCCAACGTCATCGAAGTCCTCCGCTCGGGACGCTGCAATCGGGTTCTCGCGGCGGCCTGCTGCGGATTATCCCAGTTCTCGCGCGCGCGGCGCAGTCGAGCGGGCCGCGGCTCCCCGGTGCGACGACCTCGTCGCGCCGAGAGCATGCCCGCCTCCGACGCTCAGAACAGCGCCGCGGGATCGAGCGACGGCGCGAGCGCGTCGAACGGCGGAGCCTTCGGCGTGACCGCGCCCGAGGATCGCACGCCCCCCGTGACCACGTCCTCGCGCCCGCGTTGCAGGCCGTGGGCCCTGATCAGCGGATGCATCCGCTCGCCCAGCCACCGCCGGTAGTCCTTCGGCGCGTAGGTCACGTTGCCGTAGTACATCGAGCGGTACTTCGGCACGAGGTCGGGGTGCTCGCGCTCGAGCCACTGCATGAACCACGGCTTGACGCCCGGCTTCAGGTGCAGGGCGCCGTAGATGACCGCGGTCGCCCCGGCCGCCTTGGCCTGGCGCAGCGCCTCATCGAGGTGGGCGCGCGTGTCGGTGAGGTACGGGAGGATCGGCATCATGAACACGGTGCAGTCGAGTCCCGCCTCGCGCACCGCGGTCACGGTCGCGAGCCGCGCCTTCGTCGACGGCGTCCCGGGTTCGACCGACTGCTGCAGCTCGTGGTCGTAGACCGCGATCGACATCGCGAGGTCGACGGGCACGTGCGTCGCGGCATCCGCCAGCAGCGGCAGGTCGCGCCGCAGCAGCGTGCCCTTGGTGAGGATGCTGAACGGCGTGCCGCTCGTCGTGAGCGCCTCGATGATGCCGGGCATCAGCGCGTAGCGGCCCTCGGCGCGCTGGTACGGATCGGTGTTCGTGCCGAGCGCGACCGGCTCGTGCCGCCACGACGGACGCGCGAGCTCGGGGCGCAGCACGTCGGCCACGTTGACCTTGACGATGATCTGCCGGTCGAAGTCATCTCCGGCGTCGAGGTCGAGGTAGGTGTGCGTCGGACGGGCAAAACAGTACAGGCACGCATGCGAACATCCCCTGTAGGGGTTGATCGTCCAGCCGAAGGGCATGGGCGACGGGCCCGGCACCTTGTTGAGCGCCGACTTCGCGAGCACCTCGTGGAAGGTCACGCCGGCGAACTCGGGCGTCTGCACCGAGCGCACGAGGTTGTTGAGCTTCGCCAGCCCCGGGAGGGTGCCGGCCTGATCGACGCCGAGTTCCTGGCCGCTCCACCGCATACCCACATTCGAACACATGTTCGAACGAGAGGCAAGCGGATGCCGCGGCGAGCCGTGACCCCGCCGCGGCATCCGTCGCCCGTCAGGCCGCGACCGGCACCGCGCGACCGGCGACGAGCTCGAGCCGCTCCCCCGCCCACCGCCGGCGCAGCCAGCGGTCGTGGCTCGCGATCACCACGGCGCCCGGGTACGTGCCGAGCGCCTGCTCGAGATCGGTCGCGAGCCCGAGCGAGAGGTGGTTCGTCGGCTCGTCGAGCAGGAACACGTGCGGCGGCCGGGCGATCACGAGCGCGAGCGCCAGCCGTCGCTGCTGCCCCACCGAGAGCGAGCCGACCGGCCGGGACTCGTCGCGCGGGGCGATGAGTCCGAGGCTCGCGAGCGGCACCTGCTCGGCCCGCCGCTCGCCGAGCACCCGCTCGTAGAGGCGTCGCGGCGAGGCATCCGGATCGGCGAAGCGCACGTCCTGCTCGAGGAGCTGGACGCGCAGGCCGCGCCGGCGATGCACCGTGCCCCGGTCGACCGCACGATCGCCCGCGAGCACGCCCAGGAGCGTCGACTTGCCCGCCCCGATCGCGCCCGTGACGAGGAGCCGCGTGAGCGGCGCGACCTGCAGCGCCTCGAGTTCCAGCCGGCCCTCCACCGCGACGTCGGACAGCTGCAGCAGCAGCCCCGACGCGTCCTCGAGGGCGTGCGATCCCGACGGGATGCCCGCGAACTCGAGCGGCGACGGGGGCTTGCGCACCTGCTCGCGCTCGAGCGTCGCGAGCCGCTGCTCGGCGTTCCTGACGCGCCGCGACACCGCCTGCTCGACGTTGCCGCGCTTGAAGTGCTTCAGGAACTTGTCGTTGTCGGTGGCGGCCCGGCCGTGCGCGACGTGGCGCGCCGAGTCGACGGCCGAGCCGCGCAGGCGCCGAAGCTCCTCCTGCTCGTCGTCGTACTGCCGTCGCCAGCGCTCGAGCTCGTCGGCCTTCACGGTGAGGTACTCGCTGAACCCGCCGCCGAAGACGGTGCCGCCGGATGCCGCGAGCACCTCGTCGCGCGAGGCACCCGCCGCGGCGCCGCCCGCGCCGGCGAGCGCGACCGCTCCGGCTCGGCCCGGATCGAGGTCGAGCAGGCCCGTTGCGACGCGGTCGAGGAACTCGCGGTCGTGGCTGGCGAACAGCACCGGGCCGCGCCACGCCCGCAGGCGATCCTCGAGGAAGGTCGCGGCGTCGTCGTCGAGGTGGTTCGTCGGCTCGTCGAGCAGCAGCGCGTCGGGCGCCGCGAGCAGCAGCGCCGCGAGGGCGAAGCGGCTGCGCTGACCGCCCGAGACCTCGTCGAGGCGCCGATCGAGGGCGATCGCGCCAAGCCGAAGTCCGTCGAGCAGCTCGTCGCGGCGCGTGTCCAGCGACCACACGTCGGCGCGTTCGGCAGCGTCGAGTGCGGCCGAGTAGCGGGCGGATGCCGCGCCGTCGGCGTCGGCGCCGGCGAGCGCGGCGGCGGCCGCATCGAGCTCGCGCTCGATCGCGCGCACCTCGGCGGCCGCCGCCTCGAGCACGTCGCCGACGTGATCCTCGGGCCGGAACGGCAGCACCTGCTCGAGGAAGCCGGTGCGCACAGGGCGCGTGAGGCGCCCCGACACGTCGGCGGCGCCGGGGGCGCCCGTCGCGGCATCCGCGGCGCCCTCGACGCCGGCGAGCAGGCGCAGCAGCGTGGACTTGCCGGCGCCGTTCTCGCCGATCAGGCCGATGCGGCGGCCGGGTGCGACCGAGAACGAGAGGTCGGCGAAGACGCGGCGACCGCCGTAGGCGGCCGACAGGCCGTCGGCGCGCAGGTGGAGGGAGTGTGAGAGATGTACAGCCATGCGGGAACGTCCGTTCGCGAAGGCTCCCGGGCCGACGACCGGCACGCCTGACGGCGGGGTCGCTGACGGTGCACCGGGCGACGCGCGCGGCACGGCGGGCGCGGGCGTCGACCCGGGAGCGGAGATGGGTGATCCCGCCGGGCATTCGCCGTCATGAAGGGTGCACGCGACACTGTCGCGATCAGTGGAAGGTGCACACCCGACGTCAACGGCGCCTCAGGCGCGGGACGATGGGATGTGCTCACTTCATAGCGGGGTCGACGATAGCAGACGTCTGCGGGGCACGCCAAGCACGCGGCCGGGCCGCGTCGATCCGCGTCGATCCGCGTCGATCCGCGTCGATGCGCGTCGATCCGCGGTGGAATCCCGTTCGCGCGCGGGAATCCCGAACAGCCGGGATTCCAGCGGTCGAACGGGATTCCGGCGCGCCCTGCGCCCGCGACGGACGCGAGCGCGCCTACGCCGTGAGCTCGAGCACCTTCGCGGTCTCGGCGAGCGACGCCTCCGCCTCGGCGGGGTCGGTCGACAGCTGCCGCCCGGCGCTCGGGATCATCTCGCGCAGCTTCGGCTCCCAGGCCGCGATGCGGTCGGGGAAGCAGCGCGCGAGCACGTCGAGCATGATCGGGGCCGCCGTCGACGCGCCCGGGGACGCGCCGAGCAGGCCGGCGATCGTGCCGTCGCCGCCCGTGATCACCTCGGTGCCGAACTGCAGCACGCCGCCCTTCTTCGGGTCCTTCTTCATGACCTGCACGCGCTGGCCGGCCGTGATGAGCTCCCAGTCGGCGTCCTTCGCGGTGGGCATGAACTCGCGCAGCGCCGCGAGCTTCTTCTTGCGCGACGCGAGCAGCTCGGACACGAGGTACTTCACGAGGTCGAAGTTGCGCATGCCGACCTGGAGCATCGGGCCGAGGTTGTGCAGCCGCACCGAGAACGGCAGGTCGAACCACGTGCTCGACTTCAGGAACTTCGGGGTGAAGCCCGCGTAGGGGCCGAACAGCAGCGCGGCCTCGCCGTCGACGATGCGCGTGTCGAGGTGCGGCACCGACATCGGCGGGGCACCGACGGCGGCCTTGCCGTAGACCTTCGCCTGGTGCTGGGCGACGACCTTCGGGTTGGTCGTGCGCAGGAACTGGCCCGAGATCGGGAAGCCGCCGTAGCCCTCGATCTCCGTGATGCCCGAGTGCTGCAGCAGCGCGAGGGCGCCGCCGCCCGCGCCGACGAAGACGAAGCGGGCGTTCACGGTCTTCGGCGTCTGGCCGACGGTGTGGCGCACGCGCAGGTGCCACGTCCCGTCCTTGCGGCGCTTGAGCCACGTGACCTGGTGGTTGGTCTGCACGGAGGCGCCGCGGCGCTCCATGTCCTGGAAGAGGAACTTCGTGAGCGCGCCGAAGTCGACGTCGGTGCCCGAGACGGAGCGGGTCGCCGCGACGCGCTGCTTCGGATTGCGCTTCTTGGCGATGAGCGGCGTCCACTCGGCGATCCGCTCGAGGTCCTCGGTGTACTCCATGTCGGAGAACAGCGGGTGGTCCTTCAGCGCGTCGTAGCGCTTGCGCAGGTACTCGACGTTGGCCCTGCCCTTGACGAACGTCATGTGCGGCGTCGGGTTGATGAACCGCTCGGGGTCGGGCAGCGCGCCGATCGACACGAGGTACGACCAGTACTGGCGGCTCACCTGGAACTGCTCGTTGATCTGGATGGCCTTCGCCGGGTCGACGCTGCCGTCCTCGGCCTCGGGCATGTAGTTGAGCTCGCAGAGCGCCGCGTGGCCGGTGCCGGCGTTGTTCCACGCGTTCGACGACTCCTGCGCGACCTCGCCGAGTCGCTCGTAGACGCGGATGCTCCAGTCGGGCTGCAACTGGGAGATCAGGGAGCCGAGCGTCGCGCTCATGATGCCCCCGCCGATGAGCACGACGTCGACGGTTTCCTCAGAAGTCACGATTTCCAGTCTAAATGGCCCGGCGGTGTCCTCTTGACCGCGGGGCGATCGTGCGGTAAACGCCGTCCGAGCACCGCGCCGACGCGACGGGGCGTCGGTCGGGGCATCCGGATGCCGCGACCGACGCCGTTCAGAGTGCCG
>CBFGWW010000039.1:0-18678 GCA_965652625.1 uncultured Agromyces sp.
GAGCCGGCCCGAACGGACTGGCCGCGGCCGTGACGCTCGCGCGATCGGGCCTGGCGCGCCCTCGAGCAGGGCTCGCTGCTGTGGAACCTGCGCTTCTCCGAGGACGTGGCGCCAGCGATGCTCGCGGGGGTGGCCGCGCACACGATCCTGCCGCTGCCGGGCGTCGCGCCGGCGGGCGCGGGGCTGGCGCTCGGCACGTACGCGCACGCGCGCGGCTGGCCGATCCCCGTGGGCGGAAGCCAGGCGATCGTCGACGCCATGGCGGCCGATCTCGTCGCGCACGGCGGCACCATCACGACGGGCGTCGAGGTCGCCGACCTGCGCGAGTTGCCGAGCGCGCGAGCCGTGCTGCTCGATGTCACCCCTCGCGCACTCCTGCGGATGGCGGGCGGCCGGATGCGGCCGCGATACGCGCGCGCCCTCCAGTCGTTCCGCTAGGGCAACGCGGTCGCCAAGGTGGACTTCGCGCTCTCGGATCCCGTCCCGTGGCGGAGCCCCGAGCTCGCCGGCGCCGGAACCGTGCACCTCGGGGGCACGCGCGCGGAGATCGCGCGGGCGGAGCGCGACGTCGCCCGCGGCCGACACAGCGACGCTCCCTACGTGCTCACCGCGCAGCCGTCGATCGTCGACGCGTCGCGCGCACCGGCGGGGAAGCACGTGCTCTGGGCGTACACCCATGTGCCGCTCGGCTCGAACGTCGACCAGGCCGAGGCCCTCACGCGTCAGCTCGAGCGGTTCGCGCCGGGCTTCCGCGACGTGGTGCTCGCGGCATCCAGCCGTACGGCCGTCGACATCGAGCGGTACGACCCGAACTACGTGCTGGGCGACATCGCCGCGGGCGCGCCGACCATCCGGCAGTTGCTCCGGCGACCGGTGCTGTCGACCGACCCGTGGTCGACGCCGATGCCGGGCGTGTACCTCGCGTCGTCGTCGACGCCGCCCGGACCCGGCGTGACGGGGCTCAACGGCTGGTACGCCGCGCTCAGCGCGCTGCGGCGCGAGTTCGGCACGCGTACCCTGCCGTTCCTCGGGGTCGAGTGAGATCCGCGGCCGGGTCGGGCGGGGATGCGGCGGCGGTGGTCAGCCGACCACCTGCCGCAGCATGGTCTGCGGCTCCTCGGTGCGCGCGGTCAACCCCCTGCCCGGCATCCGCCGGCACCACGACCATGAGCGGATGGAGGAACCGCAGATGACCGACCCGATGCCGCACGTCCACCGTCGTGAGACGACCGACGACTCGCTCGCCTTCGTCAGGGACGGGTACGCATACGGCACTCGCCGCTTCCAGCGGTACGGCTCCGACGCGTTCCGCACCCGGCTCCTGGGTCGCCCGACGGTCGTCATGCACGGTCGCGAGGCGACCGCGAGGTTCTACGACCATCGCACGATGACGCGGGCGCGGGCCATCCCGAAGTCGATCATGCACCTGCTGCAGGACGAGGGCAGCGTGCAGTCGCTCGAGGACCAGGCGCACCACCACCGAAAGGCCGCGTTCCTGCGCCTCCTGGGCGATGCCGAGGCGGCTCGGCTGGCGGATGCCTCGGGCGCGGCCTGGGCCGCCGCAGCTCGGCGCGAAGCGGGCCGCACGGTGTCGCTCTACGACCTGGCCGTCGAGGTGCTCACCCAGGCGGCGCTCCAGTGGACCGGGCTCCCGGCCGGCTCGGCCGACCCGCACCGGCTCGCCCGACCGCTTGCCGAGATGGTCGACGCCGCGGCGCGCATCGGCCCCCGCAACTGGGTCGCGCGGCTGCGACGGCGGAGCGTCGAGCGCTGGGCGGCCGCCGTGATCGGCATGGTGCGCGACGGCGAGCTGGAGGTGCCCGCCGGATCGCCGATATCGGTCATCGCCGGCCTGCGCGACCACGACGGCTCGCAGCCGTCGCTCGACGTCGCGGCCGTCGAGCTCATCAACCTGCTGCGGCCGATCGTCGCCGTGGCGCGATACCTGGCGTTCTGCGGGCACGCGCTGGAGCGGCATCCGGACTGGCGCGAGCGGCTGCGCACCGATGCATCCGCGCGGAACCGGTTCGCGCAGGAGGTGCGCCGCTTCTACCCCTTCTTCCCGGCGATCGCGGGCACCGTGCGGCGCGGGTTCGCGTGGCGCGGCCACGAGTTCGAGGCGGGCACGCGGGTCGTGCTCGACCTCTACGCCACGAACCACGACGAGCGCTCGTGGACGCATCCGGGCCGGTTCGACCCCGAGCGCTTCGCCACGTGGGTGTACGACCCCGACACGCTGGTGCCGCAGGGCGGCGGCGACGCAGCGACCGGGCACCGCTGCCCCGGCGAGGGCGCGACCGTCGCGCTCATGGAGCGGTTCCTCGAATGGGCGGCGGCCGAGCCGGCGGCCTACACCGTGCCGCCGCAGGACCTGCGGATCAGCCTGCGTCGCATTCCCGCCCTGCCCGAAGACCGGATGCTCATCACATTGCGCGACTGATCGCACCGGTGGTTTGCGGATCGGCAAGCACCGGGGGGTGGCCTTCGTCAAGCCCGTCCCCGCGATCCACTCCCGGCGTAACGTTCGGCATATGAAGGTCGTGTTCACGTCATGGCTGGCGGCCATCGCCGTCGGCCTCCTGTACATGTACGGCATCGCACTCTCGGGACGGTGATCGCATGCGCCTCCGACAGCACTCGCTCAGCATCTTCTTCGCGGTGATCTTCGTGCTCGCCCTGATCGGCCAGTCGATCTCCGGCCTCGTCGTGTTCAACGAGGAGCAGGCGTCGCACGGCGGCACCGCCGTCTCGTGGGTCCAGTTCGTGACCTCGTCGGACTTCGTCGTCGACGTCGCCGAGAACTGGCAGTCCGAGTACCTGCAGTTCTTCCTCTTCATCTTCGCGACCATCTGGCTGGTGCAGGCCGGCTCGCCCGAGTCGAAGAAGCCGGGCCACGAGGGCATCGGCTCCGACGAGCAGGAGAAGGTGGGCCGCTACGCCGAACCCGATTCGCCGAAGTGGGCGAAGGCGACCGGATGGCGCCAGGTGGTCTACAGCAACTCGCTGCTCCTCACGATGGGCGCGATCTTCGTGCTGTCGTGGCTCGTGCAGGGCATCGCCGGGCACACCGTCTACAACTCGGAGCAAGCGCTGCACGGGCAGCAGGCGCTGACCCTCGGGGACTACCTGCTGTCGGCCGACTTCTGGAACCGCACACTGCAGAACTGGCAGTCCGAGTTCCTCGCGGTCGGCAGCATGGTCGCGCTCTCGATCGTGCTGCGCCAGCGCGGCAGCTCCGAGTCGAAGCCCGTCGGCACGCCGCACCACGAGGGCGCGATCAGCCCCGAGTAGCGCCGCCGAGCCCGCGGAACCTCTGCAGCAGCGCACTGGTCGAGTGATCGGCGACGTAGTCCACCGTGCGAACCTCGCCGCCGTACGCGCGCACGACCGGCGTCTCGTCGAGCATCTCGGGCGTGTAGTCGCCGCCCTTCACGTAGATCTCGGGCCGGATCGCCTGAAGCAGGCGGATGGGGGTGTCGTCGTCGAAGATCGTCACGTAGTCGACGCTCTCGAGCGCCGCGAGCACGGCGGCCCGGTCGTCCTCGCCGTTGACGGGCCGCCCCGGCCCCTTGAGCCGACCGACCGAGCCATCGCCGTTGACGGCCACGATCAGGCGGTCCCCGAGCTCGCGGGCCTGTCGGAGGTACGCGGTGTGACCACGATGGAGCACGTCGAAGCATCCGTTGGTGAAGACGAGTCGCCGACCGGCCCGTCGCTCACGGCCGACTGCAGCCACGAGATCGTCGAAGCCCAGGACGGCCGCCGGCGTGGAGTCGACTTCGGCCCGCAGCTCCGCGGCGTCGCAGACGGACGTTCCCAGTCGCCGCAGGGCGACATCCGCGGCCGCCTGCGCCAGTCGCGCAGCGACGGCGAGCTCGGCACCGACTGCGAGTGCGGACGAGAGCGCCGCGGCGAACGTGTCCCCCGCTCCCGACGCGAATCGCTCGGAGACCGGGTGGGCGAGGGTCCGATACGGCGGATCGTCCGCGCGCAGCACGACGGCGCCGTCTCGGTCGAGCGTGACGATCACGCACGACGCACCCGTGGCCTCGAGCAGTTCCGGCGTCGCGTCGGCCACGGCCCGCCGACGTTCGGCGCCGACGCCGAGTGCCCGCGCCAGGAGGAGCTCCGCCTCAGCGGCATTCGGCACCACGACGTCGGGCCGAAGGTGCTTCCACGCCCCGAGGTCGTGCGCATCGACGACGACCCACGGCGGGCGCGTCATGGTCTCGAGCGCGGACGCCACGACGGCGACCGTCATCGGAGGGCCGTAGTCGCTCACGAGCAGCACGTCAGCACCGTGGAGTGCACGTCGCAGGGCGGTCGCCACGTCGCGGACGAGTTCGTCACCGCCGCCGGCGGACGACCGATCGGATGTCTCGTCAGCCCGCACGAGCACCTGGTCGTCGGCGACGACGCGGGTCTTCGTCACCGTTCCGAGCCGGCGCGTCGAGAGCAGGCCACCGGTGTCGACGCCGGCCCGGCCGAGCCGATCCATCACGGCTCGCCCCGCGGCATCCGCGCCGACCGTGCCGACCATGCGGACACTCGCGCCGAGCGCCCTCGCGTTCATGGCCGCGTTGGCGGCACCGCCCGGCGCCTCGATGCGCTCGGTGATCTCGACCACCGGCACGGGCGCCTCACGGCTCAGCCGGTGGCTCGGTCCGTGCCACCAGCGATCGAGCATCGCATCGCCCAGCACCACGATGAGTGGCGCCGTGCTCGCGATCCGTCCGGGCAGTTCCTCGAAAGCCATCACGTTACGACCCGTACCCAGACCTCGATCGGAGCATGCCCGGGTTTGGCGGAGGGATCTGCAGGGAACGGAACGAGGTGAACGGTCCGAGCCGAGAGGAGTCAGGTGTCGGACGTTGACATCAGAGCCGGCCTCACCGAAGCGAGGTTCGCCGACGTCGCACGCATCGCCGTGCTCCGTGGCGGAGGGATCGGCGACCTCGTCCTCGCGCTGCCGGCCATCGAGGCGCTGCGTGCCGCCTACGCCGGCGCCGAGATCGTGCTGCTCGGCAGTCCCGTGCACGCGGCATTCCTGGGCGGATGCCGATCGCCGGTCGATCGGGTCGAGGTGCTCCCGGTCGCACGGGGAATCCGCGAGGCATCGGATCATGAGGACGGTGCCGCAGCGCTCGACGACTTCCGCGCCCGCATCCGTCGGCGCGGGCCGATCGACCTCGCGGTGCAGCTCCACGGTGGTGGACGCTTCTCCAACCCGTTCCTGCACGCGCTCGGAGTCCGCCACACCGTCGGCACCGCCACGGACGATGCCGTGCCGCTCGAGCGGACGATGCCGTACGTGTACTACCAGCACGACACGATGCGGTGGCTCGAGGTCGCCGCGCTCGCCGGCGCCGCACCCGTCACCCTCGACCCGCATCTGGCTCCGGTGCAGGCCGCGCTCCGTCGGGTCGAGCGACTCCTTCCCGACGACGGTGCGCCGCTCGCAGTGCTCCACCTCGGCGCGAGCGATCCGCGCCGACGGTGGCCGCTGGAGCGATTCGCCGCGGTCGCAGCGGGCCTGCTCGAGGACGGCGCAGTCGTGCTGGTGATCGGCGACGAGGATGACCGTGCGCTCGGGCTGCGACTGGCGCGACTCGTGGGCCACGACCGATCGGGACGCCTCGCCTCGGTCGCGGGCGAGCTGGAGCCGGGCGAGACCACTGCGCTGCTCTCGTCGACCGACGTGGTCGTCGCGAACGACAGCGGCCCGCGTCATCTCGCGCAGGCGGTCGGCGCAGCGACCGTCGGGGTGTTCTGGCTCGGGAACGTGGTGAACACCGCCCCCTTCGGTCGACGTCGCCACCGGGTGCACCTCTCGTTCACCACGACGTGCCCGGTGTGCGGCGTCGACGTCACGCAGGTCGGATGGACGGCCCCACGGTGTCCGCATGACGTGTCGTTCGTCGCCGACGTGCCGGCCGGGCCGGTACTGGCCGACGCGCGTCAGCTCATGGCCACGAGCTCTCCTCGGCGGGACACACGAGGAGCTCGCGCACCTCGCACCCGGGAGGCCGGCTGAGGGCGAAGATCACCGCGGCCGCGACGTCGGCGGGATCATTGAGGCGCGCTTCGGCCGGCGGCCGGTACCGCTCGTCGCGGTCGTCGAAGAATCCGGTGCGCATGCCTCCCGGAATCAGCGTCGTGACGCCGATCCGTCCCTGGGTCTCGACCGCGAGCGCTCGCGAGAACCCGAGCACGCCGAACTTCGCGGCGCAGTACGCGGTGGCGTCGGGCAGCACGCGCAGCGCGAGGGTCGACGCGACCGTGACGACGCGGCCGGCCGACGCCTGGAGGTACGGGAGCGCCGCGCGCACGACGGCCACGGTGCCGAGCAGGTTCACGCGGATGACCCGCTCCCACTCCGCCGCGTCCACGTCGTCGAGCCGGCCCGGACGGTCGATCCCCGCGGCGGTGACGACGCCGTCGAGACCACCGGTTGCCTCGGCGAGCTCCGCGACGAGCGACTCGACGCCGCGCGTGTCCGAGACATCCGCTTCGCGAGCCTCGTAGGGCGACCGCTCGGGGAGGCGGCGGTCGATGATGACCGGAGTTCCCCCCGCCTCGTCGACGGCCGCGGCCACGGCCGCGCCGAGACCCGATGCTCCCCCGGTGATGAGGATCCGCCCGATTCCGGATGTCCCGGTCATGTGCTGCTCCGTTCGCTCGATGTCGTTCGGTCTGTTCGGGTGGGGTTCGGTGCGCGCGTTCGCGTCATCCGTCGCATGTCGCACCTCATGCGATCGCGGCGATGGCCGCGGCGAGTGCGGAGGTCGATCGCGCGGGGTGGTAGGGCACCGTCACCGTCCGGCCGCCGCGCTCGGCCACGACGGTGGCTTCGGGGATCGCGTCGGCCGTGTAGTCGGCGCCCTTCACCCAGAGGTCGGGTGCGAGTCGGCGGATCGCCTCGACGGGGGTGTCCTCGTCGAAGACGAGCACCGCGTCGACGCACTCGAGCGCGAGCAGCAGCTCCACGCGATCCTGCTCGGCCATGATCGGGCGGCTGTCGCCCTTGAGCCGGCGCACGGAGTGGTCCGAGTTCAGGAGGACGACCAGGCAGTCGCCGAGCGCTCGCGCCGCTTCGAGCGTGTGGACGTGTCCCGCATGGAGCAGGTCGAAGCAGCCTCCGGTTGCGACGACCGTGCCCCCCAGGGCTCGGGTGCGCTCGACGACGGCGATGGGATCCGGCGGCGCTGCCGCACGACGTGCCCCGGGAGGATGCGCGAGCGTCGCGACGCCGCCCGCGGCGAGGAACGCGGTGGCGCGCTGGACGCCGGCGGCCACGGCGGACCGGGCATCCTCACCGTTGCCGAGTC
Source organism: uncultured Agromyces sp. (assembly GCA_965652625.1). Classification (GTDB taxonomy): domain Bacteria; phylum Actinomycetota; class Actinomycetes; order Actinomycetales; family Microbacteriaceae; genus Agromyces. Next base: position 7,329 of record CBFGWW010000039.1, read on the forward strand.
GGGCCGCTGCCTCGGATGCCAGCCGATCACCGGCGCCACAGGCATCCAGGACGCCGGCATCGCCTGCCGGGAATGCGATCGGCACGCCGTCGCCGTCGTCGAGCACCGCGCCCCGGTCGCCGAGCGTCACGGCGACGGCGTCGGCGTGCCACCGAGCGCGCAGCAGCGCAGCCGCATCGGCGGCATCTCCGACGTGCTCGACCGGCAGGCCCGAGAGGGTCGACGCCTCGGAGCGATTGGGCGTCGCCAGTGCAAGGTCGGTCACCGGCTCCGCGCCACGGGAGTGCGGATCCCACACGATGGGCGTGTGCACCGCCGCCCGCACCAGCGCGGCCCGGACCGTCGCGAGCTCCAGCACGCCGCGGCCGTAGTCCGCGGCGAGGATCGCGTCCGCCCCGTCGAAGCACTCCAGGAGCTGCGGTTCGACCTCCACGGCCGAGCGCTCGGCGCATGCCGCGTCGAGGCGCACCACGGTCTGGGCGTCGGCGCGCACCCGGGTCTTCACGGGTGTGCGTCCGTCCAGGCGACCACGGTGGACGCGGACGCCGGGTAACGCCCGGAGGATCCGCGCCGCACCGGCGTCGGGTCCCAGCGCGGTGACGAGGTCGACCTCGACCCCGTCGCGCGCGAGCAGCGTGGCGACGAGTCCGGCGGCGCCCGCCCGCTCGACCGTGGCGAGCACATCCACGACCGCGGCCGGGCCGTCGGGGCTCAGCCTCGCCGCCGTGCCGCTCACGTCCACGTCGAGCAGGCAGTCCCCGACCACGACGACCCTCATGCGTCGGCCTCCTCCACGATCGAGTCGAACACGGCGCAGAGCGCGTGGACGGCCACGAGCTCCGCCTCCTGCACGGCGGCGGCCGGACCGGGAAGGACGATGGCATCGTCGCACGCCGTCGCGAGGGGGTTGGGCGCTGGACCGGTGATCGCCCAGCTCGTCGCACCCGCGTCGGCGGCGGCGCGCGCGGCCGCGATGAGGTTGGCGCTGGCCCCGCTCGTCGAGAGCAGGAGCAGGATGTCGCCCCGCCGGGCGTGGGCGGCCACCTGCCGGGCGAACACCTCGGTGAAGCCGTAGTCGTTCCCGATCGCGGTGACGGCCGAGGAATCCGTGTTGAGGGCGATCGCCGCGAACGGCCGCCGCTCGTGGTGGTAGCGGCCGACGAACTCCGCCGACAGGTGCTGCGCCTCTGCCGCCGAGCCGCCGTTGCCCGCCACGAGGAGTCGACCGCCGGCATCGAGCCGTCGTGCGAGCGCGCGTGCCCAGTGCGCGACGTGCCCGGCCTCCGCGCTGAGCGCGTCGAGGACGGGGCGCAGCTGGTCGCAGTGCTCGGCGACGATGACGGCGAGGTCCTCGTCAGGACGGGCGCGGGTGCGCTGATCGATGCTCATGGCTTCACTCCGTACGCCCGGCCGAGCGGGAGGTCGGCTCCGCGGTGTCCGGTGACGGCCGCACGATAGGCGCGCTCCGTCTCCGCTGCGACGCGGTCCCAGGAGTAGCGGCCTTCGACCCGATGGCGTCCCTGCGCGCCCATGCGGGCCCGGTCGTCGGGCGATTCGAGCAGGCGGCGGATGCCGTCCACGAGGGCCGGGAGATCACGCGGCGGCACGTGGCGCCCGGTGACGTCGTCGACGACGGTGTCGATGAGTCCGCCGACCGACGAGGCCAGGACCGGCACCCCGCAGGCCATCGCCTCGAGCGGCACGATGCCGAACGGCTCGTACCAGGGTGCGCAGACCACGAGGTCGGCGGACCGGTAGATCTCGGGGAGGTCCGCCTGCGGGACCTGGCCCCGCAGCTCGACGTGCCCGGACGCATCGCGTGCCCGCACGACCGCGGCGAGCCGGTCGAGCTCGGGATCGTTCCCGGCCGGACTGGTCGCGCCCCCTCCGACCACGACGAGTTCCACGTCGATGCCGTCGCGGGCGAGCGTCGCGATCGCCTCGATCACGGTTCCCACGCCCTTGCGCGGGACGAGGCGTCCGACGCTGAGCACGCGGTACCGCCGCCGGCGTTCCTCGCTCGGACCCTCCGGTGCGAAGTGGCCGAGGTCCACGCCGCACGGGATCACGGTGATCCGACCCGCGGGTACGCCGAGCTGTCGCAGCTCGAACGCCTCATCCGAGCAGGTGGCGATGATGCCGTCCACCGCCCGTCCGACCCCCGGCTCGAGCCATTCGCGCTCGGGCGGGCTCGTGTCCTGCGCACCCTGGTGGCGGCGCTTGACGACGCCGAGGGCATGGAAGGTGTGGAGGACCGGTGGCGGCAGCACGGCACGGCTCGCCGCGGCGAGCGCCGCCACGCCCGACATCCAGAAGTGGCTGTGCGCGACGTCCGGCATCCAGTCGGCCCAATCCCGCGCGACGCCGGAGGCGAGTGCCGGCATGTACGGCAGCAGCTCGTCCTTCGGGATGGCAGCGGGCGGTCCGGCGTCGACGTTGACGACGTCGACTCCCGGTGCGAGCGGCACCCAAGGGTCGAGCCGTGCGTCGTCGCGACGTGTATAGACCCGCACCTCGTGGCCGCGCTGCGCCAGGTGCGTGGAGAGCGCGGCGACGTGCACGTTCTGCCCGCCGGCATCGGCCCCGCCGAGGACGGCGAGTGGGCTGGCGTGCTCAGAGATCATGGCGATTCGCATGGGATCCTCCATCCTCCGGTCGGTTCGGGGCCGCGACCGCGATCGGGCGGCCGGCCCGCCGATGCCCGTCGACGACGTCGGCGAGCAGGGTGTCCCAGTCCCGAAGGAAGCGTTCGAGACCGTATCGGGCGAGTGCCGCCTCGCGCGCCGCGAGACCGATGCGCCGCGCGGTGTCGGGTTCCTCGAGCAGCAGGCGTGCGGCGAGGACGAGCTCGTCGGGACTGGTCGAGACGTATCCTGCGCCCGGTGGGATCGCGCGAGTCGCCTCGGTCGTCTGCAGGGCCACCACCGGCATCCCGAGATGCATGGCCTCGAGCAGCGAGAGGCCGAGCGAGGTCCAGCGCGCGAGGTGCAGGTAGAGCCGTCGTTCGGCGAGCGCCGGGCGCAGCTCCCCGGGTGGCAGGTCGCCGACCGCGCGGAGCTGCTCGCCGTCCGAGCCGATCGCAACGGGCACGTCCGCGACGCCCATGCCGAAGAGGTCGATGCCGCCGGCCGCGAGGAAGGCGGGCAGGAGGTCGGTGCCCACCGCACGCCCACGGCGGATCGGGTCGTTCACGACGACGGCCATCCGCTCCACGATGCCGCGATAGCGGAGGCCGGGATCGACGATCCCGTGCTCGATGACGACGTTCGGAGCGTCCCCGCTGTCCCACGACAGCTGGTTGAAGTGCGTCACGTGCACGATGGGGATGTCGCTCCGGTCGGCGAGCGGATGCCGCGTGGTCGCCGGGGTGGGAGGCGTGTTGTGCTCCAGGTACACGGCAGGCAGGTCGCGACCCGGCATGCGGCCCGTGAGCGCCTCGGTGCGCTCGAGCTCCTCGGGACGCTGGAGGACCACGAGGTCGATCGGCTCATCGTGAAGAGCGTCGACCTCCACGTCCACCGCGGCCGGGGGCCAGTCGCGACCACCGCGGCCGAGCCCCCACGGACCGCCGTCGGACGAGGCGGGGAGGAGGTACTCGTGGCCGCCGTGGACGAAGGCGTCGGTCCATCCGCCGTGCACATGCCAGATGAGGATCCTCATGCGGGGATCGCCTCCTCACCCGGGGTGATCGCGGATCGCGCGGTGTTCCGCCGGATGGCGAGGACCGCGTCCACGACCTGCTCCGGCCCGACGTCGGCGAGGCAGGGATGCCCGGGCACCGGGCACGTGCGGGCACGCGACCCTGCGCACGGGGCGTCGACGCGCCCCAGCACGACGGTGGGCACGCCGAACGGACGCCAGCATCGCTCGTCGACGACGGGGGCGAAGAGGCTCACCACGGGAGTGCCGACCGCGGCGGCGAGGTGCGCTGCTCCGGTGTTGCCGACGACCACCGCGTCCGCTCCGGCGAGGACCGCCGCGAGACGAGGGAGGTCGGTCCGGCCACCGAGGTCGACGGCGAAGCCGTCCGCGACGAAGCGCGTGAGCGAGCGTTCGCCCGCGTCACCGGTCACGACCACCGCGACACCCGCTTCGGTCAGCATCCGAACGGCCTGGGAGTGCCGCCACGCCGGCCAACGTCGAGCCGAGACCGCAGCGCCGGGGTGCACGACGACGTAGCCGCCGCTGCTCGGGAACGGGCCATCCATCGGGCCGGTCGTGATGGCGAGCCGTCCGTCGTCGCCGTGTGGCAGCTCGAAGCCGGCGGCCTCGGCGACTGCGAGGTTCCTCGCCACCTCGGACTGCGACTCGGGGAAGTCCTCGCCCGGTCGGAGCCGTACGTCGAGCAGGCTGCCCGCGTAGTCGACGGATGCCCCGATGATGCGCGGCACGCCGATCAGTCGGAGCAGCATCGCCAGCGGCAGGGGGCTCTGGTGGAACGAGGTGAGGATGATGACCTCATCGGGCGCCGCAGACGCGACGATCTCGTCGAGCTCGTCGGCGACGGCAGCCGTCATCGGGCGGGCGGGGTTGGCGATCCACGGGCAGTCCCAGACGCGAACCTCCGAGACGCCGGGCAGCAATCGGCCCGCCGGCGCACCCGTGGGGCCGCAGAGCAGCACGACCTCGGCCTTCGCGGCGATCGCGCGGATCGCGGGTCCGGTGAGCAGCACGTCTCCGACGCTGTCGAGGCGGGCAACGAGCACCCGCCGCGTCATGGCGCACCCCCCACGGTGGTGTGCGCGCCCACAAGCCGCCGCACCGCCTCGAGGACGGTCGTCGCCACCTCGGGCGCATCGTCGACTTCGACCGGCTCGGTCGCCGGGGTCGGCACGAGCACGGCACGGCTTCCGGCCGCGCGACCGGCGGCCACGTCCGACCCGATGTCGCCGATCACGACCGCGTCCCGCGCATCCATGCCGAGCCGCGAGAGCGCGCGGATCACGAGCCCGGGCAGTGGCTTGCGGCATCCGCACGCGTCCTCGGGAGCGTGTTCGCACACCGCCCACACGTCGAACGGTCCCAGCAGCTGGTCCACGCGGGCATTCACCTGCGCCACGTCGTCACTCGTGAGCAGTCCTCGGCCGACACCCGACTGATTCGTGACGACGCCGGTCCGGATGCCGCGCCGGCGCAGGATCGCGAGTGCCTCGACGACCGTCGGCATGGGTTCCACGAGTGCCGGATCGCCGTTGTACGGCACGTCCCTGATGAGCGTGCCGTCACGGTCGAAGAGCACCACGAGTGGTGGATCGGTCGCGGCCATGCAGTTCCCGTTCCCCACTTCGCCGCTGTCGAAACACCGCCGATGCCGGTTCCGAAGCTTCCGTCGGTCTGGGAGGGTGAGCGTGTGGACCATGACCCGGCGGCACCCGTGCTGCTCGCCCTCAGGGCGTTGGGACTCGGGGACCTCCTGGTCGCCGTGCCGGCGCTGAAGGGCCTTCGTGGGGCGTTCCCCGAGCACCGCATCATCGTCGCCGCGCCCCAGTGGCTCGCCCCCGTGGTCGGGCTCATCGACGCCGTCGACGCACTCACGCCGGCATCGGGAGACATCGGCACGCTCGATCTCGACTCCGCTCCCGGCACCGTCGATGTCGCGGTCAACCTGCACGGTCGCGGCCCCGAGAGCGGGCGGGTGCTGCTGGAGCTGCATCCACGTCGACTCCTCGCGCACCGGCCGGATGCCCCCGACGGGCCGCCATGGATCGAGGACCTGCACGAGCGCGCTCGCTGGGTGCGCCTCGTCGAGTGGTACGGAGGCTCCGCCGACCCCGATGACGTGCGGATCTCGGTGCCGGACGTCGACCCGATCGCCGCCGACGCCACGGTCGTCCATGTCGGCGCTTCGTACGGATCCCGCCGCTGGCCGATCGAGCGGTTCGCGATGGTCGCTCGCACGCTCGAGTCCGGCGGGGACCGGGTCGTGGTCACCGGGGGTGCGGAGGACCGGGATCGCGCGACGGCCGTCGCCGAGGCGGCCGGCCTGCCCGGCTCGCGCGTGCTCGCAGGCGAGCTCGGGCTGCTCGACTTCGCTTCGGTCGTCGCGGCGGCCCGGGTCGTGGTGACGGTGGACACCGGGGCCGCCCACCTCGCCTCGGCGTTCGGCACGCCTTCCGTGGTGGTCTTCGGGCCCGCACCGCCAGAGCGCTGGGGTCCGCCGCCGGGGCCGCACCTCGTCCTCACGGATGCCGCGCGACGACGCGGCGAGGTCTTCGCCGATGATCCCGATCCGGCCCTCCTCGCGGTCGAGCCGACCGACGTGCTCGACGCGCTCGCGCTCCTCGGGCGGCGAGGTACGCACCGCAGGCCCTAGGCCGTCCGGCGGCCCGCGTGTTCGACGGGCGCCGACGAGGTCGCCGCTTCGACGAGCCGAGCTCGAAGCTTCGCGAGGATGCCGCCGAGCAGTCGCGAGACCTGCATCTGCGTCACCCCGATGTCGTCGGCGATCTCACGCTGCGTCCGCTCCTCGAAGAACCTCAGGTAGAGGATGCGCCGCTCACGCGGGCTCAACCCCGACAGCGCGCGACGGGCCCAGAGTCGCTCGTCCGCCTGCTCCAGGCGAGCGTCCACGCTGCCGAGCAGCGAACCGAGCGTCGCCTCGCCGTCCGCCACTGTCGCCTCGAGCGAGATGGGTCGCAGGCTCGTGGCCGACTCGACGGCCTCCGTCACCGTCTTCCGCTCGATGCGAAGGCGCAGTGCGACGTCCGCGAGGGATGGCTCGCGCCGGAGCTCCTGGTACAGGTCGGGAACGATCGCAGCGACCGCGAGTCGAGCTTCCTGCACGCGCCGCGGCGGCCGGACGGCCCAGGCGTGGTCGCGCAGGTATCGCTTGATCTCGCCGGTGATCGTCGGCACGGCGTAGGGCAGGAACCCGCCGGGTCGTGACGCGTCGAAACGGTGCACGGCCTTCATGAGCCCGATGTATCCGACCTGGCGCAGGTCGTTCTGGTCCCGGAACCGCGGCGCGACCTGCCGCACGAGCGCGTCCACGAGGTCGAGATGCGCGAGCACGATGGTCTGCTCAGCCGCGCGGCGGATCTCGGGATCGAGTTCGGGGAGCTCGTCGAGCCTCGCCCGGGTCCACCGCTCGCGCGCTGCCCATCGCGGTTCGTCACTTCGGGTCTGTGCTTCCGGCGCCGGGTTCACGGCCATCTCCGCACCTCCTCCTCCCATCGGCAGGCACTCGGTGCTCGCAGGAGAACACGACTGCTCTCCGGCCCCACAGCGGCTTGCCAGAAGTGGTGCTCGGGGTTATAAGCGCGCGCGGGATCGAAAGCGTCAGGCGGTGGACGCCGGGACTGCACTCGAGCGCGGGATTGTCAAGGGCACCTTGCCGATTGGGCGGCGCACGGGGCATCCGGTACAACTGAGCGTGCCGGACGACTGGGGAGCACGTCGGCAATGCCGGCTCGGTCGGCACCGCGGGGGCGGTGGGGATCCGAACCCGACCGGGCCGGCAATACCTCGACCGCACCGACGTGACCCCAACCGACGTCGAACGCGCAGAACGTCATGGTGAGCATCATGGGTCAATTCATCTACAACTCGACCACGTCATTCGAATTGGATGACCGCGTGCTCGCTCACCTGCAGGTGGTCATCATCAATCGGCTCCGACGCCGCGAATCGTTCGCCTTCGACCTGCTCGACAAGAGTCACCTGGTGACCCTCTGGATCGACGAGCGCACCGCACTCGAGTTCCGGTACAGCGGCAACCGGCCGCCGTCGATCAACACTCGTTGGATCGAGGAGATGGCGGAGGAGGCGGGTGTCCACGGCCTCCTGCGGATCACGCCCGAACCGCCGATGCCGCCGATGCGAGTGGGTGGTGCACCGCCGGGTCTCGACGGTACCGGTCATCCGACCGACGGGTCCGCTGCACCGTGACGACGAAGCGAGCGATCCCGCGCCGCGCCGTGTGGTCGCAACCGACCCGATCGATGTCGTCGGATCCTCAGCCGACGATCTTCTGCAGCATCGACTGCAGCTCTTCGCTGGTGTGGGTCTCCTGGTCCAGGTTGGCCTGGAGCAGCTGCACGACATCGGGCACGCCCATCGCGGTCGTCGGGACGATGAGCGACTGGTAGGCCGAGATCTCGTAGTGCTCGTTGCCCAAAGCGCTCGACAATGCTGCCTGGTCGCGGAGCTTCGGCGCACTCCGCTCGAGCAGCGACGCCGCCTGCTTCGAGATGCCCTTCGTGCTCGGTGACGGCGCGGTCGACTCCTTCAGTTCGAGAAGCTTGAAGACCTGCTGCAGGTTCGCGATCTGCTCCTTCGTCTCACCCTCGTGGTGTCGGAAGAGCTTCTTGATCTCGGCGGACTTCGCGGCCTTCGCCAGCTCGCCCAGTGCCGCGAGCGAGTCGTGCTCCATTGTCAGCGCCGTGCGCAGCTGGAAATGCAGGAGTTCGCCGGGCGTCTTCAGTGTCTGCTGGACCATGTGCTCTTCCCTTCCCGTTGCCTGCAATACACGCTATGACCGCAGGTGGGGCGCGCTGATGGGCTTGACCCGCGAGCGAACGCGGGGGTATGCCCGACGTATGATTCGTCGGTGGCAACGCCACCAGACGGCTTGGGCACACATCAGCGCGATCCGCCGATCGGCGCTCGATTCGAGCACCCGGTCCAGACCGGCGTCCCTCGGCGCCACGCCGCAGCCCGGGGACCCGGCGGTCGCCGCCGAGGCGATGCCGACCTGCTCGGGCAGTCAGGCCTTGACCGGCTCGGATCGAGCCCCAGGCTGTACCGCCGGTGACTGCTCCGAAGGAATCCGGATGCCATCTCGGTCGTGGATCGCAGCACTGACGGAGAGCCCAGCGTTGCTGCTTGCCGCGATCATCAGTCGCTCGAGCCAGACGCGATCGCGCGGACTTCGCCGTGCGGAGTCGAACTCGGCCCGAATGATGATGTCCTCGCTGATGAACGCCCGCTGCTCCTGCCCTGCATCATCGACCCATGAGAGCATCACCGGTTCCCTGCGTCGCAGCTTTGCGATGACCACTGTGAAGATGTGGTCGAGGAGTTCGTCGTCGATTTGGATCGGACAGACACCCTTGATGTGGAGAGCGCCCATGAGTCACTCCCTTCACTCACTTCGGGGTGCGATCACCTCCTCATCGAAGTGACCACTCGCTCCAACAATCGGCAGAATTATCACTCCGGCTTGCGCAGGATTCAAGGGTTTCCGGCATCCGCCTCGAAGCGTAGAGAGGCTGCACCGGCCCGCGCGGCTCATCCCCTTCCGCCCGGACCCCGGTATCCGGAGGTGCTGCGAGCACTCGATGTCAAGTCCCGTGTGCGCCGACGGGGGTGGGCGCACGATCGGATGAGCACCACACGGGGAGGACGATGATGTCGGAAACGCCCATCATGAAACGGTTGGCGCGGCACCCGGAAACGGGACCGTACGCCCCAGAGCTCGACTTCTTCCCCTTGAGCGAAACGACATGGCGCGTATGCGACTGCAACTGCGCGGAGGACGACACTCGCCGGATACTCGGCTACCTCCAGTTCATCGATGGCGAGTACGAGATGATGTGGATGCGCCCGCGACCCGGTGTCAGCCGGCGTTATCCCTCGCTCGAGACCGCCACGGAAGCCATCACGAGACGGCTACGGTCGTTGCCGTGACGCGGGGCGATCCACACGCGCGAGCCGGAAGTGCGGCGCAACCGCCGGTCTCGGGCGGTCACTGTACGACGAAGCGCCCGTCGGCGCCAGTACCTGACGGAAACCACCCGGCGCGGCGCACGATGGTCCTTCCATGGATTGAGGAGCCAGAATGACGGAGTCGACCCGCGTCGACGCCGACGATCGGTCGGCAGAGGACGCGACACGAGGACCGGATCCCGAGGATCCTCGCAAGCCCGACGCACCGCCGGAGGTCACGAAGCGGTCCTGGGCGTACGTGATCCGGAAGACCTTCCGTGAGTTCACCTCGGACCGGTGTCCGGACATCGCTGCATCGCTCACGTACTACGGGGTGCTCGCGCTGTTCCCAGGGCTCCTCGCGTTCGCGTCCCTGCTTGCGCTGGTCGGACAGGGCGACGACGCCATCGACACCTTGCTGCGCATCGTGGCACCGGTCGCACCGGCCGAGGTGGTGGACGCGATCCGGGAGCCCCTCGAACAGTTCGCGGGATCCCCAGCTGCCGGCATCGGATTCGTGACCGGCCTCGTCGTCGCGATCTGGTCGGCGACCGGCTACGTCTCGGCATTCAGCAACGCGATGAACCGCGTCTACGAGATCGAGGAGGGGCGCCCGTTCTGGAAGCTTCGCCCCATCCAGCTCCTCGTGACGGTCGTGAGCCTCGTGCTGATCGTCGCCATGGCGATCATCCTCGTCGTCTCGGGGCCGCTCACCGACGCCATCGGCGATGCCCTCGGGCTTGGACAGTCGGTGCGGATCGTGTGGGAGATCGTGAAGTGGCCGGTGCTGGTCCTCGTCGTCGTGGTGCTCATCGCGATCCTGTACTACGCGACCCCGAATGCGAAGCAGCCGAAATTCCGGTGGATCAGCCTGGGCGCGGTGGTCGCGATCGTGGTGCTCGTGATCGTCTCGGCCGGGTTCGCGCTGTACGTGGCGAACTTCTCGAACTACGACCGCACGTACGGCTCGTTCGCGGGCGTGATCGTCTTCCTGCTCTGGCTCTGGCTGGCGAACTGCGCCCTCCTGTTCGGCGCCGAGTTCGACGCCGAACTCGAGCGTGGACGTGAGCTGCAGGCCGGAATCGAAGCCGAGGAGCAGATCCAGCTACCGCCGCGGGACACCCGCAGGATCGACAAGGCCGAGAAGCAGGAGCGCAAGGACATCGAACTCGGCCGGCGCATCCGGCTCGAGCACCAGGACGACGACGATGGCGAGCAGGCCACGCGCCAGGGGCCGCCACCGTCGTGACCGTCTCGCGAAGCGGGTCGCCCGCACGTTCTGGATCAGCTACTTGGGCGCATCAGGTCAGACCTCGTCGATCCAGTCGAGGTCTCCGACCGAGTCGTCGTCCAAGGGCCCGCCACGCGTCCTGGACGTGTACGCATTCAGTTCATCGGAGCGGTCAGCGATGAACCGAACGAGGCGTTCGTCCAAGAGTTCCTCACCGCCCTCGGGCACCGGCTCGAGCAGCAATTGACTGGCGGGTCCGATGAGAAGACGTACGCGCTCGACGCCGCCGTCTTCCCTTCGCGCCGGGACGTCGACCGTCGCCGCGACGCCGGCACTTCCCAACGCTTCGGCATACTTCACGATCGATTCGGCTATGGCCGTGCCGGTGACGATCCGGCCACCGGCGTAGTGGACGAGCTGCATCCCAGCAGTACATCTGACTCGGCTTCGACTCGAAAGGGGCTTGCGTGCCAT
>CBFGWW010000040.1:0-18165 GCA_965652625.1 uncultured Agromyces sp.
GCCTCGCCCGAGCTCGCGATCAGCGGACTCGTCTTGCCGAGCTTGAAGGCGCCCCATTCGGGGTGGCCGAGGTCGGTCCAGAGGTTCTCGTCGTCGGCGGCCCCGAAGATCTCGTCCCACGTGGGGCGCTCCTGGTCCCATCCGATCGCGTTCGCGAGCGACTGCGGCATGGCGAGGACGATGTCGGAGTACCCGATGCTCTCGGCCGCCTTCGGCACGCTCGCGCCGCCGCCGCTGTAGCGCGCGACGGAGAGCCACGAGCTCGCGTCGGGGATCCAGACGATGGGCCGCTCGTCTTCGGGCAACTCCTTGAAGTTGGCGGCCGCGTCCTCGGCGGCGATGCCCGACTTGTCCTTGACGACGACCACGCTGACGCAGTTGCCCTCGATGTCGCGGGGCTGCGCGTTGTAGCCCTCGGCGAGCTTGGTCACCATCTCGGCGTTCTCGAGGGAGGCCATCACCTTCACCGGCGTGCACGGCTCGGCGCCCTGGGCGGCGGCGGGCTCGTCCTCCTCGAAGACGACGGGCTCGGCGGGCTGCGGCGTCGACGCGGTGGTCTCGGGCTGGCCGTCGCCCTGGTTCATGAGCACGGCTGCGGTCACGCCGCCGGCCGCGAGCAGCACGATGGCGGCCACGGCGGCCGCGGAGCCCCAGACGACCCGCCGGCGGCGCCGGCGGCGCTCCTCGCGAAGCTGTCGCCGGTCGCTGCCACGCGACGGCAGGCCCGCGCTCATGGCGTCGCCTCGAACCGCCACGGGCCGGTGTAGGGCGGGCGGTCAGTGCGGGCGGAACGGGCGTCCAATGCGTGGCGCATCGAAGAATCCTTCAGTCCGGGGGTACTGGGATCGTCGTGAGCCTATCTCAGAACCCTGTGGAGAAGCCGAGCGTGCACACAGCAAGCATTCGGGAGGCGTTCAGGTCGTCGCATTCAGCATGCCGATGAACACCGCGGTCCACCACGCGACCTGCGAGACGATCGCGCTCGTCATGAATCCGACCCGGGCGGCCTTGGGCAGCTGGGCGTACCTGGCGGTCGGTGGGACGCGCGCGAGATCGGCCGTCCAGCGGGTGAGCGCGACGCCGTTCAGCGACAGCACGAGCACCGCGACCATCTTGACGATCGTGAGTGGACTGTCGAGGTGCGGCTCGAGCAGCGCGCCGGTCGCGAGCAGCCCGAACAGGCCCACCCAGATCGGGATGATGAGCGTGCGGTCGGCCTGCCGGAGCTCGCGCACCGAGCTCCATCCGGTGGCCCAGAGCAGGGCGTGCCAGTCGATCGCGAGCACCGCCCCGAGCCCGACGACGAGCGCGGCGAGGTGCCCGAACAGCGCGATGACGTGCATCCAGTCGGGTGGGGAGAGCAGCTGGCTCACCCAGATCGAGAGCGCCCAGGCGGCGGTCACCCCGAGGTAGGCGAGCGCGCGCTGCCGCTGCCGACGGCGCCGCTTCTCGCGGATCGTGATCGTCACGGCCGAGCCCGCCCCTCGTCCGTTGCGGCCGAGCGCCGTCACGCTTCGAGCACGAGCGCGAGCGACGTGTCCCCGCACGGGACGACGGCTTCGCCGCCCGGGAGGCTCGCGGCATCCGTTGCCGTGGCGTCGTCGCGCAGCGGCGTGAGCGCGTCGGCGAGGCCGTCGAGGCGCAGGAGCGCGCCGGTGGCCCGGCGCGCGTCGGTCGACGCGACGATGCGTCCCGAGGCATTGACGAGGGTGCACGGATGCCCCGACTCGCGGATCACCGGCAGCAGCACGCCCTCGAGCCGAGCGACGTAGAGGTCGGTGCCCACGAGGCCCGCCATCTCGCCGCCCACGCGCACGGGCGTGGTGATCGTGACCGTGTAGTCGTCGGTGCAGAGGTAGTCCACGTAGGGACCGGTGAGGTGCCGTGTTCCCGTGCGCGCGGGGACGCGCCACCACTCGAGGGTCGTGTAGTCGCGGAACTGCTCGGAATCGGGATCGCTCACGACCTCCAATCGTCGCAGCTTCGCGTCGGGTCCGGCGCCGAACGTGTTCGTCCCGCTGAGCCACCAGGCCAGGTGCCAGGGGGCGTCGGCGAGGAATCCGGGTGCGGCGACGAAGCCCGCGCCCGTGATGAGCGTGCCGTCGCGCTCGAGCTCGGCGCTCACGAGGGCTGCGACGACGGGGTCGAGGGTCGCGGCGTCGGGTTCGGATGCCCCGGTCAGCGCGCCCGCGAACGGGCCCTCGAGCTCGCGCTCGAGGACGTCCCGCCAGCCGTCGATCATGGCGAAGACGGGGTCGATCGTGGAGGCGATGCGCCGCGCGATGTGCTCCGCGGCGACGTCGACGGTGACGGTCATGGCCTCCCTCCTTCCGGTGTCGCACCCCCGGATGCCTCGGCGGCATCCGGCGTCGGCGCCTGCTCGAGGCGCACCTTCTCGTCGATGAGCCACTCCACGGCCGACGCGATGTGGTCGGTGGTCGCGCGCCGTGCACGTTCGGGCTGCACGTCGCGGATCGCCTGGATGACCTCGAGCCGAGCGGTGCGACTGCGATCACGTGAATCCTGCTCCCTCATGCACAGCCAGAGCAAGGCCCCGGCCTCAGCCTGCAGGCGGAGCTCCTCGTGCACGAGCCGCGGCGACTGGCTCACCGCGGCCACCTCGAGCTGGAATCGGCCGACCGCGCGGCGGGCGCCGCCGGGGGTCGTGAGGTCGGCGCGGGCGTCGATCTCGACGAGGCTCGTGAGGTCGTCCTCGCTCGCGCGGTCGGCGGCGATCTCGGCCGCCATGCCCGCGATCGCCGCGTAGTGCAGGGAGAGGTCGCGCAGCTCGATGCGGCTGAGGGCGCGCACGCGATCGTCGACCATGCGGGCGGCGGCGTCGCGGTCGTGCGTGACGAAGCTGCCGCCGTCGCCGCCGCGACCGGTCTTCACGCGGCCCTTGTCGCGCAGGGCCCCCACCGCCTCGCGGGCGGTGACGCCGGCGCCGCCGAGGCTGCGCGCGAGGTCGGACTCGCTCGGCAGGCGCTCGCCGTCGCGCAGCACGCCGGCCACGATCGCGTCGGTCAACCGCTGCTCCACGAGTTCGGCGCGGCCGGCCCCCTCGAGCGGCGAGAAGACGACCGCGCGCGTGGCGTCCGCGCGGCCCGTCGCCTGCGGCATCCGTTCCTCCCGTACCCGGCGTCTGGAAATCCGTGACACGACCGTAACATGCAGGACTGGACGTAGACATCTGGATCCATATGATTTAGACGAACGCACATCGAAGGGGAGAGCGTCATGACCGACCAGCAGCCGGCCATCCGGCTCACCGGACTCACCAAGGAGTTCGGCGCCGTCACCGCCGTCGACCACGTCGACCTCGAGATCGCGGCGGGCGAGTTCTTCTCCATGCTCGGGCCGTCGGGCTCGGGCAAGACCACCGTGCTGCGGCTCATCGCCGGGTTCGAGCAGCCCACCTCGGGCACGATCGAGCTGTTCGGCACCGACGTGACCAAGCGCGCGCCGTTCGACCGCGACGTGAACACGGTGTTCCAGGACTACGCGCTGTTCCCGCACATGAACGTGCTCGACAACGTGGCCTACGGCCTGCGTGTGCGCGGCATCGGCCGCAAGGAGCGCAACGAGCGCGCCCGTCGGGCCCTCGCCTCCGTGCGTCTCGAGCAGATGGCCGACCGAAAGCCCTCGCAGCTCTCGGGCGGCCAGCGACAGCGCGTCGCACTCGCCCGGGCCACGGTCGTCGAACCGAAGGTGCTGCTGCTCGACGAGCCGCTCGGCGCCCTCGACCTGAAGCTCCGCGAGCAGATGCAGGTCGAGCTCAAGCAGATCCAGCGCGACCTCGGCATCACGTTCATCTTCGTGACCCACGACCAGGAGGAGGCGCTCACGCTCTCCGACCGGATCGCGGTGTTCAACGCGGGCCGCATCGAGCAGCTCGGCACGCCGGCCGAGCTCTACGAGCAGCCCACCTCCCGGTTCGTCGCCGACTTCGTCGGCACCTCCAACCTCTTCGACGACGAGCGCTCGCGCACGATCCTCGGGCGCGACGGCCACCACTCGGTCCGCCCCGAGAAGATGACGGTCACCCGCGACGGCCTGCAGGGCGCGGGCGTGGTGAACGTCGCGGGCACCGTCGTCGAGGCCATCTACCTCGGCAGCGGCGTGCGCCTCGTCGTCGACCTCGACGACGGTACGCGCGTCAGCGTGCTCGAACAGAACGACCGCGATCGCGTCCACGACGACGAGCGCGGCGACCGGGTGGTCGTCTCATGGCACGACGACGACGTCGTGCCGCTGGGACCGGGCGTGCTCCCCGGGATCTCCGGCTGAGGCATCCGCCGACCGGACCAAGCCCACCGCACCTGCAACTGCACATCACCGCACCACCTGCACTGCACAGAAGAAGGAGAGAACCATGATGCGAATGCGCACCGCCGCTCGCGGCGCGACCGTGGGGCTCGCGATCGCCTCGGTCGCACTGCTCACGGCCTGCGGCACGTCCCAGGCCGGCGGCTCCGGAGGCGGCGAGGCCGCCGAGGAGCTCGGCGAGATGGAGGGCCAGGTCTCGATCCTCGCCTGGCCCGGCTACGTCGAGGACGGCTCGAACGACCCCGAGGTCGACTGGGTGACGCCGTTCGAGGAGGACACGGGCTGCGAGGTCACGGTCAAGACCTTCGGCACCTCCGATGAGGCCGTCAACCTCATGAAGACCGGCGAGTACGACGTGGTGTCGGCCTCGGGCGACGCGACCCTGCGGCTCATCGCCGCGGGCGACGTGGCTCCCGTGAACACCGACCTCATCCCGAACTACGCCAACATCTACGACTTCCTCAAGGAGAAGGAGTGGAACTCGGTCGACGGCGTGCCCTACGGCGTGCCGCACGGCTACGGCGCGAACCTGCTCATGTACAACACGACGGTCTTCCCCGAAGCGCCGACCTCATGGGGCGTCGTGTTCGACCAGGCCGGCGACTACTCCGGCAAGGTCACCGCGTACGACTCGCCCATCTACATCGCGGATGCCGCGGTGTACCTGATGGCCCACCAGCCCGAGCTCGGCATCGAGAACCCCTACGCCCTCGACGAGGAGCAGTTCCAGGCCTCCGTCGACCTGCTGAAGGCCCAGCGCGAGCACGTCGGCGAGTACTGGTCGGACTACCTCAAGGAGATCCAGGCCTTCACGACCGGCGACTCGGTGGTCGGCACGACCTGGCAGGTCATCCAGAACGTGCTCGCATCCGAGGGCGCGACGACCGACGTCGTGCTGCCCGAGGAGGGCGCGACCGGCTGGTCGGACACCTGGATGATCTCGTCCGAGGCGAAGAACCCGAACTGCGCGTACGCGTGGCTCGACTACATCGCCAGCCCCGAGGCGAACGCCACGGCCACCGCGTACTTCGGCGAGGCGCCCTCGAGCGACGAGGCCTGCGAGTACCGCGACGACTGCGAGGCCTACCACGCCGGTGACGCCGACTACGCATCGCAGATCTGGTACTGGACGACCCCGATCGAGGACTGCGTCGACGGTCGCACCGATGTGAAGTGCGTCGACTACGCGGCCTGGACCGAGGCCTGGCAGGAGATCAAGGGCTAGAGCCCACCGGTCGTCGAGGAGCGCCGCCGCAGGCGACGCGTATCGAGACGCCACCCACGGGTCTCGATACGCGTCCGGCTCCGCCGGGCGCTACTCGACCACCGGCCCGGTCCGCTCAACCCCCCATCCACGACGGAAGACCGTCCGACAGGAACGCCGCATGACGACGAACGCCCCGACGAGGCAACCGCTCCGATCCCCCCGCGACACGGTCGCGCGGAAGGGGTCGGCCTTCCTCGCGACCCATCCGAGGGCGCGACTGGCCTTCCTGCTGACCGCGCCGCTGTTCTGGCTCGTCGTCGTCTACATCGTGGCGCTCGCGCTGCTGCTCGTCACCGCGTTCTGGTCGGTCGACAGCTTCACCGGCGAGATCACGACCGAGTTCACGCTCGACAACATCATCGAGGTCGTCACCGGCTCGCTGTACCAGGTCGTGACGCTGCGCACGCTCGGCGTCGCCCTGCTCGTCACGGTCATCGACGTGCTGCTCGCACTGCCCATCGCGTTCTTCATGGCGAAGGTCGCATCGCCGCGGATGCAGCGCGTGCTCGTCATCATGGTGCTGACCCCGCTCTGGGCGTCCTACCTCGTCAAGGCCTATGCGTGGCGCTCGGTGCTCTCGCAGGACGGCATCCTCGAGTGGCTCCTCGCGCCGTTCGGCGGGCACACGCCCGGCTACGGGCTCCCGGCGACGATCATCACGCTCTCGTACCTCTGGCTGCCCTACGTGATCCTGCCGATCTACGCGGGACTCGAGCGGGTGCCCGACTCGCTGCTCGAGGCATCCGGCGACCTCGGCGGCAAGACCTGGCCGACGCTACGGCTCATCGTGCTGCCGCTCATCTTCCCGGCCATCATCGCGGGCACGATCTTCAGCTTCGCGCTCTCGCTGGGCGACTACATCACGGTGAACATCGTGGGCGGCGCGAGCCAGATGCTCGGAAACCTCGTCTACACGAACGTCGGCGCGGCGAACAACCTGCCGCTGGCGTCGGCGATCGCGCTCATCCCGATCGTGATCATCTTCGGCTACCTCTTCCTCGTGCGCCGCACCGGCGCCCTCGACAACCTCTAGGGGCGACGGATGCGACTCTCGCGACTCTCCCGGACGATCCTCGCCATCGTCACGGCGCTCATCCTCCTCGTGGTCTACGTGCCCCTCTTCGTGGTGCTCGTGAACTCGTTCTCGACGTCGACGTCGCTGACCTGGCCGCCGCCCGGCTTCACGCTGGAGTGGTGGGGCCGCGCCTTCCAGAGCGCCGGCGCGGTCGAGGCGGTCTGGACGAGCGTGCAGATCGCCGCGATCGCGACGGTCATCTCGCTGATCCTGGGCACGCTCATCTCGCTCGCGCTGCAGCGGTTCTCGTTCTTCGGCCGCGACGCCATCAGCCTGCTCGTGATCCTGCCGATCGCCCTGCCCGGCATCATCACCGGTATCGCGCTGAACAACTTCTTCCGCACGATCATGGGCGTGCCGCTGTCGATCTGGACGGTGGTCATCGCGCACGCGACGTTCTGCATCGTGACGGTGTTCAACAACGTCATCGCGCGCCTGCGAAGGCAGGGCACGAACCTCGAGGAGGCGTCGAGCGACCTCGGCGCCGGCGTCTGGACGACCTTCCGGCTCGTGACGTTCCCGCAGCTGCGGTCGGCGCTCCTCGCGGGCGGCCTGCTCGCCTTCGCCCTCTCGTTCGACGAGATCATCGTGACGACCTTCACCGCGGGCTCGGGCGTGACGACGCTGCCGATCTTCATCCTGAACAACATGTTCCGACCGAACCAGGCGCCGATCGTGTCGGTGATCGCGGTCGTGCTCGTGGTCGTGTCGATCGTGCCGATCTACATCGCGCAGCGGCTGTCGGGGTCGGAGCAGCAGCGGCGCTAGTCGTGCTCAGATGTGCACGGATGCCGCGCCGCCACGCACATCGGCGCGGTTCACCGAGGCTTCACCCTCGGAACCCTTCCACGGGCGGCATCCGGTCGCCTAGTCTGGCGACGTTTCGGGGGCATGTCGGCACCCCGCGATGAAGCTGGGGAGCCCCGATGATCCGGTCCGTCCGCCCTGTCACCGTCATGGTCGCCGCAGCCTCGCTGCTCGCCGTCGGACTCGTCGCCGCTCCGGCGGCCGCCGCCGAGGCCGCGGTCCCGACCGAGGTGTTCATCAGCGAGTACGTCGAGGGGTCCTCGACGAACAAGGCCGTCGAGGTCTACAACCCGACCGCCGCCCCCATCGACCTCAGCGCGT
Organism: uncultured Agromyces sp.; assembly: GCA_965652625.1. Taxonomy (GTDB): domain Bacteria; phylum Actinomycetota; class Actinomycetes; order Actinomycetales; family Microbacteriaceae; genus Agromyces. Next base: position 7,797 of record CBFGWW010000040.1, read on the forward strand.
ACACGCTGCGGGTGTACTTCAACGGCAGCGCCACCGCGAACGTCAACCAGGTGCTCAGCGGGACGGTCGGCGCCGGCGACACGTTCGTCTTCGCCGACAACCTGCTCGCCGCCTTCGCAGACCAGACGACGGGTGCGGGCCTGTGGAACGGCGACGACGCGATCGTCCTCTGGAAGGGCTCGACGGTGGTCGACTCGATCGGGCAGGTCGGCGTCGACCCCGGCGCGGAGTGGGGGACAGGCCTGACCTCCACCGCCGACAACACGCTGCGGCGCGCGCCGTCGGTGTGCACGGGCGACACGAATCCGGGCGACGCGTTCGACCCGGCCGTCGAGTGGGTCGGCTACGCCCAGAACACGTTCGACGGGCTCGGCTCGCACACCTGCGGCGAGGCGGGGCCGCAGGCCACGGTGATCAACGAGTTCTCCGCATCGACCGCCGGCACCGACGTCGAGTACGTCGAGCTGCTCGCGGAGCCCGGCACCGACCTGGGCGGCTTCCACGTCCTCGAGATCGAGGGCGACGCCGGCACCTCCCTCGGCGTCGTCGACGAGGTCGTCTCGTTCGGCGCCCCTGACGACGAGGGCCGTTCGCTCGCCTGGCTTCCGGCCAACGCCCTCGAGAACGGCACCGTGTCGCTGCTCCTCGTCACCGGGTTCTCCGGCGCCCTCGGCGACGATCTCGATGCGAACGACGACGGCGTGATCGACGAGGTCGACGGGCTCGACATCGTCGACGCCGTCGCCGTGCACGACGGCGGGGCGAGCGACCGCGCCTACGGCGGCACCGTGCTCGGCGTCGCGTACGACGGCCAGCAGTTCGCACCCGGCGCGGCCTCGCGCATCCCCGACGGCGTCGACACCGACTCGACCGCCGACTGGGTGCGCAACGACTTCGACAAGGCCGGCATCCCCGGCAATGCCGGCACGCTCGTCACCGGCGAGGCCGCGAACACCCCCGGCGTCCGCAACTCGCTCACGGTCGTGGTCGTGCCGCTGCCGCCGGCCGACTGCAACGCACCGGTCGTGACGATCGGCTCAGTGCAGGGCTCCGGTACGGCTTCGCCCGTCCCCGGCGCATCCGTCGAGATCGAGGGCATCGTCACCGGCGACTTCCAGGTCGGCGGCTTCGACGGTTACTACCTGCAGGATGCCGGTGACGCGAATGCCGCGACCTCCGACGGCATCTTCGTCTACGCCCCGACCGGACTCGACGTCGCCGCCGGCGACGTGGTGCACATCGCCGGCAGGGTGAGCGAGTTCTTCGGCATGACCGAGGTCACGGCGACCGCCAACTCGATCTGCGAGCACGGTGCGGCGCTTCCCGAGCCGGCCGCGATCACCCTGCCGGTGTCCTCGCCCGACGTCTACGAGCCGTTCGAGGGCATGCGCGTGACGCTGCCGCAGTCGCTGTCGATCCTCGAGTTCTTCGAGTACGGCCGCTTCGGCACGATCACGCTCGGCAGCGAGCGCCACCTGACGCCCACTGCGGTGGTCGAGCCGGGGCAACCGGCCAAGGACCTGGCCGCGGCGAACGCCCTCGACTCCATCACGCTCGACGACGGGCGCAGCGAGGAGAACCCCGACCCCGCGATCCACCCGAGCGGCGAGGTCTTCACGCTGGACGACTCGTTCCGGGGCGGCGACCTCGTCGCGAACGCGACGGGCGTGCTCGACTACCGCTTCGACACCTGGGCCGTGCAGCCCACCCAGGGCGCCGACTACCAGGCCGTCAACACGCGCGACGCCAACCCGGTGCCCGAGGTCGGCGGCACGACGAAGGTCGCGAGCTTCAACGTGCTGAACTACTTCACGACGCTCGGCTCGCGCGGGGCGAACGATGCGGCCGAGTTCGACCGCCAGGAGGCGAAGATCGTGTCGGCGATCGCCGAGATCGACGCCGACATCGTGGGCCTCATCGAGATCGAGAACAACGGCGACGTCGCGGTCGGCACCCTGGTCGACGCGCTCAACGACGAGATGGGCGAGGGCACCTACGACTTCATCTCGACCGGCGAGCTGGGCACCGACGTCATCACGACGGCGCTCATCTACAAGCCGTCCGAGGTGGCGCCCGTGGGCGACCACGCCGTGCTCGACTCGTCGGTCGACCCCGACTTCGATACCGACTTCAACCGTCCGGCGCTCGCGCAGACCTTCACGGACCTCCAGGCCGGAGGCGAGGTCACCGTCGTCGTGAACCACCTGAAGTCGAAGGGTTCGGACTGCAACGACGTCGGCGACCCCGACACCGGAGACGGTTCCGGCAACTGCAACCTCACCCGTACGAAGGCGGCGGTGGCGCTCTCGGAGTGGCTGGCCGGAGACCCGACGGGCCAGGGAGCCGGCAACGAGCTCATCATGGGCGACCTGAACTCCTACGACAAGGAGGACCCGATCGACGCGTTCCGCGAAGCCGGGTACACCGACCTCGTGCACGAGTTCCAGGGCGAGGACGCGTACTCCTACGTCTTCGACGGCCAGCTCGGGTACCTCGACTACGCGCTCGGGGGAACCGGCATCGTCGACCGCGTCACCGGCGCCGAGCCGTGGCACATCAACTCGGATGAGCCGAACCTGATCGACTACGACATGACGTTCAAGAAGCCGGCGCAGGACGCGCTCTTCGCGCCCGACGAGTGGCGGTCGAGCGACCACGACCCCGTGGTCGTGGGGCTCGACCTCGACGTCGTCGCGCCCGAGCTCCAGGTCGCTGCGTCGGAGGACGTGGTCTTCCCGCCCGACACCAGGTGGCGCTCGATCACGTTCGACGTGGTGGCCACCGACAACGTGGACGCCGACGTCACGGTGGAGATCGTCGGTGTCGAGGCCACCGGGCACAAGGCGGAGGTCCGCGAGGTCTCCGACACGGAGGTCGAGGTGCTCGCTCGCCAGGGTGCGGTCTACGCGGTAACGTTCCAAGCGACCGACGACTCGGGCAACGCCACGACCCAGACGGTCACCATCCGCGTGGCACCGTGAGGTGACGGGACATGGACAGCGTCGCGAGTGAGTTCCGGGCGTCGCTGCCCGCATGGCTGGTCGAGGAGCTGCCGAGCCTCGCCGCGAACGGGCCGCTCGAGACCGACGCCGAGCGCATGGCCCTCGCCAACCGCCTCGCCGACCAGAACTGGCGGGCGGGCAACGGCGGCCCGTTCGCCGCGATCGTCGTCGACGCGGCATCCGGTGCCCTCGTCTCGGTGGGCGTGAACGTCGTGCTCGCCTCCGGCCTCAGCTCGCTGCACGCCGAGGTCATGGCGCTGAGCCTCGCGCAGCAACGGCTCGGACGATGGGACCTCGGTGCCGACGGCGCCGACCTCGAGCTCGTCGTCAACTGGCGCCCGTGCGTCATGTGCTACGGCGCGACGATGTGGTCGGGCGTGCGGTCGCTGCTCATCGCCGGCGAGGGGTCGGAGGTCGACGAGCTCACGGGCTTCGACGAGGGGCCCATGCCCGACGACTGGGTCGGGGAGTTCGAGCGCCGCGGCATCCGCGTCTCCGTCGGCGTCGGGCACGACGACGCGATCGAGGTGTTCCGCGCGTTCGGCGCGTCGGACGCCGTCGTCTACAACGCGCGCGGGGCCGGCGGGGTGTAGTCCTGCGGCCGCGCCTCGCAACGAGGGCGGAGCTCCGATGCCGATCGACAACGAGGTCTACGATCGCCTCGGGGCGGGCTGGTGGGACGAGGGCAACCCGCTGAACCTGCTGCACGGCAGCTGCACGCCGGGCCGCATGGCCTACTTCCGCGACGTGCTCGCCCGGCGCGGGATGTCCCGTGGCCTGGCACTCGACATCGGGTGCGGCGCCGGCTTCATCACCGAGGAACTGGCCGGACTGGGCTTCACGGCGACGGGCATCGATCCGTCGTCGGTCGCCGTCGAGGCGGCCCGCGCGCATGCGAGGCGGGGCGGGCTTGCGATCGAGTACGTCGTCGGCGCCGGCGAGGAGCTGCCGTTCCCGGATGCCGCGTTCGACCTCGTCACCTGCTGCGACGTGCTCGAGCACGTGCGCGACCTCGATCGCGTGATCGCCGAGACCGCGCGGGTGCTGCGGCCGGGCGGGCTGTACCTGTTCGACACGATCAACCGCACGCGACGCAGCCGGCTGCTCGCGATCAAGGCGATGCAGGTGTGGCGCCTCACGCGCATCGTGGACACGTCCATCCACGAGTGGTCGATGTTCATCACGCCCGCCGAGCTCGATGCCACGCTCGACCGGCACGGGCTGGGGCTCGGGGAGGTGGCAGGGCTGGCGCCCCGCGCATCGTGGCCGGCGATCGTCGGGGCGCTGCGTGCGACGCGCCGGGGCCGCATCGGCTACGGGGAGCTCAGCCGGCGGCTCGACTTCGGTCGCGTCGAGTCGCTCGCCCTGTCGTACATGGGCTTCGCGGTGCGTCGCGGATGAGACGACGGAGCCGGGAGCGACTCGTCGAGTGCTCCCGGCTCCGGTTCGGGCCTCCGCCCTCGGGCGGCGTCAGGCCTCGGGGTGCGGCCGGCCGTGGTGACGGCGGCCGTGGTTCTTGTCCTTGCCCGTTCCCTTTCGGTCGTCGTGCACGTGCACGTGGACGTGCACGTCCTGGTGGCCGGGCTGGCCGTGGCCGTGGCCGGGGTGGCCGTGGCCGGCGAAGCCGGGGCGCGGGCCGAAGCCCGGGCGGGGACCGAAGCCCTGCTCCGCCTCGGGATCGAAGCCGTGCGGGAAGCCGAAGCGACGGCCGAAGCCGTGGCGGTGGCCCCAGCCGTGCCGGCGTCCGCCGCGCTTGCCGCGGGGCATCGGCTGCGACTCGTCCCACCCGAGCTCGCGGGCCACGGCCTCGAGGGTCCGCAGCGTCGTCGCGAAGTCCTCGGCGGGCACCGCGCCGGCGATGCGCGCGCGCAGCGTGGAGACCTGCTCCTCGAGGCGCGCGAGCGCCGCACGGCCCGACTCGGTGAGCACGGGCGGTACGCCCTCGACCCAGCCGCGCTCGGCCAGGTGATGCAGCGCGTGGGGCTTGGCGCGGAGCCGCTCGGCGAGCCGCTCGTCCATCGCCGTGCCGGCGAGCAGGTTGAGCAGCCGCCAGTCGCGGCGCGTGATGCCGTCGGCGGCGAAGAGCGCCTCCATCTCCTCGGCGAGGCGACGGTCGACGACCTTCAGCCAGAAGCCGAAGGGGCGGTCGGTGCCCGCGGATGCCGCGGTGGGCTCCTCGTCGGGGCGGTCGGGCTGATCGGGGTCGATCTGATCGGTGGTCATGGTGTTCCTTCCTCGGTGCGCCGCGGGGGCGCCCGGCGCGCGATGCGCGTCCATTCGATATTGCATGTCATGTGACATGTATATGTAGGATGACATGCATGAACGCAGGTCGTCAAGGCGGACTCGGCGGATCCTCAGGTTCGGGCGGCGCCGGCGGACCCGGCGGTGGCGGCGCAGACGATCCGTCGGCCGACCCGATCGCGGCCATCGAGGCGGCGCTCGGCGCGGTCCGTGGGCGCGGACCGGGCGGGCCATGGGGGCCCGGGCCATTCGGGCCCGGAGGTCCCGGCGGTCCCGGCGGTCCCGGCGGCCCCGGATTCGGCCCCGGTCCGTTCGGACGCGGTTCCGGCCGCTGGGGCGGCAGGCCCGGCGGCCATGACGACCATGAGGGGCACGACGGCCCGTTCGGGTCGCACGCGCACCATGATCACGGCGGTCCCGTGCGGCACGGCGGACCCGGGGGCCGCGGCGGTCATGCGGCGATGCGCCTGCTCATGGTGCTGTCGCACCGCGGACCCAGCTCGGTGGGCGACCTCGCCGCCGCGGTGGGCGTCGACCAGCCTCGTGCGAGCCGGCTCGTGCAGGCCGCGGTCGACGCCGGGTACGTGCGCCGCGAGGTCGACCCCAACGACGCGCGCCGCAGCATCCTCGTCATCACCGACGCCGGACGAGCCGCGCTCTCGACGGTGCTCGACCACCGCCGAGCGTCGATCGAGCGCGCCCTCGCCGACTTCTCCGACGAGGACCGCGCCGAGTTCGCCCGGCTCCTCACCCGCTTCGCCGAGGCCTGGGGCCGCACCCACGGGTGACCGCGGCGGCATCCGTCGCCCTCGGTCGCGAGTCAGCGCAGCGACAGCTCCACGGGCACGGGCTGCGGCTCGAACCCGGCGGCGCGCACGGCGGCCGCGTCGTGCCGCAGGCAGGCGACCGCGCGGCGCGGGTCGTCGCCGGCGACGTCGGGGATCGTGAGCCCGGGATCGACGGTCGCGCAGGCGTCGAACGCGAACGCGCACCGGTCGCGGAAGGGGCATCCGGCACCCAGTCGCGCGAGGTCGGGCGGCGAGCCCGGGATGCCCGACAGCTCGCGCCGCGGCCCGCGCAGCGGCGGGAACGAGTGCAGCAGCGCCGACGAGTACGGATGCCGCGGGCGGTGGTAGACGTCGAGCGCGGGCGCGTCCTCGACGATCTCGCCGGCGTACATGATCGCGATGCGGTCGGCGATCTCGATGAGCAGCGACACGTCGTGCGTGATGAAGACGACCGAGAACCCGAGGCGCTCGCGGAGCTCCGCGATCTGCTCGACGATCTGCCGCTGCATGACCACGTCGAGGGCGGTCGTGGGCTCGTCCATGATGAGCACCTGCGGGTCGAGCGCGAGCGCCATCGCGATCATGACGCGCTGGCGCATGCCGCCCGAGAGCTGGTGCGGGTACGACCGCAGCCGGTCGGGCGAGATGCCGACGAGCTCGAGCAGCTCGGCCGAGCGCTCGAGCGCCTCCGGCTGCGACACCGCGGGCCGGGGGGCGCGGATGCCGGCGGCGATCTGCCGCCCGATGCGGAACACCGGGTGGAGCGAGGTCATCGCGCCCTGGAACACGATCGCGAGGTCCTGCCAGCGCGACGCCCGCAGCTGCGTGTCGTTCAGCCGCAGGATGTCGGTGGTGGTGCCGTCGCGGTCGGTGAAGAGCACCTCGCCGCCGGTGATGAGCCCGGGCGGCGGCAGCAGCCGCGTCGCCGCGTAGGCGAGCGTGGACTTGCCGCAGCCCGACTCGCCGGCGAGCCCGAGCACCTCGCCGCGACCGAGCGTGAGCGACACGTCGCGCAGCACGTGCACCGGGTCGGCGTCGTAGCCGTAGTCGACCGACAGGTTGCGGATCTCGAGCACCGGGTCCTTCACGGGCACGAGGGCGCCGCTGTGCCCGGCGGGGGTGATGAGCGTCATGCGCGGTCCTCCTTGGCGAGCGGTGCCGGCGCCCGGTGCACGACCGGCGTGAACCCGATGCGGGGCCGGATGCCGCGCTTGCGCAGCGTGCGGGCGTGCAGGCCCGTGGAGCGCAGGCGCGGGTTGACGAACTCGTCGATGCCGAAGTTGATGAGCGTGAGCGCCATGCCGAGCAGCGCGATGCAGAGCCCGGCGGGGATGAACCACCACCAGGCGCCGCGCTGCAGGGCCAGCTGGCTCTGCGCCCAGAACAGGATCGTGCCCCAGTTCCACTCGCCGCCCGAGCCGATGCCGATGAACGCGAGCGTGATGAGCGACAGCACGGCGAACGTGACCGTGCCGACGAAGCCCGACGCGATGATGGCGGTGAGGTTCGGCAGGATCTCGGCCATGACGATGCGCCACGTCCGCTCGCCGTTGGCCCGGGCCGCCTCGACGAAGTCCCGCTTGCGCAGCGACAGGGTCTGCGCCCGCAGCACGCGTGCGCCCCACGCCCAGCCGGTCACCGCGATCACGACCGCGACCGTGAGCCCGCCGGCGCTCGGCAGCTGCCCGGCGATGATGATGATGAGCGGCAGCTGCGGGATCACGAGGAAGATGTTCGACAGCGCCGAGAGCGACTCGTCGCCCACCCCGCCGATGAAGCCCGCCGTCACGCCGACCACGACGCCGATGAACGTCGCGAGGATGCCGGCGACGAAGCCGACGACCATGACGCCGCGCGTGCCGACGATGAGCTGCGAGAGCACGTCCTGACCGAGGTGGGTCGTGCCCATCCAGTGCTCCCACGACGGTGGCTGCAGGATGTCGTCGCTCTGCGCGCTCGGGTCGTAGGGCGCGATCCACGGGCCGATGATCGCGATGAGCGTGAAGAACCCGAGGATGACGAGTCCGGCGACGGCCTTCGAGTTGCGCAGGAACACGAACCGGCCGGGTCGACGCCGACGGCGGGGCACCGACGGCATGACGCCCGTCACCGGTGCGCCGGAGGGACCGGTGACCTGGTCCTCCTCGATGAGCGTGATGTCGACGGTCATGTCAGCCCTCCTGCCGGGTGCGGGGGTCGAGCGCGGCGTAGACGAAGTCGGCGAGGATGTTCGCCACGAGCACGGCGATCGTGATGACGAGGAAGCAGCCCTGCATGAGCGGGTAGTCCTTGGCGTTCACGGCGTTGAAGAGCATGAAGCCGATGCCCTGGTAGCTGAAGACCATCTCCATGATGAGCGTGCCGCCCACGATGAACCCGAGCGACAGCGCGAAGCTCGACACCTGCGGCAGCACGGCGTTGCGGGCGGCGTAGCCGGTGCGCACCGCCCGCTCCGAGAGGCCCTTCGCCTGGGCCACGGTCACGTAGTCCTCCGACGACACCGTGACGACCATGTTCCGCATGCCGAGGATCCAGCCGGCGATCGACGAGACCACGATGGTGAGCGCGGGCAGCGTGCCGTAGTAGATGACCGAGCCGACGAACTCCCACGACCATCCCGGCACGAGCGACCGGTCGTAACTGCCGCTCGCGGGGAACCAGCCGAGCGTGACCGAGAAGACGAAGATCGCGATGAGCGCGAGCCAGAAGTACGGCACCGCCGAGAAGAACGTGGAGATCGGCAGCAGCGAGTCGGCCCAGGTGCCGCGGCGCCAGCCGATGCCGGTGCCGATGAGCGTGCCGATGAGGAAGCTGATGATCGTCGCGACGCCCACGAGGCCGACGGTCCACGGCAGCGCCTGGTTGATGAGGTCGCTCACCGGGGTCGGGAAGTAGGCGAACGAGGTGCCGAGGTCCCCGCTCAGGAGGGTCCTCCAGTAGTCGAGGTACTGCTGCCAGAGCGGCACCTGCTCGTCGAGCCCGAACAGCGCGTAGAGCGAGTCCATCGCGTCGGTCGAGATGCGGCCCTGGTTCTTCGCGATGAGCGCCTTGACCGGGTCGCCCGGCATGAGCCGCGGGATGAAGAAGTTGATCGTGACGGCGGCCCAGAGGGTGATCACGTAGAAGACGAGGCGACGGCCGATGAACCTCATGCGACGGGCTCCTCGACGGTCGGGCGCTCGCCGAAGGCCTCGAGCACCGAGCCGAGCTCGGGGCGGCCGTCGCGGTCGGAGTAGCCCCAGCAGGCGGCCCGCCGGCCCTCGCCGACCGACTCGAGCGGCGGCACCTCGGCGCGGCAGAGGTCGGTGGCGAACGGGCAGCGCGGGTTGAAGCGGCATCCGCTCGGCGGACGCACCAGGCTGGGCGCCTCGCCGCGGGCGCCGTGGGCGCGCGCCTCGAGGTCGTCGGGGTCGGGCGCCGACCGGATGAGGAGCTGGGTGTACGGATGCTTCGGATCCTGCGTGACCGACTCGCTGTCGCCGGTCTCGACGACGCGTCCGGCGTACATCACCATCGTTCGGTCCGCGAAGTACCGCGCCGACGCGATGTCGTGCGTGATGTAGAGGATCGCGATCCGGAGCCGGTCGCGAAGGTCCTTGAGGAGGTTGAGGATGCCGAGGCGGATCGACACGTCGAGCATCGAGATCGGCTCGTCGGCGAGCAGCACCTCGGGGTTCGCGGCGAGGGCGCGGGCGATCGCGACGCGCTGGCGCTGGCCGCCCGAGAGCTCGTGGGGGTACTTGTCGACGTAGCGCTCGGTCGGACGCAGCTGCACGCGGTCGAGCAGCTCGTCGAGCGCGGCCTCGAGCTCCTGGCCGCGGAGCCGTCCGCGGTGGATGCGCAGGCTTCGGGTCAGCGTGTACCGCACGGTGTGCACGGGGTTCAGCGACCCGAACGGGTCCTGGAAGATCATCTGCACGCGGCCGACGTAGCGGCGGAACGCGCGCCGACCCTTCGCCGTGGCATCCGACCCGTGCAGCAGGATCGTGCCCGACGTCGCGGGCATGAGCTGCGCGAGCAGGCGGGCGATGGTCGACTTGCCCGAGCCCGACTCGCCCACGAGGGCGACCACGCGCCCCCGGTGGAGCTCGAGGTCGACGTCGTCGACGGCGTGCACCACGTCCTTCGATCGGATGCCGCGGACCGGGAAGTGCTTGCTCAGGCGCACGGCCTGCAGCACCGGGGATTCGGGTTCGTGGGCTTCGTTGCTCATCTCACTCACCAGGGTTCGGGTCGGGCTCTGCGTCGCGTCCGGTGCGGTGCGGCGGCCCGGGGGGGGGGCCGCCGCCCCCCCCCGCGGTCACGTCGGGGGGGCGAGCTTCGTGCGGCGGTGCG
>CBFGWW010000041.1:0-17647 GCA_965652625.1 uncultured Agromyces sp.
AGCGACGCGCCTACCGATACGTCGTCGGGATCACCGGCTCGCCGCGTCCGAGGCGGAACGCCTCGATCGGGAGCTCCTGCATGACCTCCGCGCGGTGCGCCCGCGCCGCGCGGGTGCCGTCGGCTCCCAGGAACGCCGGATCGGCGACGCCGTCCGCCATGAGCTGCACCATGAGCGGCCGCAGCTCGCTGTCGGGCTCGAACTCCGCAGCGCCCTCGGGTCCGTCGCCGACGAAGATGAGCTCCTCGCGAGCGGTGCGCGTGGAGTCGAGTCGTCGTGCCGCGTTCTTGCGACCGCCGACGCTCAACTTCTGCGTCGACGCCTTCGCCACCGCGACCCACTCGCCGGCGTCGTCGCGGCGTGAGACGAGCTTGTAGACCATGCCCGCGGCCGGGGAGCCCGAGCCCGTCACGACGGCGGTGCCGACGCCGTAGGAGTCGACGGGCGCGGCCGACAGGCCGGCGATGGTGAACTCGTCGAGGTCGCTCGTGACCGTGATGCGCGTGTTCACGGCGCCGAGCCCGTCGAGCTGCTCGCGGACGGCGGCGACCACGGTCGGCAGGTCGCCGGAGTCGATGCGCACCGCGCCGAGCTCGGGGCCGGCCACCTCCACGGCGAGCTCGACCCCCCTGGTGATGTCGTACGTGTCGATGAGCAGCGTGGTCTTGGGCCCGAACGCCTCGACCTGGGCGCGGAACGCGTCCTCCTCGCTGTCGTGCAGCAGCGTGAACGCGTGCGCGGCGGTGCCCATGGTCGGGATGCCCCAGGTGCGGCCGGCCTCGAGGTTCGAGGTCGCGTCGAACCCGGCGATGTACGCGGCCCGCGCCGCGGCGATCGCGGCGCGCTCGCTCGTGCGGCGGGATCCCATCTCGGCGATCGGACGTCCCAGTGCGACCGACACCATGCGCGCGGCCGCGCTCGCGACCGACGAGTCGTAGTTCAGCGTGGAGAGCACGACGGTCTCGAGCATGACGGCCTCGGCGAAGCTCGCCTGGATCGTGAGCAGCGGCGAGCCGGGGAAGTACGCCTCGCCCTCGCGGTAGCCCCAGATATCGCCGCGGAAGCGGTAGTCGGCGAGCCAGTCGAGCGTCTCGGGCCGCACGACCCGGTTCTCGCGCAGCCACTCCAGCTCGGCGTCCTCGAAGCGGAACCGGTCGATGAGCTCGAGCAGCCGACCCGTGCCGGCGACGACGCCGTAGCGGCGTCCGTCGGGCAGGCGCCGGGCGAACGCCTCGAAGAGGCTCTCGCGGTGGGCGGTGCCATCGCGCAGCGCGGCATCCACCATCGTGAGCTCGTAGCGGTCGGTGAGGAGCGCAGCTGACCCGGTCACACGGTCAGCCTACTGGTGACCCTTCGGCTGCCCGACGCGCGCGTGCGAGGCGTGTGCGCCGCGCCGGCCGCCCGCGTCGGCCGGCTCACCGCGAGGACGTTGCCCAGCGAGATGAGTCCGAGTCCGACGAGCTGCCACGTGCCGAGCGCCTGTCCGAGCACCACGAAGCCCGCGAGCGCCGCGGCGGCCGGCTGCACGCTCTGCAGCACGCTGAAGACCTGCTGCGGAAGTCGGCGGAGCACGAGCAGGTCGATCGAGTAGGGGAGTGCGGACGACAGGATGCCGATGGCCAGGCCGATGAGCAGCACGTGCGCGAGCTCGTCGGGAGCAAGGCCAGCGAGCGCCATGACGAGCAGCGGCGACGTGATCACGGCGGCGAGGAGGCTCGCGAGCGCGGTGCCCTGCACGCCGGGGAGGGCCTGGCCCGCACGTCGGCTGAGGACGATGTAGGCGGCCCACGAGGCGGCCGCGACGAGCGCGAGCAGCACGCCGACGAGGTCGATGCCCGGCACGGTGCCGGTGAGCAGCACGACGCCGACGCCCGCCATGACCGCGCAGGCGAGGTCGATGCGGCGACGTGAGCCGACGAGCGCGAGCGTGAGGGGCCCGAGGAACTCGAGCGGCACCGCGAGCCCCAGGCCGATGCGGTCGACCGCGCCGTACAGGGCGAGGTTCATGCTGACGAGCACGAGCCCGAGGAGCAGCGCGGGACGCACCGCGCGCCAGGTCAGGTCGCGCAGGCGCGGGCGGGCCACGGCGAGGAGTGCGACCGCGGCGACGGACTGCCGGAGCGCCACCACCCCGCTCGGTCCCACGAGCGGGAAGATGGTGGCGCCCAGTGCCGCGCCGAGCTGCACCGATGCGGCGCCGCCGACGACGGCTGCTGCGGCGATGGGCTCTCGTGACATGTCCTCGACGGTACGCGCGGATTCGTGCGAAGAGAAATGCAATCGGGGATGATTGATACGCTCGACGCATGGACATCGAGGTTCGCCAGCTGCGGGTCCTCGTCGCGGTCGACGACGAGCGCTCGTTCACGGCCGCGGCCGACCTGCTCGGGATGTCGCAGGCCGCCGTCTCCCGGTCGCTCGCCGCGCTCGAGCACGAGCTCGGTGCCCGGCTCATGCATCGAACCACGCGTCGCGTCGAGCCCACGGAGGCGGGCGCGTCGTTCGCGGCCACCGCCCGACGCGTGCTCGCCGAGCTCGACCGCGCCGTCGCCGAGGCCAGGGGCGAGCGCTCGGTGATCCGCGTCGGCTACCAGTGGGCCGCGCTCGGCGCGCACACGACGCCCGTGCTGCGGGCGTGGAACCGCTCGCACGCCGACGCGCCCATGCGCCTCCTCCGCCTGAACCGTCGCGACGGCGGCCTCGACGACGGGCTCGTCGACCTCGCCGTGCTCCGGCACGGCGTCGACCCCGAGCTGGACTCCGAGCTCGTGGGCACCGAGCGTCGCGTCGTCGCCCTGCCCTTCGACCACCCGCTCGCCGAACGCGCGTCGGTCGGCCTCGCCGATCTCGTCCCGTACCTCGTGGCGGGCGACCGGAACACCGGCACGACGTCGGCCGAGCTCTGGACCTCGGTCGGGCTTCCGGCGCCGTCGATGACCCAGACCGGCGATGTGGAGGAGTGGCTCGACCTCATCGCCGCGGGCGATGCGATCGGCGTCACGGCGGAGGGCACCGTGCACCACTACCCGCGCCCGGGCGTCGTGTTCGTGCCGATCGACGACGCGCCGGCGATCGAGGTGCACCTGGCCTGGCACCGGCGGCACCGGCATCCGGCAGCCGGGCGCGTGGCCCGCGCCATCCGGACGGCGTACGAGGAGGAGGCCATCGCCACCCTCCGCGGGGCGAGGGCCGCCGGGAGCGCCCCGGCCGGCCCCGCTCCCTCGCTCGCCTAAGCTTGGATGTCGTGACGGACGCACCGATCGGCATCTTCGACTCAGGTGTCGGCGGCCTCACGGTCGCCCGTGCCGTGAAGGACCAGCTGCCGAACGAGTCGATCCTCTACATCGGCGACCTCGAGCACTCGCCCTACGGCCCGAAGAAGATCGCCGACGTGCGCGGCTACGCGCTCGCGGTGCTCGACGACCTCGTGCTGCAGGGCGTGAAGATGCTCGTCATCGCCTGCAACACCGCGTCCTCGGCCATGCTCAGGGACGCGCGCGAGCGCTACGACGTGCCCGTGGTCGAGGTGATCCAGCCGGCTGTGCGCCGGGCCGTCGCCACGACGCGCAACGGCCGGGTCGGCGTGATCGGCACCGTCGGCACCGTGCAGTCCCGCGCGTACGACGACGCGTTCGCAGCCGCGCCGCACCTCGAGCTCTTCTCGCAGGCGTGCCCCCGCTTCGTGGAGTTCGTCGAGGCGGGCGTCACGAGCGGTCCCGAGCTGCTGTCGGTCGCCGAGGGGTACCTCGCGCCGCTGCGGGAGGCCGACGTCGACACGCTCGTGCTCGGCTGCACGCACTACCCGTTCCTCAAGGGCGCGATCTCGTACGTGATGGGCGAGCAGGTGGCGCTCGTCTCGAGCGACGTCGAGACCGCCAACGACGTGTACCGGGTGCTCGTCTCCAACGGCATGGAGCGCAGCTCGCTCGCGCCGCCCACCTACCGCTACGAGGCGACCGGGGAGTCGACGAGCGACTTCCTCGACCTCGCCCACCGCCTCATCGCCCCCGAGATCCCGAGCGTCGAGCTCGTGCAGACGGGCGCGATCACCCTTCCCCACCGCCCTTCGGCGCGCTGAGGGACCGCACTGCGACACCGCACTTCGACAAGGAGAACGCATGACCGAGGCATCCGACCCGAGCACGACGAGCGGCACGGCGAACGTGGTGCGAGCCGACGGCCGCGCACCCGACGAGCTGCGGACCGTCACCATCGAGCGCGGATGGAGCGCGCACGCCGAGGGCAGCGCGCTCATCTCGTTCGGCGGCACGAAGGTGCTCTGCACGGCCTCGTTCACGAACGGCGTGCCGCGCTGGATGACCGGCAAGGGCCGGGGCTGGGTCACCGCCGAGTACGCGATGCTGCCCCGCTCGACGAACACCCGCAACGACCGCGAGTCGGTGAAGGGGCGCATCGGCGGCCGCACGCACGAGATCAGCCGCCTGATCGGGCGCAGCCTGCGCGCCGTGGTCGACACGAAGGGCCTCGGCGAGAACACCATCCAGCTCGACTGCGACGTGCTGCAGGCCGACGGCGGCACCCGCACGGCCGCGATCACGGGCGCCTACGTCGCGCTCGCCGACGCGATCGAGTGGGCGCGCGAGCAGAAGTTCATCGGCCAGCGCGCGAAGCCGCTCATCGACACGGTGTCCGCGGTGTCGGTGGGCATCATCGACGGCACGCCCATGCTCGACCTCGCCTACGTCGAGGACGTGCGCGCCGAGACCGACATGAACGTCGTCGCCACCGGCCGTGGCCTCTTCGTCGAGGTGCAGGGCACCGCCGAGGGTGCGCCGTTCGACCGCGGCGAGCTCGACTCGCTGCTCGACCTGGCGCTCGCCGGCACCACGGAGCTCGCCCGCCTGCAGCAGGCGGCGCTCGCGGCATCCGTCGAGCAGGCCGGCGCATGAGCCTCGAGTTCGTGCTCGCGAGCCACAACCAGAAGAAGGTGCGCGAGTTCCAGCGCATCATCGGCGAGCGGATGCCGCAGGCCGTCGTCCATGAGTACGACGGGCCCGAGCCCGTGGAGGACGGCGTCACCTTCGCCGAGAACGCGCTCATCAAGGCGCGGCGTGCCGCGGAGCACACCGGACACGTCGCGCTGGCCGACGACTCGGGCATCGTGGTCGACGTGCTCGGCGCGGCGCCCGGCATCCTCTCCGCCCGCTGGGCGGGGCACACGGCCGACGACGAGGCGAACCTGCGCCTGCTGCTCGACCAGGTCTCAGACTTCTCCCGGCCGCACCGCGGCGCGGAGTTCCGCTGCACGATCGCGCTCGTCGTGCCCCCGGCGCTGCTCGACGGCGGCCACGAGTACGTCGCCGAGGGCCGCTGGCGCGGCACCCTCGCGTACGAACCGCGTGGATCGCACGGCTTCGGCTACGACCCGATCTTCGAGCCCGAGGGCCTCGAGGTGACCGCGGCCGAGCTGTCCCCCGAGGAGAAGGACGCCCGCAGCCACCGGGCCCGCGCGTTCGCCGAGCTCCTGCCCGAGCTCGAGCGGGTCGCGGTGCTGCTGCCGGCCGGCTGAGCGGGCTCGTCCCGCTCCTCCGGCGGGACTCGTCCCGCGGTACCACCGTGCCACCGCAGGTCGGCACCCTGGTCTGACGACGACCGACGCGACGCTTCGTAGCGTCGAGCCATGATCGAAGTCGAACACCTCACGAAGCGCTTCGGCGCCACCACCGCCGTCGACGACCTGTCGTTCGCCGTGCGCCCCGGCACCGTCACGGGCTTCCTCGGCCCGAACGGCGCCGGCAAGTCCACCGCGATGCGCGCGATCGCCGGGCTCGTGCGCCCCACGTCGGGCACGACCCGCGTGAACGGGCGCCCGATCGCCGAGCACGCCGCTCCGCTCACCGAGATCGGCACGCTGCTCGGCAACGCCGCGCATCCGGGCCGCACCGCCCGCAACCACCTGCGCGCCCTCGCCGCGACGCACGGCCTCGGACGCGCCCGCGTCGACGAGGTGCTGCGCCTCACCGGGATGGAGGCCGTGGCGAACCGCCGCGTCGGCACCTACTCGATGGGCATGGCGCAGCGCCTCGGACTCGCCGCGGCACTGCTCGGCGATCCGCACACCATCATGCTCGACGAGCCGATCAACGGACTCGACCCCGATGGCATCGTCTGGGTACGGCACTTCCTGCGCGGCCTCGCCGCCGAGGGGCGGACGGTGTTCCTCTCCTCGCACCTCATGAGCGAGATGGCGCAGACCGCCGACCACCTCGTCGTGATCGGTCGGGGCCGGCTCATCGCCGACGCCCCGATCGCGGAGCTGCTCGACGGCGTCGGCGAGACCCGCGTCGTCGTGCGGACGCCCGACGCCGACCGGCTGGCGCCCGCGCTCGCCGGTCGGGGCGTCACCGTCACGAG
Source organism: uncultured Agromyces sp. (assembly GCA_965652625.1). Classification (GTDB taxonomy): domain Bacteria; phylum Actinomycetota; class Actinomycetes; order Actinomycetales; family Microbacteriaceae; genus Agromyces. The sequence continues at coordinate 6,376 of CBFGWW010000041.1, forward strand.
CGTCGCCGCCGGCGAGTTCGAGGTGACCGGGATCGACGCCGCCGAGATCGCCGCGATCGCACGCGACCACGATGTGCTGCTGCACGAGCTCACCACCCGCACCGCCTCGCTCGAAGAGGCCTACCTCTCGCTGACCGACGCCGCCGTGGACTACCAGGCCGTGCCGGCGGCCGCGGCCCGATGACCGCCGCACTGCAACCGAAGGAGCATCACCCCATGTCCGCATCCACTCCCACCACCGCTCCGCGCGTGAGGTTCACGCGGCTCGTCGGCTCCGAATGGCTGAAGGCCCGCTCCGTGCGGTCGACGCCATGGACGATCGGCGCGACCGTCGGCGTCACCGTGCTGTTCGCGGCCGGCATCCTGCAGCTCGTGCTGCTCGCACCCGCCGCCGACGTGCCCGACCCGGCCGCGGTCGTCACCGACAACTACGGCGCCGTGCCCACGCTCGGCGTGCTCGGGCTCTCGTTCATGTTCTCGTACGCCCTCGTCGCCGTGCTCGGGGTGCTCCTCATGAGCCCCGAGCGCTCGTCGGGACTGCTCGCCGCGACGCTCGCCGCGGCGCCCCGCCGCACGCCAGTGTTCGCCGCGAAGCTGCTCGTGTCGGCCTCGCTCGGCGTGGCCGTGGCGCTCGTCGTCGGCCTCGCCTCGGCGCTCCTCGCCCAGCCGGCGCTCGCGGGGCTCGGCCTCGCCTCGTCGCCGTTCGATCCCGACGCGCTGCAGGTGATGATGGGCGGCGCCGTGTTCCTCGGCCTCGTCGCGGCGATGTCGACGGCCATCGCGTCGCTGTTCCGGGGCACCGCGGCGGCCATGGGCGCCGTGCTCGGGCTGCTGCTGCTCGCGCCCGCGCTGCTCCCGATCATCCCAGGGATCGGCGCCCACGTCGCCGGGGTGCTGCCGAGCGGCGCCGGTATGATGCTGTTCCAATCCGCAGCCCAGGTCGGCTGGCAGCCGATCGTCACCGGGGGACTCGTCCTCCTCGGCTGGACGGCCGGCGCAGCGGTGCTGGGCGGCGTGCTCTTCAAGAGACGAGACGTGTGATGGCCGAGCGGGGACCCACCACCGCCGGGGCGGACATCCCCGACCGGGACGGGCCCCCGCGCGCCGCCGCGGCAGCCGCCGGCGGCCAGCCGCTCGGCCGCTTCCTCCGCGCCCGGCCGTGGCTCGTCGACGCGGCGGTCTCGCTCGTGTTCACGGCCATCGTCGTCGCCACGCTCGCGTCCGAGGCGCTCACGGGGCAGGCCACCGTCACGGTGCAGGACGTGCTCACGATCGCCGGCACGGCCATCGCCCTGCTCTTCCGCCGCCGGGCACCGCTCACGGTGCTCGTCGTGGTGCTGCTGCTCACGACCGTGATCACGTTCTCGGCGCAGTCGAACCTGCTCCTCGCGGTGCCGATCGCGCTCTACGCGGTCGCGGCCTTCCGCTCGCCGACGATCGGCTGGATCTCGGGCGCGGGCGCCTACCTCGTCACGGTCGTGAGCCTCTTCGCCTGGGTGCCCGCGCTCTCGGCGCAGCTCGGCGAGCCCGGCGCCTTCGACATCCCGGTCGTGCTGCTCACCCTCGCGATGGCCGACACCGTGGGCGTGCTCCTCGGCGCGAACACGTGGCAGCGTGCGCAGCGCGTGAAGGTCCTCACCGAGCAGGCCGAACAGCTCGCACGCGAACGCGACGCGCAGGCGCGCATCGCCACGCTCGCCGAGCGCAGCCGCATCGCCGGCGAGATGCACGACATCGTCGCGCACAGCCTCTCGGTCATGATCTCGCTGGCCGACGGCGCCGATGCGACGCTCGAACGCGATCCCGCGACCGCACGCCGTGCACTCGACCAGCTCGCCGAGACCGGGCGCTCCGCCCTGCAGGACATGCGTCGCACGCTGTCGGTGCTCGGTGAATCGACGGATGCCGCGGCCGCCCGCGAGCCCGCACCAGGCCACGCCGACCTGGCCGACCTCGTCGAGCGCTTCCGCACGGCCGGGCTCCCGGTGCGCTTCTCGGTGCGCGGCACTCCCGTCGCGAACGCGACGTTCGAGCTCGCCGTCTACCGCGTCGTGCAGGAGGCGCTCACGAACGCCCTCCGCTACGCACCGGATGCCGCGCACGTCGCCGTCGCGGTCGAGTACGGTCCGCCCGCCACCACGGTCACCGTGACCGACGACGGGCGTGGCTCGCCGACAGCAGAGTCGGCGGGGTCGGGTCGCGGCCTCATCGGGATGGCGGAGCGGGCGGCGGTGTTCGGCGGCACGGTCGAGGCGGGTCCGGTCCCGACCGGCGGCTGGCGGGTCCGGGCCGTGCTCCCGCACCCCGAGGGCGGTCGGGTCGCGGAGGGCGACGCGATCGAAGGGAACGGCGATGCCTGAGCAGGCGGCCGCGCGCGGCATCCGGGTGCTGCTCGTCGACGACCAGCCGCTCATCCGGCTGGGCTTCCGCATGGTGCTCGAGGGCGAGCCCGACCTCACGGTCGTCGGCGAGGCCGACGACGGCGCCGCCGCGATCGCGCGCACGGGCGAGCTCGCGCCCGACGTCGTGGTCATGGACGTGCGGATGCCGGGCACGGACGGGATCGCCGCGACCGAGCGCATCGTCGCGACCTCGCCGGGGGTGCGGGTGCTCATCGTGACCACCTTCGACCTCGACGAGTACGCCTTCGCGGGGCTGCGGGCCGGCGCGAGCGGGTTCCTGCTGAAGAACGCGCCGCCCGCCGAGCTCGTGCACGCGATCCGCACGGTCGCCGCGGGCGACGCGATCGTCGAGCCGCGGGTGACCCGGCGCCTGCTCGACCTGTTCGGCGGGCAGCTCCCCGCCGACGGCGCGGTCGCTCCCACGTCCGCCGAACCCGCGCACGCCCACGATCCGCTCGACGACCCGCGGCTCGCGTCGCTCACCGAGCGCGAGGCGGAGGTGTTCACGGCCATCGCCCGCGGCATGAGCAACGCCGAGATCTCGTCGGCGCTCTACCTGTCGGAGTCGACCGTGAAGACGCACGTCGGCCGCATCCTCATGAAGCTCGGCCTGCGCGACCGCATCCACGCCGTCGTGCTCGGCTACGAGACCGGGGTCGTGCGGCCGGGCACCGCCGAGGGCCCGGCGCCCGCCTGAGAACGCGACTCATTCCCATCACGGAGCGGTCGCGGCATCCGCGCCTACGCTGGAGGGGATGGCACACTCGCACGACCACGCGCACGCCCACGGGGCGCCGTCGAACCGCGCCCGCATCGTGGTGGCGATGGCGATCATCGGCGCGTTCCTCGTGGTGCAGGTCGTCGGCGGCATCCTGAGCGGCTCGCTCGCGCTGCTCGCCGACGCGGGCCACATGGCGAGCGACCTCATCGGCCTCGTCGTCGCGCTGGTGGCGGCGATCGTCGCGGCGCGGCCCGCGACCGATCGGCAGACCTACGGGTACCGCCGGGCCGAGGTGCTGGGCGCCCTCGTGAACGGCGTCATCCTCGTGGTCGTCGCGGTGACGGTGGCCGTGTCGGCGATCGGACGGCTCATGAGCGGCGCCGAGGGCGAGGCGCACGAGGTGCAGGGCCTGCCGATGCTCGTCATCGCGGTCATCGGGCTCCTCGCGAACGTCGCCGCCATGCTCGTGCTGCGCGGCGGCGCGAAGCAGTCCATCAACATGCGGGGCGCCTACCTCGAGGTGCTCGGCGACCTCATCGGCTCGGCGCTGGTGATCGTGGCCGCCCTCGTCATCGTCACGACGGGCTTCGACGCGGCCGACCCGATCGCGTCGCTCCTGATCGCCGTGCTCATCGTGCCGCGGGCGCTCTCGCTGCTGCGTGACGTCGTGCACGTGCTCTTCGAGTCGGCGCCCGCCGACACCGACGTGGCCGAGATCCGGGAGCACCTCCTCGGTACGCCCGGCGTCGTCGCGGTGCACGACGTGCACGTGTGGCAGATCACGTCGGGGTCGCCCGTGTTCAGCGCCCACGTCGAGGTCGAGCCCGACGTCTTCGAGGCGGGTCGCGCGGGCGAGCTCCTCGACGAGCTGGGCGGATGCCTCGCCGAGCACTTCGACGTCGCGCACTCGACGTTCCAGCTCGAGCCCGCCGGCCGCGCCGAGCAGGAGCAGCCGCAGCATCCGTGACTGATCGACTGATCAGTCCCGCAGACCCGCCGCGCCCTCGCGCAGCAGCGCGAAGAGGTCGCCGACCGGCCCCAGGTGCCGCAGCTTGTCGGGGTTGAGCTGGTTCGTGATCGAGCGGATCGCGCCGCCATCGACGTGCAACGTGAGCAACGAGACCGTCGCCCCGTCGGCCGTGCGGATCCGCACCGCGTGCTCGGCGTTCGCGACCGTCGGCTCGAGCCGCACGCCGAGCGGCGCACCGCGGCGCATGAGGCCGATGAGGAACCGCGCGACCGCGACGTCGCCCGACATCGGGTGCTGGATCGCGGGCGCCTTGCCACCGCCGTCGGCGGTGAACAGCACGTCGGGTGCGAGCACGCGCAGGACGCCGTCGACGTCGCCGTCGCGCAGGGCTTCGAGGAACTCGCCCGTGAGCCGCGCGGCATCCGCGTCGTCGACGTCGAACCGAACGCTGCCGCTCGCCACGCGCGCTCGCGCGCGGTGCATGATCTGGCGGCACGCGGCGGGATCGCGCTCGACGATCTCGGCGATCTCGTCGTAGTCGAAGCCGAGCGCCTCACGCAGCACGAAGACGGCGCGCTCGACGGGTCCGAGCCGCTCGAGCAGCATGAGCACCGCGACCGAGAGCGTCTCGTCCTGCTCGATGCGTCGGGCCGGATCGGCGTCGTCGGCGAGCAGCGGCTCGGGCAACCAAGGACCCACGTAGACCTCGCGTGCATGGCGGGCCGAGCGCAGCACGTCGATGGAGAGCCGCGTCGCCACGGTCGACGCGAACGCGTCTGGGCGCTCGATCGGCTCTCCGGCGCGCTCGCGCTCGTGCATGCGCAGGAGTCCCGCCTGCACGACGTCCTCGGCCTCGGTCACGCTGCCGAGCATGCGGTAGGCGATGGAGAACATCAGCGGGCGGAGCGTCGGAGCTTCGACGGCGAGATCCATCCTCCGAGCCTGTCACACGGCGCCGGGGTCGTCCGTCGGAGGGGGTGAGGAGAGGAGAACATCATGAGGATCTTCATCGCCGGCGGGACGGGGGCGGTCGGCTCCCGGCTCGTGCCCCTGTTCGTCGCGGCCGGACACGAGGTGACGGGAACGTCGCGCACGGCCGGGGGCGTTCGGCGCATCGCTGCGGCGGGCGGGCGCGGGGTGATCATGGACGGGCGGGACGCGGCATCCGTTCGCCGTGCCGTGCTCGATGCCGGGCCCGACGTGCTCGTGCACCAGCTCACCGCGTTGTCGGGGCACTTCGACTTCAAGCGGTTCGACGAGACCTTCGCGGTCACGAACGAGCTGCGCACGCGCGGCACGGACGCGCTCCTCGCCGCCGCGAAGGAGGCCGGCACGGGCCGCATCGTCGTGCAGAGCTACACCGGGTGGACGAACGAGCACGCCGGCTCCGCCGTGAAGACCGAAGCAGACCCGATCGACCCGAGCCCGGTTGCCGCGTCGCGGAAGTCGCTCGCCGCGATCGCGTACGCCGAGCGGGCGACCGTCGATGCCGGCGGAGCGGCGCTGCGCTTCGGCAACTTCTACGGCCCGGGCCAGTCGCTCGGCGAGGGCGGCGAGATGCTGGAGTCCGTGCGCAGGCGGCAGGTGCCGATCGTCGGCGGCGGCGGCGGGATCTGGTCGTTCTGCCACATCGACGATGCGGCTGCGGCGACCGTGGCCGCCGCGACCCGTGGTGCTGCCGGCGTCTACAACATCGTCGACGACGAGCCCGCGGCCGTCTCGGAGTGGCTGCCCGAGCTCGCCAGGGCCGTCGGCGCGAAGCCGCCGGTGCGTGTGCCGGCCTGGATCGGGCGGATGGCGATCGGCGAGTTCGGCGTCGCGTGGATGACGACCGCGCGCGGCGCGTCGAACGCGAAGGCGAAGGCGGAACTCGACTGGGCGCCGCGCTACCCGACCTGGCGCGAGGGGTTTCGCACCGGGCTCGGTGTCGGCGCGGCTCGGACCGCGAGCAGCCTCGCGAAGTAGGCGCTGCGTGCTCAGACCGCGAGCAGCCTTGCGAAGTAGGCCCGGATGTCGCCGACGAGCTCGTCGGGCGCCTCCATGGCGGGGAAGTGGCCGCCGCGTCGGTGCTCGCGCCAGAAGGCGAGGTGCCCGTCGGGGTTGAGGATGCGCTCCATGAGCGGCTCCTCGCCGAACGCGGCCATGCCCTGCGGCCGGTCGTGCTGCCGGCCCCACGCGGCCTGCGCGTGCGCGGCCTCGTAGAGCATGTTCGCCGCGCCGTCGCCACCGCGTCCGAACCAGGTCACCGTCACGAGCGTGAGCAGTGCGTCGAGGTCGACGGCGTCCTCGGGGAGGCCGGCGCGCGGGTCGGTCCACTCCTGGAACTTCTCGACGATCCAGGTCGCCTGTGCGATCGGCGAGTCGGTGAGCCCGTAGGCGATGCTGAGCGGCCGCGTCGTCTGCAGGGCGAGGTACCCGAAGTCCTCGGTGCGCGCGTCCTTCAGGCGCTCGTGGCGCTCGCGCTCGTCGTCGGTGAGGTGGTCGGTGGGCGGCGTGTACGCCGTCGCGATCGCGCCGGGATCGGTCGCCGCGATCGAGCCGAGCACGCGGTCGCCGGCATCGAGGCAGAGCTGCTCGCTGACGCCGGCGCCGACGTCCTCGCCGAACACGGCGTAGCGGTCGTAGCCGAGCGCCTGCATGAGCTCGTCGAACGCCTGTGCCGTGCGGGCGATGTCCCAGCCGTGGCTCGAGAGCGGGGTCGAGAACCCGAACCCCGGCATCGAAGGTGCGACGACGTGGAACGCCGGCGTCGCGGCATCCGCTGCACCGCCCCTCGCCGGATCGGCGAGCAGCGGCGCGATGCCCGCGAACTCGACGAAGCACGACGGGTACCCGTGCAGGAGCAGCAGCGGCACGGCGCCGTCGTCGGCCGAGCGCACGTGCAGCCCGTGGATGGGCTGGCCGTCGACCTCGGCGAGGAACTGGGGGAGTCGGTTGAGCTTCGCCTCCTCGGCCCGCCAGTCGTAGTCCTCGAGCCAGTACCGGGCGAGGCGCTGCGCGTACGGCACGGGCGTGCCGCGCGCCCAGTCCTCGGTGAGCGCGGCGGGCCAGCGCGTGCGCGCGAGCCGGCCCCGCAGGTCGGCGAGCTCCTCGTCGGGGATCGCGATCGTGTACGGCCGGATGTCCATGGCATGGGTCCTCTCGATGGTGCGACCGCGGGCGGCATCGTGCGCGGGCCGCGGCGTCGACGCCGTCGAGTGAAGCGGATGCCGCGTGCGCTGTCTTGAATCGGAACGACACGTGCCGCCGCGGCCGCTACACCGGTTCGTCGCGCCGCTGCGACTCCGCGGGCGTGTAGCCGGTGAGCCGCTTCACGTCGCGCGTGAGATGCGACTGGTCGGCGTAGCCGAGCGAGTACGCGACGTCGGCGATCGCCTCGCCCGTGCGCAGGCGGGCGGCGGCCTCCCTGGCGCGTGCGATCTGGCGCACCTGCCGCAGGCTCCGGCCCGTGATGCGCGTGAAGTGGCGCTCCACCGTGCGCGACGAGACCGGCGGCTCCTCGCCGTGCAGGGCCGCCTCGATGACCTCGTCATGCGCCAGCAGGCCGGCGTCGTCGAAGGCCGCGAGCAGGTCGTCGACGTCGTCGTAGCCGGGCATCGTCCAGATGCGGCCCGCGAGTTCGAAGCGCTCGTCGTCGGGCATCGGCAGCGGCACGGTGCGGTCGCACATCGAGTGCGGGTCGACGTGGGTGAAGTAGGTGCCCTGCGTGAACCGGACGCCGACGTTGGTGTTGCCGGCCCGGTAGGGCACGACTGTCGGTCGAGACGACGGCCCGCTCAGCAGCACGCGTGCCCCGGCGGGCATGCGCGTGAAGATCAGGTCCCAGCAGGCGTCGGCCGCGGCGAGGTAGGTGCCGTCGGTCGTGTCGACCGTGTGCCAGACCACGTCGACGAACCGGGACGATGAGGCTTGCTCCTCGTAGAGGAAGCTCATGCGGCCGAGTGTAGTCCGGCCCTCCGACGCGCGCCGGGGTCGTCGCTCAGCGCTCTTCGGGTCCCCGCTCGAAGACCTCGGGGTCCAGCACGAGGTGCTCCGCCTCCTCGTGGTCGGTCACCACGTCTTCACCGGCCGCGGCGGCCTTCTTCGCCTTGCGGCGCTCGCTGAAGTAGTGCCAGGCGGTGATGAGCGCGGTGCCGCCGACCGCGATGAGCAGGATGATGTCGATGTAGTCGCGCACGAGGGTCGCGACCGGCGGGATGAAGCTCACGAGGTAGCCGAACATCGTGAGCCCGAAGCCCCAGAGCACGGCGCCGATGAAGTTGTAGAGCGTGTAGCGCCCGCGGTTCATGTGGCCGACGCCCGCGGCGACCGGGGCGAACGTGCGCACGATCGGCACGAACCGGGCGAGGATGATCGTGAGCCCGCCGAAGCGCTCGAAGAACGCGTTCGTTCGCTCGACGTTCTTGACGCTGAAGAGGCCGCTCTCCTTGCGCTCGAACACCCTCGGGCCGCCGCGGTGCCCGATCTCGTAGCCGACCTCTCCGCCGACGAACGCGGACAGGGCGATGAGCAGGGCCACGATCCAGACCGACACCCCGAACACGCCGGCGGGCGGCACGAGCTCGGGGTTCGACAGCAGGCCCGAGATGACGAGCAGCGTGTCGCCCGGCAGGAGGAAGCCGACGAGCAGGCCGGTCTCGGCGAAGACGATGAAGCACACCACCAGCAGCGCCCATGGCCCGGCCGCGGCGATGATCGACTCGGGGTCGAGGAATGGGATGAGCGCGGTGTGGATCATGGGGATGGCTCCAGTCGTCGGACACGGCGGATCGCCGAGTCAACAGGCGGCGTGGTGTCGTTGCAGTCTACCCAGCGGATGCCGCGACCGACTGGGATCCGGCCGGGAAATCATCCGAGCGGATGACCGATGGCCGCGGCATCCGCTGCCGGGCGGCGTCGCGTGCCTCATGTCGGAGGTCGTCGGTAACGTCGCGCGCATGCGGCACGGCTTCATCTTCACCGGAACCGATCCCGAGCTCGCGGTCGAGCTCGCACCGCTCGCGGAGGAGTCCGGGTGGGACGCGTTCTTCGTCTGGGAGGGCATCTGGGCGACCGACCCGTGGGCGGTGCTCGCCGCCTGCGCGATGGTGACCGAGCGCCTCCGCCTCGGCACGATGCTCACGCCCGTGCCGCGCCGTCGGCCGTGGGAGCTCGCCGGCCAGACGATGACCGTCGACCGGCTCTCGAAGGGCCGCGTCATCCTCTCCGCTGGGCTCGGCGTGCCCGAGGAGGTCGAGGACCGGTTCTGGATCTTCGAGGACGACCCCGGCCGCCGCGAGCGCGCCGAGCTGCTCGACGAGGGACTCGAGCTCATGCAGCACCTCTGGCAGGGGGAGCCGTTCACCTACGAGGGCGCGCACTTCCACGCGAAGCGCACCGAGACCATGCTGCCGCCCGCGATCGTGCAGCAGCCGCGCATCCCCACCTGGGTGGTCGGAGTGTGGCCGCGCATGAAGTCCATGCGGCGCGTGGCGCGCTACGACGGGTGGATCCCGAATTACGCGCCGCCCGGCGCCCCCGGCGTCGACCCCGACGAGCAGCAGCGCACGTTCACGCCCGAGATCGCCGCCGAGGCGATCGCGTGGATCCGCGACGAGCGCGAGCGCCTCGGCCTCGCCGACCGGCCGTTCGACGTCGTGCAGGAGGGCACGACGGGCGGCGTCGACCCTCGAGCGGATGTCGCCCGCGTGCGCCCGTGGGCCGAGGCGGGCGCCACCTGGTGGCTCGAGTCCGACTGGCAGGTGCCCGCCGAACGCGTCGCCGAGTACGCCCGCGACCGCCTGCGCGCGGGTCCGCCGCGGGTGGACTGATCGGCACGGTTCAGCGCAGCCGGTACTCCACCTCGGGCCGGCCCGGCGCCCCGTAGCGGCTCGCCCGCTCGACGACGCCCGTGTCGGCGAGGTGCTCGAGGTAGCGCCGCGCTGTCACGCGCGACAGGTCGAGCCCGGCGGCGAGCTCCGTCGCCGAGACCGCGCCCGAAGGAGCGGCGCGCACGGCCGCGCGCACGCGGTCGAGCGTCTCGCGCGTGAGCCCCTTGGGCAGGTCCCCGCCCGAGCTCGTGCGCAGCGCCGCGAACGACGCGTCGACCTCCTGCTGGTCGGTGACCACGGCCGTGCCGACCCGGGCGTGGTAGTCGCGGTAGGCGGTGAGCTTCTCCGCGAACGCGGCGAAGCCGAACGGCTTGATGAGGTACTGCACGATGCCGAGCGACACCGCCGAGCGCACGACGGCGGCGTCGCGCACGGCGGTCACCGCGATGACGTCGGTCTCGATGCCGGCGGCGCGCAGCGACCGGCACAGCTCGATCCCGGTCGTGTCGGGGAGGTTCACGTCGAGCAGGATGAGGTCGAACGGCGCGGCGCGACCCTCGCGAGCGTCGCGCAGCATCCGGATCGCCTCGTGCCCCGTGTGCGCGACGCCCGCGGTGCGGAACCCGTCGACGCGCTCGACGTAGGCCGCGTGCGCCTCGGCGGTGATGGGGTCGTCCTCCACCACGAGCACGCGCAGCGGCGGGCTGAAGGGGCCGGATGGGTCAGCCATCGGTCGTCGCCTCCGCGGCGGCGGGCGGGGGCGCGGCTGCGGCGGCCGGGGGCGCGGCAGCGTCGGCGGGCGCGACCGCGATCGGCAGGCTCACGTCGAAGCGCGAGCCCGTCACGTGGATGCGGCCGCCGAGGCGCGTGACCGCCTGCCGCACGAGCGCGAGCCCGATGCCGTGGCCGGCGGCGCGCTTGGTGGTCACGCCGAGGTCGAACACGTGGTCGGCATCGCGCGGTCCGGGCCCGCTGTCGGCGACCACGATGCGCAGCTCGTCTCCAGCGCTGCGCACCGAGACCTCGACGCCCGGCGACGGGGTGGCGGATGCCGCGTCGAGCGCGTTGTCGATGAGGTTGCCGATGATCGCGATGAGGTCGCGCGCGGGCACCGAGGTGGCCTCGAGCCGATCGGGGAGGTCGAGCTCGAAGGCGATCCCGCGCTCCGACGCCTGCGCCGCCTTGCCGAGCAGCAGCGCGAGCAGCACCGGCTCCTCGACGGCCGAGAGCAGCCGGTCGGCGAGGGCCTGGCTGAGGGCGAGCTCCGAGGTCGCGAGCTCCGCGGCATCCTGCGCCCGGTCGAGCTCGATGAGCGCGATGATCGTGTGCAGCCGGTTCGCGAACTCGTGGGCCTGCGAGCGCAGCGCGT
>CBFGWW010000042.1:0-17426 GCA_965652625.1 uncultured Agromyces sp.
CCCAGCTGATCCGGGAGTTCGCCGCGCGTGGCGGAACGGGCGTCCGGGTCGTAGTCGAGTCGCCAGCCCCCGGCGGTGACGAGATCGAGGACGAGGAGGAGTGGAGTGAATGGCCGGAGACCGTGGAGCTCCTGGTCGACACGCGCCTGGAGGACGGCAGCGGAGCGGTCGTGGCGCTCGGAGGCATCGCCCGGTCGATTCTGAGGGCGGACGTCGACGTGACCTCGCTGACCGCGATCCGGCTGTTCAGCCCGTACCGGCTCGACGACCTGATGGCCCGGTCGCGGCCGCTCTGAGGCGAGACACGTGTCGAAGGTCCCGCAGCGCGTCAGGTCGCCGCGGCATCCGGACCGGCGAAGCGCGCGACCAGGTCGAGCGCGATCTCGCGCTGCCGCAGCAGGAATGCGCGCTCGTCGAGCTTCTTGCGGCGCAGCCACGAGGTCACCTCGTCGTTGCACTTGCTCGCGTTGCAGGATCCGCACGCGGGCACGACGTTCTCGAGGGTGTAGCGTCCACCTCGCGAGATCGGCAGCACGCAGTCGCGCTGCAGGGCTCGATCGGTCGCGCCGCAGTAGGCGCACGCGTTCCAAGCCGCGGTCAGCGCCGTCCACTGCGCGTCGCTGAGGTCGTGCGTGACGCGCGCCATGCGCCGCTTGCGCCGTCGCGCGTAGACCGCACTGCGGGACCGGCTGACCGCCATGCCGTCAGGGTAGCGCCCGCACGGGCCCGCTCCGCGTCAGAGCCTCGGCGTGCGCGGCGGCTCGGTGCGGCGCGCTCCGGTCGCCTCGAAGGCGGCGGCGAGCGCGAGCAGCGCGTTGTCGTCGTAGGCGCGTCCGGCGAACGTGAGTCCCACGGGCATCCCGATGTCGGCCATGGTGCCCATGGGCACGGTGACGGTGGGGATGCCGAGGTGCCGCGGCACGAGGTTGCCGTTCGCGACCCAGACGCCGTTGCGCCAGCCGAGGTCGGCGGATGCCGCGTCGACGTCCATGTCGGCCGGCCCGACGTCGGCGACCGCCGGGAAGACCACGGCGTCGAGCGCGAGGTCGTCCATCCACTGCTCCAGGTCGATCCTGCGGGTCTCCTCGAGGCCGCGGAGTCCCGACTCGAGCTCGGGCATGTCGGCGAACGTCGCGCCCGGGTTCGCGCGCGCCCAGTCGGGATACTCGGCGATGTCGTCGTCGAACCCCGTGTACCGGTCGGGCAGGGCGCCCTCGGGCTGCGGGAAGATCCGCGCGCCGTCGACGTCGGCGAGCGAGTGCAGCGCGGGGTCGCCGTTGGCCTCGAGGAAGTCGTTCCACGACCACGCCGACAGGTCGACGATCTCGCGATGCAGGTACTCGGGGCTCACGAGTCCGCGGGTGGCGATCGTCGGCGCACCGGGGCGGTCGCCCTCGTAGTTGGACACGACCGGGAAGTCGACGAGCACGACCTCGGCACCGGCCGCCTCGAGGTCGCGGCGCGCGGCCTCCCAGAGGTCGATCACCGACGGGCGCGTCTCGATGCGCTGCCCGGTCGGTCCGCCGATGCCGGGCGAGCGACCCGGTTCGGCCGTGCCGGCCTCGGGATCGTCGTTCACGTACATGCGCGGGATGCCGAATCGCCTCCCGGCGAGCGCGGAACGGGCCGCCGCGGCATCCGCCGGCCGCAGCGCCGGGTACGAGTCGGGTCGCACCGACGACGACGCCGGGATCTCGACCCACGGCTGCACGCGCCAGAAGTCGCCGCGGGTGTCGGCGTCGTCGGCGACGATCACGTCGAGCACCTCGAGCAGGTCGGCCATGGAGCGCGTGTGCGGCACGACCACGTCCATGGTCGGCACGAGCGGCCAGTTGCCGCGCACCGAGATGACACCTCTCGAGGGGGTGTACGCGCACAAGGCGTTGTTCGACGCGGGCGCGCGGCCGCTCGACCAGGTCTCCTCGCCGAGGCCGAACGCCGCGAAGGATGCCGCGGTCGCGGTGCCCGAGCCGTTCGACGAGCCCGAGCCGAACGCCGCCGTCAGGTACTCGGCGTTGTACGGGCTCTCGGCGCGGCCGTAGACGCCGCGCTGCATGCCGCCGTTCGCCATGGGCGGCATGTTCGTGAGGCCGATGAGCACGGCGCCCGCGGCGCGCAGCCGCTCGATCGTGAACGCGTCGCGCTGCGCGACGAGGTGCTCGAACGCGGGGCTCCCGGCGGCGGCGGTGAGCCCTCGGGCGAGGTAACTGTCCTTGGCGGTGTACGGGATCCCGTCGAGCGGGCCGAGCGTCTCGCCGCGGGCGCGGCGCTCGTCGGACGCCCGCGCGTCGTCGAGCGCCGACGGGTTCATCACGACGAGCGCGTTCAGCCGCGTCGCGGTCTCTGGACGATCGAACGCTTCGATCCGGTCGAGGTACGCCCGCGTGAGCGACTCGCTCGTCGCGCGTCCGTCCTCGAGCGCCGCGCGCAGGTCGGCGATGGACGCCTCGACGACGTCGAACCCCTCCGGTGGTCGAGTAGGCAGCGCAGCAGCCGTATCGAGACCGAGTGCCGGGTCTCGATACGCGTCGCCTGCGGCGTCGCTCCTCTACCACCGGGGGTCGCCTTCGGCGCTACTCGACCGCCGCGGGTCGCCTTCGGCGGCGCTACTCGACCACCGGGGGTCGTCCCCGCTCATCGCGCCACCGCCGGCTGCTGCTGCGTGATGCAGTGGATGCCGCCGCCACGGGCGAACAGCGGGCGCGCATCCACGGTGACGGCCCGGCGCCCGGGATACGCCGCCTCGAGGATCTCGCGCGCCGCGGCATCCGCTCGCTCCTCGCCGAACCCGCAGGCGATGACGCCGCCGTTGACGACGAGGTGGTTCACGTAGCTCCAGTCGACGAAGCCCTCGTCGTCGCGGAGCGTCTCGGGCGCCGGCAGGTCGAGGATCTCGAAGCGACGGCCCGCGGCATCCGTCTGCTCGGCGAGGTCGGCGCGGAGCTCGCGGGTCACCTCGAAGTCGGGGTGCTCGGGGTCGCGCTGGTCGTGCAGCAGCAGGCGTCCGGCGGAGGGCATCGTCGCCACGATGTCGACGTGGCCGTTCGTACCGAAGGCGTCGTAGTCGCGGGTCAGTCCACGCGAGAGCCACACGACGCGGGTCGCGCCGATGGTGCGGGCCAGCTCCGCCTCGACGCGCGCTCGGTCGGCGTACGGGTTGCGACGCGGGTCGAGCTGCACCGTCTCGGTGACGAGCACGGTGCCCTCGCCGTCGACGTGGATGCCGCCGCCCTCGTTCACGAGCAGGCTGCTCACCGTCTCGGCGCCGACCAGGTCGGCGATGAGACGCGCGTGCTCGGCGGACTTGCGCCACTCCGACCACTCGGGCGCGCCCCAGCCGTTGAACACCCAGTCCACGGCGCCGAGCACGCCGGGGCGCTCGTCGTCGACGACGAACGTGGGGCCGTGGTCGCGCATCCAGAACTCGTCGACGGGGGCCTCGACCTGCTCGATCCCCGCGCCGAGCATCGACGCCGCGCGCTCGCGCTCGGTCGGGTCGACGAGCATCGTGACCGGCTCGAACTCGGCCACGGCGTGCGCCACGGCCGTCCAGGCGGCGTAGCCCTCCTCGCGGTCGGACGTCGACTCCCCGAGGGTGATGCCCTCGCGCGGGAACGCCATCCAGGTGCGCTCGTGCGGGGCGGTCTCGGCGGGCATGCGCCAGGTCATGCGGGTACCTCCATGGTGCGGGGGGCGGATGCCGCGGCATCCGCCTGCTGGGTTCCGGATGCCGCGGCATCCGCTGTCGCATCGCGACCGACCGGCGCGCCGGGGCGGCGCGCTCGGTCGCGGTAGGGCGAGGTCGTGAGCCAGAGCACGGCGTAGAGCGCCCCGGCGAGGAACGGGCCGGCGACGGCCGAGAGGTCGGCGCCGCCGAGCGCAGCCGCGATGGGGCCGACGTAGAGGGTCGTGTTGGCCATGAGCGCGGCGAGCGTGGTGCCGACCACCATGGTGATGACGCCGGGCCAGAACACGCCCCCGTTGTACCAGAACGGGCTGCCGCGGCGCTCGTCGCTCAGCGCGACGCCGTCGTAGCGGTTGCGGCGCAGCAGGATATCGACCGCGTAGATGGCGACGAGCGGTCCGAGCACGGTGACGCTGAGCTCGAGCGACGCGTTGAGCGTGTCGAGGAAGCTCGGCGCGAGGTAGACGAACCAGCCTGCGGCGACGGTCGCGAGCACGCCCGTGATGATCACGGTCGCGGCGCGCGAGACGCGGAGGCCGAGGCCCTGCGCGTAGAGGCCGGTCGAGTAGGCGACGAGCACGTTGTTCGTGATGCTGCCGAGCACCACGATCGCGAGGAAGACCGGCGTGAACCAGCCGGGCACGATCTCGCCGATGGTGAGCTGCGGGTCGGTCATGTCGATCGCGGTGCCGGCGACCACCCCGAGCGTGCCGATGAGCACCGCCGGGATGAACCCGCCGAGCGCGGTCCACAGGGCGACCTTGCGCTTCGGCGTGTCGCGCGGGAGGTACCGGGCGTAGTCGGCGCCGGTGCCCCACGAGAGCGGACCCGACGCGACGATGGCGTAGCCGAGCAGGACCATGGCCCAGTGCTCGCCGTCGGGCAGCGGCGCCGGCCGGTACGTGAAGTCGGCGGCCTGGAACACGAACACCGCGAGCACGATGAACGCGACGGCGAGCGCGGCCGAGAAGTACGGCGACAGCTTCGTGATCGTCGCGTGTCCGTAGACGCTGAGCACGAAGCTCAGCGCGGCGACCACCACGAGCACGACCCAGCCGAGGCCGCCCGACACGTCGATGCCGATGAGTCCGAGCAGCGCATTGGCCGCGAGCGTCGCCACGGCGATGTTGATGATCTCGTAGAACAGGCCGATCGCGACGCCGAGGCCGCCACCGAAGACGCGGTTGCCGCGGATGCCGAACATCGCGCGCATCACGGTGACGCTCGGCGTGCCCGACGCGGGGCCGCTCACGGCGAGCCAGCCGACGGCCGCCCACCAGAGGTTGCCGACGACGGTGATCGCGAGCGCCTCCCAGATGGAGAGGCCGAGCAGCATGAGCACGCCGCCGAGCACGAAGTAGAGGTAGACGACGTTGGCGCTCATCCAGACCCAGAACAGCTCTCGCGGGCGGCCGTGGCGCTCGGCGTCGGGGATGACGTCGACGCCGTGGGTCTCGATGCGGCCGGCGCGGTCGGATGCCGCGGCCGACGCGTGCGGCGACGCTGCCGCGCTGGGGTCGGGGGTGGTGTGGCTCATCGTTGAGGACTCTCCGGTTTCGATCGCCCGGGCGATCTCTGGACTCGGCCGGGGACTCGACCTATTATTGATCACACGATCAATAAGTTGCAAGGACGCTACCTACACTGAGGTCACGATGTCAAGACCCCCTCGCAAGAAGGCCGCGCGCAAGTCGCCTGCCGAGCGCTCCGCCGAGATCACGGATGCCGCGCGCGCCGTCGCCCTCGAGCAGGGCCTCTACGGCGTGACCCTGCGCTCGGTTGCCGCACGCATCGACGTCGCCCCCGCGCTCGTCGCGCACTACCAGCCGAACATGGACGTGTTGGTCGCCGGCACGTTCGGGTCGATCGTGGCCGACGAGCTCGCGGAGCTCGAAGACCTCGTCGGCCCGCTGCCGACGCCGAGCGCGCAGCTCGCGCGGCTCCTCGACACCCTGCTCGACGGCACGCGCGACGACGTCACCGTCATCTGGGTCGAGGCGTGGGCACTGGGCCGCCGCAACGAGGCGCTCGCGCAGCGCGTCCGCGAGGAGATGGACGACTGGCGCGTGTTCGTGCAGGGCATCGTGCGGGCGGGCGTCGATGCGGGGGAGTTCGAGACCGACGACGCGGCATCCGTGGCCTGGCAGCTGCTCGGCATGATCGACGGCCTCAACGCGCACGCGCTCGTGCGCTGGGAGGACGCGACCGACCGCGGCTCGCGCATCGGACACGCCGTCGAGGGCATGCTCGGCCTGGGGCGCGGCGCGCTCGCAGTGGCCGGTGGTTGACTCCGGTGGTTGAGGAGGCCGCGAAGCAGCCGGCTCGAAACCACCCCGCGAAAGCGACCTCCCAGGGAATCCGCGACCCGTGCCCCCGGTTGCCCTCATCATGACGACCCTCCCCGCCACCATGCGCGCCGTCGCCGCCACCGGCGCCCTCCCCCTCGACGACGACCGCGCGCTCGCCGACGTCGAGCTGCCCCTGCCCGAGCTGCGTCCGCGCGACGTGCTCGTCGAGGTCGCCGCCGTCTCGGTGAACCCCGTCGACCTCAAGATGCGGATGCGGCGGGCCGCCGACGCCCCGCCGATCGTGCTCGGCTACGACGCCGCCGGCACCGTCGTGGCGGTCGGGTCCGACGTCACCCTGTTCTCCCCCGGCGACGAGGTCTACCACGCGGGCGTCAACAACCGTCAGGGCACGAACGCCGAGTTCCACGCGGTCGACGAGCGCCTCGTCGGACGCAAGCCGGCCAACCTCTCGATGGCCGAGGCGGCCGCGATGCCGCTCACGACGATCACCGCGTGGGAGTCGCTGTTCGACCGGTTCGGGCTGCGCGCCGACAGCACGGGCACCCTCCTCGTGCTCGCCGGCGCGGGCGGCGTGGGGTCGATCCTCACGCAGCTCGCGCGGCAGCTCACCGACGTCACGGTCATCACGACCGCGTCGCGCCCCGAGTCGCAGGAGTGGTCGCGCCGGATGGGCGCGCACCGGGTGCTCGACCACACCGGCGACCTCGCGGCATCCGTGCTCGAGCTCGCCCCCGGCGGCCTCGACCGGGTCTTCACGCCCGCGACCGCGGGCCGAGTGCCGCTCTTCGCCGAGGTCGTGCGGCCGTTCGGGCAGGTCGTCGCGATCGACGAGGACCCCGACATGGACCTGCGCGCGCTGAAGTCGAAGAGCATCGCCTGGCTCTGGGAGTCGATGTTCACCCGCGGCGTCTTCGAGACGCCCGACATGATCGGCCAGCACGAGCTCCTCGACGCCGCGGCCGGCCACTTCGAGTCGGGCACGCTCGTCACGACGCTCACCCGCGAGATCGGCGGGCTGGATGCCGCGGGCCTCCGCGAGGCGCACGCGATCGTCGCCTCGGGCCGCAGCATCGGCAAGGTCGTCGTCACGCGCTGAGCGGGCTCGAACCCGCGGGTTGAGGAGCGCCGGCGAAGCCGACGCGTCTCGAAACCCGCCCGCGGCATCCGATGTCGGTCGCGCCCGCTAGCGTGGTGGCGAAGCCGAGGGAAGGAGCCGAATGTTCGTCGTCGACGGCTCCGTGGTCACCAGCGCGAGCGACCTGAAGAAGGCGTCCGAGTGCGAGTTCGCGTTCCTGCGCGAGCTCGACGTGAAGCTCGGGCGCGAGACCCTCTTCGAGCCCAACGCCGACGCGATGCTCGAGCGCGCGGGGCGCCTCGGCGACGAGCACGAGCGGCGGGTGCTCGCGCGCTACCGCGAGCAGTTCGGCGCCGGCGTCGTCGAGATCCCGCAGCCCAACGTCCGCGACACCGAGGCGGTCGCGGCGGCCGTCGAAGCCACACGGGCGGCGCTCGAGGCGGGTGCTCCGGTCGTCTACCAGGCGACCTTCGCCGACGCGGGGTTCATCGGCTTCGCCGACTTCATCGTGCGCCGGCCCGACGGGCGCTACCGCGTGCAGGACTCGAAGCTCGCCCGGCACGCCCGCGTCACCGCGCTCCTGCAGCTCGCGGCCTACGCCTCGCAGCTCGACCGCATCGGCATCGCGAGCGACGACGTGGTCGAGCTGCTGCTCGGCGACGGCACGAACAGCGAGCACCGGCGCGACGACATCACGCCCGTCTACGTGCAGCGGGTCGCGCGGCTGCGGCAGCTCGTCGACGAGCGCGTCGCCGCCGACGGCCCGGTCGCCTGGGGCGACCCCCGCTACACGCACGACGGCCGCTGCCCCACGTGCGAGCTCGAGGTGCAGGCCAACCGCGACGTGCTGCTCGTCGGCAGCCTCCGCGTCACCCAGCGCGAGCCGCTCGCCGAGGCCGGCATCACCACGATCGACGAGCTCGCGGCGTCGAGCGGTCCCGTCCCGCACCTCATCGACTCGACGGTCGACAACCTCCGCGCACAGGCGCGCCTGCAGCTCGTCGCCGAGGCGGCCGAGCTCGCCGTCGAGGCCTCGGGCGAGCGCGGCCCAGACGACCCTCCGCTCGCCCCGCCGGTCGAGGTGCGCGAGGCGGCCGCCCTCGCGGCGATCCCCGAGCCGAACGCGGGCGACCTGTTCTTCGACTTCGAGGGCGACCCGCTCTACACCGAGGGTGACGCCACGTCGTGGAACCTCGACTACCTCTGGGGCATGGTCGACGACCAGGAGCAGTACACGGCGCTGTGGGCGCACTCGTTCGACGAGGAGCGCGAAGCGCTGCTGCAGTTCCTCGAACTCGTGAAGCTGCGCCGCCAGGCGCATCCCGACCTGCACATCTACCACTACGCGTCCTACGAGCGCACGCACCTGACGACCATCGCCGCACGGCACGGCGTCGGCGAGGCCGACGTCGACCAGCTCCTGCACGACGGGGTGCTCGTCGACCTGTATCCCATCGTGAAGCGGTCGGTTCGCGTGGGCAGCCGCTCGTACTCGATCAAGAAGCTCGAGCCGCTCTACATGGGCGACGAGCTGCGCGAGGCCGACGTGAAGAGCGGCGCCGACTCGATCACCGAGTACGTGCGGGCGCGCCGACTCGTCGAGTCGGGCGGGGCGGCCGAGACGGTCGAGGCCGAGCGCATCCTCGACGACCTCGCCGACTACAACCGCTACGACTGCGTGTCGACGCGCCGCCTGCGCGACTGGCTGCTCGCCATCGCACGGCGTGAGGGCGTCGAGCCCGTGCCGCCCGCCTACCTCGCCGAGGGCGCGGCGAAGATCTACGAGCCGACGCCGCTCGCGCTGCAGCTCCGCGAGCTCGTCGGTCCCGCGGCACCCGGCGACGGACGCACACCCGACGAGCTGGCGCTCGCGCTGTCGGCCGCGGCCATCGACTACCACGACCGCGAGGCGAAGAGCTTCTGGTGGTCGCACTACCTGCGCGTCGACCAGCCCGTCGACTCGTGGGAGAACCACCGCGACGTGCTCGTCGTCGACCCCGCGGCATCGCGCGTCGAGCAGCGCTGGTACGAGGAGGGCACGCGGCAGCATCCGCGGCGCGAGGTGCGGCTCGGCGGGCGCATCGCCCCCGGCTCCCGGTTCGGCATCGGTGCGAACGTGTTCCTCCTCTACGACTGGCCGGCGCCGTTCCCGTCGAGCACGCTGCGCCCCGGCCAGCGGGCCTGGTCGAGCGGCACGATCCTCGAGGTCACCGACAGCGGGGTGCTCGTCGAGGAGGTCGGCGTCGCCGACGCCACGTGGCCGGCGCTCCCCATGGCGATGACGCCCGGCTGGCCGCCCGACTCGCGGGCCCTCAAGGCGGCGATCGCCGAGTGGGCGGCGCCGATCCCGGCCACCGTGCCGGCGCTGCCGTCGAACCCCGCGATGGACGTGCTGCGGCGTCTGCCCCCGCGCGCCGCCGGCGGACTCGCGCCGGTCATCGGCGCGGACTACGTCGACGCCGTCGTCGAATCGGTGCGCCGCCTCGAGCACTCGTACCTCGCCGTGCAGGGCCCGCCCGGCACGGGCAAGACCTACGTGGCCTCGCACGTCATCGCGCGCCTCGTCGCCGAGCACGGCTGGCGCATCGGCGTCGTCGCGCAGTCGCACGCCGTCGTCGAGCACGTGCTCGAGGCGGTCGTCGCGGCGGGACTCGATGCGGCCCTGGTGGGCAAGGCCGTGAAGGATCCGGCCGAGGTCGAGTCGCGGATGTTCACGGCCTTCGCGAAGAAGGACGACCTGTCGAAGTTCACGGCCGAGCGTCCGTCGGGCTACGTCATCGGCGGCACCGCCTGGGACTTCTGCAACGTGAAGCGGGTGCCGCGGGGCTCGCTCGACCTGCTCGTCATCGACGAGGCCGGTCAGTTCTCGCTCGCGTCGACGATCGCGGTCTCGGTGGCTGCGCGCAACCTCCTGCTGCTCGGCGACCCGCAGCAGCTGCCGCAGGTCAGCCAGGCGCTGCACCCCGAGCCGGTCGACACGTCGGCGCTCGGCTGGGTGGCCGACGGTCACGAGGTCCTCCCGCCCGAGTACGGCTACTTCCTCGCCGAGAGCCGACGGATGCATCCCGCCGTCGCCGCGCCGGTGTCGCGGCTCGCCTACCAGGGCGAGCTCCGCTCGCACCCGGTCGCCTCGACCCGGAGCCTCGACGGCATCGAGCCCGGCGTGCGTCCGATCCCGGTCGACCACGAGGGCAACACGACCTGGTCGCCCGAGGAGGCCGAGCTCGTGGTCGAGCTCGTCGCCTCGCTGCTCGGGCGCGATTGGTCCGACGCTCGCGACACGGCGTCCGGGCCGGTCCGGTCGCCCGCGCGGCCCCTCGAGCAGGCGGATCTCATCGTGGTGACGCCCTACAACGCGCAGCTCACCACGGTGCGCGAGGCGCTCGACCGCGCCGGGTACCCCGACGTGCCCGTGGGCACGGTCGACAAGTTCCAGGGCCAGGAGGCCGCCGTCGCCATCGTGTCGCTCGCCGCGTCGTCGGCGAGCGCTGCGCCCCGCGGCATCGAGTTCCTGCTGCTGAAGAACCGCCTCAACGTCGCGATCTCCCGTGCGAAGTGGGCGGCCTACCTGCTCTACTCGCCCGGCCTGCTCGACGCCCTGCCGCGCCGCCCCGACGGCGTCGCCCAGCTCAGCGCGTTCATCCGGCTCGTCGGGGCCGACGTGCCCGAGGCGGTCGCGGTCTAGCGCGACCGACTGGCCCGGGCCGGGTCAGCTCGTGAGCTGCTCGACCGCCTTCGCGATGCGGCGCTGGCGGGTCTCGGCGGCCTTCGCGCCCTCGATCGCCGTGACGTGCGCCTTCTTGTGGCTGGGCGCGAGCTTCTCCCACGCTTCACGTGCGCCGGGCGTCGCGTCGAGTGCGGCGGCGAAGTCCGCGGGGGGCTCCACGATTCGCGGCGCCGTATCGAGCTCGAGTTCCACGACGATGTGATCGCCCCCACCCAGTCCCGTCGTGGCGCGCTTGTCCGAGCTGAACGGGATGAGGAACGTGCCGCCCATCGGGGCGATCGTGCTGCGGTACTCGAAGCCGTTCACGTTCACGACGACGGGCGGGCGCTTGCCGGCGCCGAACGACTCGACGACCTCGGGCGGCACCTCGATCCCGGTGTTCCGCCCGTCCACGAGCAGCAGTTCCGTCTCGAATCGCATGCGGCGAGTCTGCCATCCGCGCCGGGATCCCGCACCGGCTCGTTCGGCGTCGCAGCACCGGCACGACTCAGGACATCGGTCGTCACGCCGACGCGAACGGCTGTCTCGATGCACTTCTCCTGCGTTGCGGCGGCGGCGTCCCAGCGGAACGGGCCGGCGGCGGCGAGCCCGAAGCTGGGAATACCGCACAGGCTCGCTGCGTATGGTTCCGACGTGACTTCCCCTGCACCGTCAGACCTGAACCCTGCCCGCATCACCATGTACGGCGCCGCCTGGTGCGGCGACTGCCGCCGCTCGAAGGCCCTGCTCGACGGCCGCGGGGTCGACTACGAGTACGTCGACCTCGAGGCCGTCGTCGACGGCGCCGACCGCGCGAAGGCGATCAGCGGCCGCACGCAGATCCCCGTGGTCGTGTTCCCCGACGGGACCCACTTCACCGAGCCCACCGACGCGGAGCTCGGCGCGAAGCTCGACGAGGCGCTCGCAGCGTAGCCCGACGCAGGCGGTTTCGAGGCGCCGCTGCGCGGCTCCTCAACCCGGGGCGCGACGCCGCTGCGCGGCTCCTCAACCCGCGGCGCGACGCCGCCCGGCGGCTCCACGACCCGTGCTCACCGCAGCGCCGGGATCACCTCGCTCGCGAAGAGCTCCAGCCCCGAGCGGTCGAACGCCGCCTCGGGGAAGTAGTGGATCGCGTATCCCAGGCCGCGCTCGCGGCGCTCGGCGAGCATCGCCGCGACCTGCGAGGGCGTCCCGACGGCGAACGCCTCGGGTCCACGGAACGCGTGCATGTACTCCGCCGTCTTCGCGGGGCCGAGGTACGGCGCGACGCGGGCCTCGATGGCGTCGAGGCGCCGCGCGACATCCGCCTCGTCGACGCCGACCACGGTGTTGAAGTTCGACGAGCGCGTGATCGCCTCGAAGTCGGTGCCGAGGTCCTCGCAGTGCGCGCGGAGCACCTCGCTCTTGTGCCCGAACTCCTCGAGCGTCCCCGCGAAGTTCGTGTACGACGCGTACTGCGCGGCGATGCGCAGCGTGACCTTCTCGCCACCGCCGGCGATCCAGATGGGGATGCCGCCGGGCTGCAGGGGGAGCGGCCGCACGATCGCGCCGTCGACGCGGTAGTGCTTCCCGTCGAGCGTCGCGGAGCCGGTCGTCCAGGCCTGGTGCATGATGTCGACGCCCTCGCGGAGTCGCGCGAGCCGCTCCCCGACGGGCGGGAACCCGTAGCCGTACGCCCGCCACTCGTGCTCGTACCAGCCGCCGCCGATCGCCATCTCGACCCGTCCGCCCGAGATCACGTCGACGGTCGCGGCGACCTTGGCGAGGTACGCGGGGTTGCGGTAGCTCATGCACGTGCACATCTGGCCGAGGCGCACGCGCGAGGTCGTCGCGGCGTAGGCCGACGTCAGCGTCCACGCCTCGTGCGTCGCCTCGGTCTCGCTCGCGACCGGCACGGTGTGGAAGTGGTCGTAGACCCAGATCGACTCCCACGGTCCGGCGTCGGCGAACTCGGCGAGCCCGCGCATCGTGTCCCAGTGCTCGGCCGGGTCGATGCCGACGAGATCGTGACGCCAACCCTGGGGAACGAACATTCCGAATCGCATGCGTTCAAGCCTAGGTCGGCGCCGAGCACGCCGGAAACCGCTTGCTCGTCGCCGACGGATCTCAGCGCCAGCACTGAGGACGCCTCATCCCGACGCGCCTAGCGTCGAGGACATGACTGCGCCGAACCACTGCGACTTCTCCGCCGCCGACTTCCGGGCGACCGCGATCGAATCGTCGGCCGGGCGCCTCATCCGGGTGACAGGATCGGGCCTCTGCCCCACGAGCGGCTGGGAGCTGCGACTCGTCGCGGCCAACCCCGGCGTGGTCCCCCACCCCGAGACCCTCTGGCTCGAGCTGCGCGAGTTCGAGCCGCGCAAGGCCCCGCGGGTGGTGACCGAGACGGCGGTCGAGGCGATCGTCGAGGACTCGCGGGCGCGCGAGATCGTGGTCCGCTTCGGCTGGCGCGAGGGGTTCACGATCCCGGTCGTCGCCGCGTCGGTGCCCAGGAGCCGGCGTGCGGCACGCCGGGCATCGGATGCCGCGAACGGACGGCTCGCGGCATCCGCCGTCTGACCCGCCCGACCTGCCGTCATCCCACGGTCGGGCGACCCGCGGACCCGGCTACGCGAGCGCGTACCGGAGCTCGGCCATTGCCGGCCCCGACCACACGTTGTCGTCGAGGTCGTCGCTGCGCACGGTGACGACCTTGCCGCCCTTCGCGATCACGAGCAGCGCGAGCTGGGGCAGCACGTCGCCCGCGAGGGTGCCGTCCTGCAGGCTCTCGCCCTCGCCGTTGCCGGTGGCGAACTCGATCGCCCCCGACTCCTGGTCGAGCGTGCCGTTGACCGACGTGGTGAAGTCGAACCACAGCGTCTCGACCGCGCCGTCGGCCGCGAGTCGCCCGATCGCCGCGAGGTCGCGTTCGACGCGACCGGCGCTGCCCTCGGTCAGTCCGTGCAGCGCGGCATCCGCCTCGTTGATGTTCAGCGTGCCGAGCTGCAGGCGCAGCGCCTCGTCGATCTCGGCAGGGCCGAGCCGATCGGGTCCGCCGGGCACGGCGACGATGCGGCGGTGGTTGTGCGCTCGCTCCATGAACCCGCTGAGCGTCGGCTCGGTGGCGAACACGAAGAGCGGGACCCGCTCGTCGGGATCGTGCACCTGGAGCTCCTGGCGCACGGCGTCGGCGACGCGCTTCGCATAGATGTCGAGCGTCGCGGCGCGCTTGTCCTCCTCGCTCGTGCCGCGGTCGCCGTGGCCGCCGACGCGCTTCGTGCCGGCGCCGCCGGGCTCGCGGTTCGCAGCCTCCTCGGCGTTCTTCGGCAGGGTGGGCTCGACGGGCATCTGGGCGGCGCGGTCGGTGGGCGTGGCGTGCCACAGGCTCCACTCGTTCGCGGAGATCGCGACGGCGAACGCCTCCTGGTCCTGGCTGGGTGCGCGCAGCAGCTGGCCGAGCGTGAAGTGCGAGCCGACGTGCACGGCGTCGTCGAGGCGGTTCGGCAGCACGAACACCTCGCTGAAGCCGGGCGCGACGAAGATCGCCATCGACCGGGCGAGGTTGCCCCAGAGCTGCTGGTCGAGCACGATCGCGTCGCGGGCGCGTCGCAGCTCGTCGATCTCGGCGGCGGAGGCGGCGGAGCCCTTGACCTGTTCGATCGCATCGTCGAACGCGCTCTTCACGGCCACCTCGGACCGTTCTCGTTCGCTGACGACCGGCGAGGTCGACGCGTAGATGGTGATCGCCGGGTGATGCGGACCGGCCAGTGCGGCGAAGTCCGCGGTGGTGGGCAGTTCGTAGTGGAGCGTCATTCGTTCCCTCCCCGGGGAATCGCGACAGCGGTGTCGCTCGCACCCAGCCTATGAAGGCCGCGGCGCGAGCGACACCCCCCGTCACCGACGCACGGGGTGGTTCGAGCGGATGACGCCCGTCGGGTCGACAGTGTTCTTCAGCGCGCGCAGGCGGTGCACCCGCTCGCCGAAGATGCGCTCGGCGCCGCGCTCGCGCTCGGCGAAGTTGAGGTAGTCGAGCGGGGCGCGCCACGGCTCCACGCGCGACAGCAGCCGGCCCAGCGACATCGCGAGCGCCTCGGATGCCCCGGGCACCGCGATCCCCACGCCGAACACGGCGTACTCGGCGTCGAGGCCCGCCACGGCCCCGGGCGCCGGGGTGTCGCGCTCGGCCGCGGAAGCGTGCGCCGCCTCGGGGCGGAGGCCGCCCCCGAGGTGCCGGATCTCGGCCGAGAGCAGGGCGCTGTCGGAGTCGGGACCGGCCGCGGCCACGAACGCGCGCACGGCGGCCGGCGGCAGCTCGGCGAGCAGCATGCCGTCGCCGTACCCGGGGACGGGCGCGGGCGGGTCCATGTGCAGCTGCAGCAGCTCGGGGATCGGCTGCGGGTGCACCGAGTCCATGGCGGGGCCGAGTGCACGCAACGGAGCGAGCAGCTCGTCGGCCCGCCCGGGCGACTCCTGGATGGCCGCCTCGACGACCACGAAGGACTGCCCCGAGAGGAACGGCGGCAGGTCGGGCATCGGCGGGAACCGCAGCACGCGGCCGACCGAGGTGACGCTGTCGGGCACCGTCGTCGTCCACGCGGCCCAGGCCTGCAGCACCTCCTCGGCGCGCTCGAGCGGGAAGAACAGCGTGCCGGCCACGATCTCGGCGATCGGGAAGAGGCGGAACTCGAGGGCGGTCACGACGCCGAAGTCGCCGCCGCCGCCGCGCACCGCCCAGAACAGCTCGGGGTCGTGGTCGGGGTCGACGCGGCGCAGCACGCCGTCGGCCGTGACGAGCTCGACGGCGAGCACCTGGTTCGCGGCGAGGCCGTGCGACCGTCCGAGCCAGCTGATGCCGCCGCCGAGCGTGTAGCCCACCACGCCCACGTCGTGCGACGACCCGGCGAGCGCGGCGAGGCCGTGCGGCGCGACCGCGGCGACGACGTCGCCCCAGAGCGCGCCGGCCTCGACGCGAGCGACGCGCAGCTCGGCGTCGACCTCGACGCCGCGCAGCTCCGACGTGCGCAGCAGGAGCGCGTCGGCGAGGCCGTTGCCAGCGGCGAGCGGACCGGCGTTGTGGCCGGTCGCCTGCGGCGCGACCGAGAGCCCGAGGCCCTTCGCGGTGCGCACGGCCAGCGCGAGGTCGTCGGTGGAACCGGCGACGACCACGGCGACGGGACGCTGGTCGACGGCGAGGTTCCAGGCGGAGCGCGCCTCGTCCCAGCCGGGGTCGCCGGGGATGAGCACGCGGCCCGCGATGCGGTCGTCGAGCAGGGCGAGCGCCTCGCGGAGCGAGAAGGTGGCGACGTCGGCGGACTCGGACTCGGACTCGACGCGGACGTCGGCGGGCGCCGTCGGGGCGGCACCGGGCACAGGGGTGTTCACGGATGGTTCCTCTCGGGGTCTCGCGTCTCGCGGGCCCGGGCCCTCCGAGGGAGGCGGACGGCCGCGGGGGATCCCGGCGGCGCGCACGAACGCGATCTCCATCCCATGACGAATCGGCCCGACGGACGACAGGGGCATCCCTCCGATCGACTCAGGGACAACCCTGTCCCCGGAATACCGGCCCCGGTGCGTCGGTTGCCGAGAGGGATGACTCCCACGCCCCGCCTCTCCGTGCTCGACCTCGTCCCGGTGCGCAGCGGCCAGACCAGCGCAGGGGCGGTCGCGGCATCCGTGCGCCTCGCGCAGCTCGCCGACCGCCTCGGGTACACGCGCTACTGGTTCGCCGAGCACCACAACATGCCGGCGGTCGCGTCGACGACGCCGCCCGTGCTCATCGCGGCCACCGCGGCGCACACCGAGCGCATCCGCGTCGGATCGGGCGGGGTGATGCTGCCGAACCATGCGCCGCTCGTCGTCGCCGAGCAGTTCGCCGCGCTCGAGGCGCTCGCGCCCGGACGCATCGACCTCGGCATCGGCCGCGCACCGGGCAGCGACCCAGTGATCACGCAGCTGCTGCGCGTGAGCGGGCCGACGGCCGACGTCGACCGGTTCCCCGACCACGTCGCCGACATCCTGAGCCTGCTCTCACCCGACGGCGCGACGCTGCGCCTCACGAGCGGACGCGAGTACCCGATCACCGCCACGCCGGCCGCGACCGAGGTGCCCGAGCTCTGGCTCCTGGGATCGAGCGACTACTCGGCCAAGCTCGCCGCCGAGCTCGGCCTGCCCTACGTGTTCGCCAACCACTTCTCGGGCGAGGGCCTCGAGCGGGCGCTCGAGCTCTACCGCACCGAGTACCGGCCGAGCGAGCGGCATCCGTCGCCCGTCACGTTCCTCACGATGAACGCGTCGGTCGCGCCGACCGTCGAGGAGGCGGAGGCGCGCGCCCTGCCGCAGCTGCGCTCGATGGCGCGGCTGCGCACGAACCGGCCGATGCGGCCGCTCGAGACCGTCGAGGAGGCGCAGTCGGCCCCCGCCGACTCGATCGCCGACGAGCTCATCGCGGGCATGCGGCGACGGTGGGTGATCGCGGATGCCGCGACGGCGGCCGCCGAGCTGCGGCGCTTCGCCGAGCGGCACGGCGTCGACGAGGTCATGGTGTCGCCGATCGCGGGCGCGTACGAGGCCGAGCCGACGGATGCCGCGCCGGGCCGCGAGCAGACCCTCGAGCTGCTGGCGGGCGAGCTCTCCGCACCGGTGGTGGCGGAGCGGCCCCGGGCGGCGGGCACC
>CBFGWW010000043.1:0-16795 GCA_965652625.1 uncultured Agromyces sp.
GACCGCGGCCACGAGCCTGCGCAGCCGGGTCGCGACCCGGCTGCGACGCCGCCAGCGCGATCCGGCGACCGAGCTCGACGTCGTCGCGGCGATCGCCGAGCGGCTCGCGGTGCTGCTGTCCGCGGGCGTGCCCGCCCCGGTCGCCTGGTCGCACGTCGACGTCGGTCCCGCCGGAGCGGGCACGGCCGGTGTCGGCGGCGACCGCGACGGTGACGTCGCGGTGCTGCGGGCGGCCGCGGCGGCGGCCGCCGACGGCGCGTCCGTTCCCGCCGCGATCGCGTCCGCCCGTTCCGGCGCGTCGCGCACGTCCACGCGATGGGCGATCCTCGGCGCGGCCTGGGAGGTCGCGGTCGAGTCCGGCGCCCCGCTCGCGTCGGGCCTGCGCGAGCTCGCCGGCGCGCTCCGCGACGAGGCGCAGCTGCGTCGCGAGGTCGGCACCGCGCTCGCCGGTCCCGTCTCGAGCGCCCGGCTGGTCCTGGCGCTCCCGCTCATCGCGGTGGTGTTCGGGGCGGCCTTCGGGTTCGATACCGTCGCGGTGCTCTTCGGGAACCCGCTCGGCGTCGCCTGCGTCGTCAGCGGCGTCCTCCTCCTCTGGGCGGGACGCCGATGGAGTCGCGCGCTCGTGGCGAGGGCCACGTCGTCCGAGGCCGAGCGCGGGCTCGAGCTCGAGCTCGTCGCGATGGCCCTGTCGGGCGGCGCCTCGGTCGAGCGTGCCCGCGCCATCGTCGGCGAGGCGCTGGCCCCCGTCGCCGCCGCCGCGTCCGTGGCCGACGACGTCGACGCCGTGATCGCCGTCGCCGCGCGAGCGGGTGCTCCCGTGGCCGACCTCCTCCGCGCCGAGGCGGCGCGCCGGCGACGCACCGCTCGGGCCGACGGCGCAGCGAGGGCCGCCGCGCTCGGCGTGCGCCTCATGCTGCCGCTCGGCGTCTGCGTGCTGCCCGCCTTCGTGCTGCTCGGCGTCGTGCCGCTCATCGTCTCCGTCGTGACGGGCACCCTCGGCGGTGCCGCATGACGATCCCGACTCGTGCCGCCCGCCCGCCGGTCACCCGGCGCAAGAAGGCTCGTGCCGCCCGCCCGCCGGTCACCCGGCGCAAGAAGGAAGGAACACCACCATGCACCATCACCCCGGCGACGCGCCGCCCACCGTCGCCCCCGTCGCCGGCCGCGCGCCGGCGGCACCCGCCGCCGCACCGAGCGCCCGTCCGGTCGGGCGCGTGCATCGGGTGCTGCGCCGCCTCTCGGGCGAACGCGGTGCCGCGACCGCCGAGTACGCCGTCGCCACCATGGCGGCGGTCGGCTTCGCGGGCCTGCTCGTCGTCATCCTCCGCGGCGACGAGGTGCGCGGCATCCTCACCGACCTCGTGCGGAATGCGCTCACGGTCGGATGACGGGGATCGGGGCAGCGTGACGGCCGAGTTCGCCGTCGCGCTGCCCGCGATCGCCCTCGTGCTCGCGGCGTGCCTCGCGGCCGTGCTCCTCGTCGCGCAGCAGGTTCGGCTCGAGGACGCGGCCGCCGACGCCGCACGGGCGCTCGGCCGTGGCGAGTCGGAGGGCGTGGCCGGGTCGATCGCCGACCGGGTCTCGGGCGGCGCGCGGCTGTCCTCGTGGCACGAGGACCCGTTCGTGTGCGTCGCCCTCAGTGCCGACGGGTCGGGGCTGCTCGCGGCGATCGAGCTTCGCGCGGAGTCCTGCGCGGTGGCGGGTGGACTGTGACGTCCGCGGCATCGACGGCACGCCGCGCTCCGTCAGGCGAGCGCGGAGCGGCCTCCGTGCTCGCCGTCGGGATCGTCGGCGCGACGGTCGCGCTCGCGGCCATGGTCCTGCCCGTGACCGCGGCCTTCGCGGCGTCCCAGCGTGCCGCCGGCGCCGCCGACGCGGCCGCGCTCGCCGCGGCGGACGCGCTGTCGGGTGCCGTGCCCGGCGCGCCCTGCGACCTCGCCGGGCGCATCGCAGCACGCAACGGCGCCGCGCTCCTCTCGTGCGAGACGGGCGGGCCCGTGGCATCCGTGATCGTCACCGTCTCGTCGTTCGCCGTCGAACTCCGAGCCGGTGCCAGGGCGGGCCCTCCTGGGTGGGACCCGTGAGCTCAGTCGAAGACGGTCTCGATGAAGCGGTACTCCACGGCGGTCGGACGATCGTCGTCCTCGGCGCCGAACTCGAGGCCCGCGGCCCGGGCGTAGATGTAGTGCTTGCCTTTGTCGGTGTTCAGCTCGAGGCGCGGGCGAGGATCGCCCGTCTCGAGGAAGGCGGTCGCGACCGTCTTCCCCTCGAGCGGACCGTCGATGAGTTTCGCCGTGTACGAGCTCGCGGAAGAGGTGTCCATGCCGCCATTCTCCTCCGCGCACGGCGAACTGCAAGGGCTCCGTCGGGGCGTCGCGACCCGCGTCGAACCGGCGCAGAATGGGTGCACTCACGGACGATATGTGTATGGTGTGGCTGTCGGCGGACCGCTCCGCACGACGACGGCACACCGCTTCGGGGGCGCGGCAACGATGTGCGTTCTCCCATCCACGGAACAAGAGGAGTCTGGTGTCAGGCGCGAAGAAACTGGTCATCGTCGAGTCGCCGACCAAGATGAAGTCGATCGCCCAGTACCTCGGCGACGGCTACGAGGTGCTGTCCTCGGTCGGCCACATCCGTGACCTCATCGAGCCGAAGAACCTCCCGGCCGAGCTCAAGAAGGGCTCGCTCGGAAAGTTCTCCGTCGACGTCGAGCACGACTTCGAGCCGTACTACGTCGTGTCGGACGCGAAGAGGAAGACGGTCGCCGAGCTCAAGCGCGCCCTGAAGAACGCCGACGAACTCCTGCTCGCGACTGATGAGGACCGCGAGGGCGAGGCCATCGCATGGCACCTCCTGCAGGAGCTGAAGCCCAAGGTGCCCGTGCGTCGCATGGTCTTCCACGAGATCACCCGCGACGCCATCCAGAAGGCGAAGGACAACACGCGCGAGCTCGACACCGCGCTCGTCGACGCCCAGGAGACCCGCCGCATCCTCGACCGCCTGTACGGGTACGAGGTGTCGCCCGTGCTGTGGCGGAAGGTCGGGCCCGGGCTGTCGGCCGGACGCGTCCAGTCGGCCGCCACGCGGCTCGTCGTCGACCGCGAGCGCGAGCGCCTCGCGTTCGTCGCCGCCGGCTACTGGGACCTCATCGGCCGGTTCGCGTCGTCGGCCGCCGAGGGCGAGCCCTCGTTCGAGGCGCGTCTCGTGCGACTCGGCGGCGAGCGCGTCGCGACGGGTCGCGACTTCGACGACTCCGGCCGGCTGAAGGGCAAGGCGGTCGTCCTCGACGAGCCCACGGCCCACGCCCTGGCCGACGCCCTGCGCGACGACGCCGTGGCACGCCGGGTGGGCAAGGTCGAGTCGAAGCCGTACTCGCGTCGCCCCGCCGCCCCGTTCACGACCTCGACGCTGCAGCAGGAGGCGGCCCGCAAGCTCCGGCTCTCGGCCCGCGACACGATGCGGGTCGCGCAGTCGCTGTACGAGAACGGGTACATCACCTATATGCGCACCGACTCCACGTCGCTGTCGCAGCAGGCGATCACGGCGGCCCGCACCCAGGCCACGTCCCTCTACGGCGCCGACTCGATCCCCGACCAGCCCCGCACCTACGCGAGCCGGTCGAAGAACGCGCAGGAGGCGCACGAGGCCATCCGCCCGTCGGGCGACGTGTTCCGCACGCCCGCCGAGCTCGAGAGCGTGCTCCGCGGCAGCGAGTTCAGGCTCTACGACCTCATCTGGAAGCGCACGGTCGCGTCGCAGATGGCCGATGCCAAGGGCCAGACCGCGACCGTCACGATCGAGGTGGGTCCGACGGCATCGGATGCCGCGACTCCCGCCGAGGCATCCGCCGCTGTGGCCGGCACCATCGCCGAATTCACGGCCAGCGGCACGGTCATCACGTTCCGCGGCTTCCTCGCCGCCTACGAGGAGGGTCGCGACGAGGAGCGCAACGCCGACGACGCCCCCGGCGACGCCAAGCTGCCGCCGCTGAAGGAGGGCCAGGCGCTCGACCTCGTCGAGCTCGAGGCCAAGGGCCACGAGACCAGCCCGCCGCCGCGCTACACCGAGGCGAGCCTCGTGAAGCGGCTCGAGGAGCTCGGCATCGGCCGTCCGTCGACGTTCGCGTCGATCATCTCCACGATCCTCGATCGCGGCTACGTCACGCAGCGCGGGCAGGCCCTCGTGCCCAGCTGGGTCGCGTTCAGCGTCGTCCGGCTGCTCGAGGAGCACTTCGGCGACCTCGTCGAGTACGACTTCACCGCGGAGATGGAGGACGACCTCGACCGGATCGCCTCGGGCGAGGCCGACCGCGTCGACTGGCTCAACGGGTTCTACTTCGGCTCCGACACGCACCGCGGACTCCGCCAGGTCGTCGACAACCTCGGCGACATCGATGCCCGCGAGATCAACTCGGTGCGTATCGCGCCCGACGTGACGCTCCGCATCGGCAAGTACGGTCCCTACCTCGAGACCGTGGATCCCGATGCGGCGCCCGACGCCGCGCCGCGCCGGGTCAACCTCCCGCCCGACCTCGCGCCCGACGAGCTCACCGAGGCCAAGGCCCGCGAGCTCATCGACGCGCCCGTGCAGGGCGACCGGGTGCTCGGCGAGAACCCGGTCAACGGCAAGCAGGTCGTCGTCAAGGACGGCCGTTTCGGGCCGTACGTCACCGAGCTCGAGCCCGAGCCCGAGGAGCCGGCGCCCGTCGTCGACCCCGCGACCGGAGAGCTCGTCGAGGCGAAGCCGAAGCGCGGCGCCAAGAAGGCCGCAGCGCCCAAGCCCCGCACGGCCTCGCTCTTCAAGAGCATGCAGGTCGAGGAGATCGACCTCGACACCGCCCTCAAGCTGCTGGACCTGCCGCGCGTGGTGGGGCTCGACCCCGAGTCGGGGGACGAGATCACCGCCCAGAACGGCCGGTACGGCCCGTACCTCAAGAAGGGCGCCGACACCCGCACCCTGCCGAGCGAGGACGCGATCTTCGAGATCGGCCTCGACGGTGCGGTCGAGCTGTTCGCCCAGCCGAAGTACGGCGCCCGCCGGGCGTCCAGCGCGCTCAAGGAGTTCGACAACGATCCCGTGAGCGGCAAGCCGATCAAGGTGAAGGACGGCCGCTTCGGCCCGTACGTGACCGACGGCACCACGAACGCCACGATCCCGCGTGCGGAGTCGGTCGAGGACATCACGTTCGAGCGCGCGGTGGAGCTGCTGCAGATCAAGCGCGACAAGGGTCCGGCGGCGCCGCGCGCGAAGCGCACCACGACGGCGAAGAAGGCGCCGGCGAAGAAGGCGCCCGCCAAGAAGAGCAACGCGTGAGCCGCGGCGTCTTCATCACCCTCGAAGGCGGCGACGGCTCCGGCAAGACCACGCAGGCCGAGATCCTGCGCGAATGGCTCTCGGGCGAGGGCCGCACCGTGGTGCGCACCCGCGAGCCCGGCGGCACCGAGGTCGGCGTCGAGATCCGCGAGATCGTGCTCCACCACCGCGGCGACATCTCGCCGCGGGCCGAGGCGCTGCTCTACGCGGCCGACCGGGCGCACCACGTCGCCACGGTCGTGCGTCCGGCGCTCGAGCGCGGCGAGATCGTGATCCAGGACCGCTACATCGACTCGTCCGTCGCCTACCAGGGCGTCGGCCGCGTGCTCGACCCCGAAGCGGTGCGCGGCCTGTCCGAGTGGGCGACCGAGGGGCTCGCGCCCGACCTCACGATCCTCCTCGACCTCGACGCGGATGCCGCGCGCGGACGCCTCGACGAGGCGCGGACCCGCTACGACCGGCTCGAGGCGGAGGCATCCGAGTTCCACGACCGCGTGCGTGCCGCGTACCTCGCCCTCGCAGAGGCCGAGCCCGGCAGGTTCCTCGTCGTCGACGCCTCACGACCGGTCGATGAGATCGCCGGCGACATCCGCGGACGCGTCGCGTCCCTGCTCTGAGCGACGCACAGCCCACGGTCGGAAGCGGAAGGTAGCGTGGTCGCGTGAGCGTGTGGGACGAGCTGACCGGGCAGGAGCCCGCCATCGGCGTGTTCCGCGCCGCCGCGGCGGCCGCAGGCGGTTCCGCATCGCAGCAGATGACCCATTCGTGGCTCATCACGGGCCCGCCCGGCTCCGGTCGCTCGAACCTGGCCTACGCGTTCGCGACCGCGCTCATCGCCGGCGACCCCGACGGCGACGAGCCGACCCGCATCCAGGTCGAGGCGCGCAGCCATCCCGACCTGCACGTGCTCGCCACCGAGGGCGTCATCATCAAGCGCGACGACGTGCGCGAGATCGTGAAGCGCTCCCACTACGCGCCGTCGGTCGGGCGGCACCGCGTCATCATCGTCGAGGACGCCGATCGCATGACCGAGCAGACGTCGAACTTCCTCCTGAAGGAGCTCGAGGAGCCGCCCGAGCGCACCGTGTGGATCCTCTGCGCGCCGAGCGAGGCCGATCTCATCCCGACGATCCGTTCCCGGGTCCGCACCGTGCGCCTGCAGATGCCCACCGTCGCCGAGGTCGCCGCGCTCCTCGTGCGTCGCGACGGCGTCGACGAGGCGCTCGCCGAGCGATCGGCGCGCGAGGCCCAGTGCCACATCGGCATGGCCCACCGGCTCGCCACCAGCGAGGAGGCACGTGACCGTCGCGCCGAGTCGCTCCGGCTCGCCCTCGGCGTGCGCTCGGCCGCCACGGCGGTCGCGACCGCGGCCCGCTTCCTCGAGATCGCGGGCGACGACGCCAAGGCCATCACCGAGCTCCGCGACGCCGAGGAGCGCGCGCACGCGCTGCACTCGCTCGGGCTCGCGCCCGGGCAGGCGGTGCCGGCCGCGCTCCGGCCGCAGCTGAAGGCGCTCGAGGACGACCAGAAGCGCCGCGCCACCCGGAGCCTGCGCGACGGCATCGACCGCATCCTCGTCGACCTCGCTTCGCTCTACCGCGACGTCCTGCTCATCCAGCTCGACGCCGAGGTCGACCTCGTCAACCGCGAGATCACCGAGCCGATGCGTCGGGCCGCGGCATCCGCCACGCCGGCTCAGACGCTCGCGACGCTCGACGCCATCCAGGAGGCGCGCGAGCGCATCGAGGGGAACGTGCAGCCCGCACTCGCCCTCGAGGCGATGCTCGTCAGCGCCATCCGCACGACCGTGAACGAACGGGGAGCCGCATGACCGACCGACGCCCGAGCACGAGCGGCCCGACGCCGCGTGCCCGCCGCCTGGGCATCGGCGCCGTCGCCCTCGCGGTGCTCGCCGCCCTCACGGGGTGCATGCCGACCTTCCTCGACCAGTCGAAGCCGGTGTCGACGCCGACCGGGGAGGACGTCGCCGCCGACCTGCAGCCGTTCTACTCGCAGGTGCTCGAGTGGGAGCGCTGCGGCGACGGACTGGGCTGCGCCACTGCGAAGGCCCCGCTCGACTGGGACGACCCCGGCAAGGGCGAGGTCGAGCTCGCCCTGGTGCGGCACGTCGCCACGGGCGATCGCATCGGCTCCCTGCTCGTGAACCCCGGCGGTCCGGGCGGCTCGGGCTACGACTTCATCGCCGAGTCGCTCGAGTACGCCGTCGGGCAGCCGCTGCAGGAGCGGTTCGACGTCGTCGGCTTCGACCCGCGGGGCGTCGGCCGTTCCACCGCCGTCGAGTGCTACGACGCCGCGCAGATGGACGACTACCTCTACGGCATCGTGCCGGCCGAGCGCGGCAGCGACGAGTGGATCGAGTTCGTGGGCGATGCCGCCGGCGACTTCGGCGCGGCCTGCGCCGAGCAGACCGGCGACCTGCTCGGCGAGGTCGACACCGTCAGCGCGGCCCGCGACCTCGACCTGCTGCGCGCGATCCTCGGCGACGAGCAGCTCAACTACCTCGGGTACTCCTACGGCACGTTCCTCGGCGCCACCTACGCCGACCTCTACCCCGACAAGACCGGGAGGCTGGTGCTCGACGGCGCGATCGATCCGTCCGCGAGCGACACCGAGGTCACGCAGGCGCAGGCCGTCGGCTTCGAGCACGCCCTGCGTGCCTACCTCGAGGACTGCCTCACCGGCACCGATTGCCCGTTCACCGGCTCGGTCGACGCCTCGATGCAGGAGGTCGCCGATCTCCTCGCCTCGGTCGACCAGAGCCCCCTGCGCGGCTCGGACGGCCGCATGGTCGGCGCCGACACGCTGCTCACGGCCATCATCTACCCGCTCTACAGCCCCGAGTCATGGCCGTACCTCAGCCAGATGCTCGAGTCGGTCATGCTCGGCGATGCCGACCTCGCCCTCTCGTTCGCCGACGGGTACAACGGGCGCAACGAGGACGGCACGTATCGCGACAACTCGACCGAGGCGTTCCGCGCCGTGAACTGCCTCGACTACACCTACCAGTCCGACGTGGAGGTCATGCGCGAGAAGGCCGCCGCCATCGCGCAGGCGGCCCCGACGATCGGCCCGTACTTCGGCTTCGGCGACCTGAGCTGCAACCAGTGGCCGTACCAGGGCGACCGGGAGCGCGGCGAGATCCACGCGAGCGGCGCGGCGCCCATCCTCGTGGTCGGCACCACGGGCGACCCCGCCACGCCCTACGACTGGGCGGTCTCGCTCGCCGACCAGCTCGACAGCGGCGTGCTCGTCACCTACCAGGGCGAGGGGCACACCGCGTACAACAAGTCCAACGCCTGCGTCAGCGACGCCGTCGAGTCCTACCTCATCGAAGGAACCGTCCCGGCGAGCGACCCGCGCTGCTGACGTGGTCAACGACGCTCGCGAAACCCGCTAACATAGACTCTCGTGCCAGCCGGATCGCCTGAGGCGAGACGGATGCCACGCCGCCTTAGCTCAGTCGGCAGAGCGATTCACTCGTAATGAATAGGTCGAGGGTTCGATTCCCTCAGGCGGCTCGCGAGACACGAAGGGCCCGGAGCGATCCGGGCCCTTCGTCGTCGGTGCGACGCGGCGCGGAGGGTCAGCCGATGACCTTCCGGATCTCCGTCGCGTACGCCGAGTAGCCCGTGGCGGCCCCGATCAGGGCGAGGCGACGCGTCGCCGGCGCGCGTTCCGCGTGGATCACAATGCGGCCCGGATCGTGTTCGCGTACGCCACGTACCCGGCCGGGGTCGGGTGGAACGCCTCGGGCGAGGGCGGCGGGATGATCCACGGGTCGATCGATCCGATGCCGTGGCCGGCGAAGGCGTCGACCACGTCGACGTACCGGAATCCCGGTCCTGACGCGAGGGTCGCGGCCGCGATCACGCGGTTGAGGGCGATCACGCCGTTGTTCACGAACGCCGACTGCGGGACGGATGGGTCGAGCAGGAGCGGATACCCGGTGACCACGACGGTCGCCTTCGGCGCGGACGCGCGGACCGTCGCGAAGGTCGTGACGAGGTCCTGGGCGAGCGGCGTCAGGTTCGCCAGGGCGGCCTGCACGGCGGACTGGCACTGCTCAGGCGTGCCGGTCAGGCAGGCGATCGTGACCGCCTCGAGGCCCAGGTCGTTGGCGCCGGCCGTGAACGTGATGAGCCGGGTGCGCAGGTCGAGTCCGCCGAGCTGGTCCGCCGCGACGTCATCGACCGTGGCGCCGACGCAACCGCGCAGCGACGAGTGCTGGGCACGGCTCGGATCGTCGGCGAGGTCGGCCGCGTAGCCGTTCGGACTCGTGAAGCAGGCGTCGAGGTAGTCGCCGCCGCCGACGCCGGCGGCGTACGAGTCGCCGAGGGCGGCGTAGGACGACTTGTCGGAGGAGGGGCCCGGGCCACCGGGTGCTGCGTGGGCGGGAAGAGCGCCGAAGACCGTCGCCGAGGCGACGAGGATCGAAGCGCTGGCGAGCGTCACGAGACGCCGGGAACTCGACAGCGTTGTCATGCACGGAGGGTAGTGCCTGGGCGGCTGATCCCGCGCGACCCAGTTCGGGGGCGGCGGATGCAGGCGGCTCGGGCTCGTCGGCTCGGCCGGGCGCGCGAAGCGTCCGCGCTCCCGTGCGGGATGCGGACGCACGAACGCCGGTACCCGTCAAGGGGGCGCGGCGCCGCCGGAGGCTCGCTATCCTTGCGGCACGTCCGACGTGTCGATGTCCCGATCGACCGCGAGTTCGAGCATCGGAGGCCCGATGGGCAAACTCACCTACGACTCCACCCTCACCGTCGACTTCGACGACCGCGTCCTCGCCCACCTGCAGCTGGTGATCGGGGCGAAACTCCGCCGGGCCGAGTCGTTCTACTTCAGCTGGCGGGACGACCCCGCCGTCGGC
Organism: uncultured Agromyces sp.; assembly: GCA_965652625.1. Taxonomy (GTDB): domain Bacteria; phylum Actinomycetota; class Actinomycetes; order Actinomycetales; family Microbacteriaceae; genus Agromyces. Next base: position 10,205 of record CBFGWW010000043.1, read on the forward strand.
GACGGCCGAAGCACGCTGTGGCTGCATCCGACCATACCGCTCCACTTCAAGTACGCCGGCGGGCGACAGCCGTCGATCAACCGCGCGTGGATCGACCTGCTGATGAGCGCGGCGAACTCGCCGAGCGGACTGCACCTGATGCCCGAGCCCGATGACACGGGAGCCGGCGGAGAGCGGGAGTCATGAAACGCATCGCCATCATCTACGCCGGACGGGACTTCTCGGTCGGCCAGGAGGACTTCGACCAGATGAAGGAGGAGATCGAGGCGGCGCATCGCACCGGTGTCGCGACCTGGATCACGGTCAACCACGGCGAGGGTCGGCCCCAGCCGGCCGAGCTGCTCGTCGGCCCGGGCATCCCGATCGCCATCCTGCCGATCCCGCCCGACATCGTCGAGCCGGCGGTGCGCGGCGAGATGGATGCGGCTGCCGCTGCGGCGGAGGGCGACGCCCGGGGCGCGGGCTCGGCGACGACGGCCGTCCAGGGCGAGGTCGGCCCCGACGGCGAGCCGGTCCCGGTGGAGTAGCGGCCGGGCCGCGGCTCGGCCGGCCCGTTCAGACCTCGTCGGTCCAGTCGTATCCCGACGTGCCCTCGGGCTCGACCGCCGACGGCCGAGCCACCGGGTGCATGGGCGAGAGATCGGCGGTGAGGGCCTGCAAGCGCTCGACGAGCTGCTCGTCGACGATCTCCTCGCCCGCGTCGCCGTGGAGCGACTCCGTGACGAGCTGGCTCGCGGGTCCGACGAGGAAGTTGACCACTCCGGCGGTTCCGTCGGTGTGTCGAACGGGGATCTCGATGGCGGCGGCGGATCCCTGCCGTGCAAGTGCCGCGGCGTACTCGACGAGCGCCCGCGCCACCTCCGTGCCCGTCAGGAAGCGGTCGCCGGCGTAGTAGATCCGTTCCATGACGTCCACGAAAACAGTCGCGTCGATCTCGGGCAATCCCTTGACTTGGGCGCAGCGACCCCCGAAGCCGTCGTGAACGGCGGTGCCGCGTCGCGGCCATGAGCGCGCTCTCGCGACGGCACTAGGCTTGCGCCATGACCGATCGACTGCGCTGGGGCATCCTCGCGACGGGCGGCATCGCCCACGCCTTCACGAACGACCTGCGGCTCAACGGCTTCACCGTCCAGGCGGTGGGCTCCCGCACCCAGGCGTCCGCCGACGCGTTCGCCGCCGAGTTCGAGGTCCCGAACGCGCACGGCAGTTACGAGGCGCTCGCCGGCGACCCCGAGGTCGACGTGGTGTACGTGTCGACGCCGCATCCGCTGCATGCGAGCGCCGCGCGCCTCCTGCTGGAGGCGGGCAAGCACGTGCTCGTCGAGAAGCCGTTCACCGTCAACGCGCGCGAGGCGCAGGAGATCGCCGACCTCGCCGCCTCGCGCGGGCTCCTGGCCCTCGAGGCGATGTGGACCCGCTACCTGCCGCACATGGCCCGCGTGCGCGAGATCATCGCCGAGGGCACCCTGGGCGAGGTGCGCACCCTCATCGTCGACCACACCCAGAAACTCTCCGCCGACCCCGCGCACCGCATCAACGCGCTCGAGCTCGGCGGCGGCGCGCTGCTCGACCTCGGCATCTATCCCGTCTCGTTCTCGTGGGACCTGTTCGGGGCGCCGCTCACGATCGAGTCGACCGCCACGTTCAAGGACACGGGCGCCGACGCGCAGATCGCGAACGTCTTCGGCTACGACGGGGGTCGCGTCGCCTCGATGCTGTCGGCGACCGACACGCTCGGACCGAACACCGCCGTCGTGATCGGCACGGAGGCGCGCATCGAGATCGACCGCGTCTGGTACACCCCCACGAGCTTCCGCGTGATCGACGCCGACGGCGCCGTTCTCGAGGAGTTCCGCTCCGAGGTCACCGGCCGCGGCATGCACTTCCAGGCGGAGGCCGTCGAGCGGCTCATCGCCGAGGGCGAGCTGCGCGGCGACCTGCTCACGATCGACGAGACGGTCGCGATCATGGGCACGCTCGACGCGATCCGCGAGCAGATCGGGCTGCGCTACCCGGGCGAGTGACGGTCAGCCGGCGTTCGGGCGACGGTCAGGTTCCGCTGCGGGCCGCCGCGTACAATTCCCCGAATGGTCGACGAAACGGATGCCGCGGGCGACGCCCGTCCGTCGGGCGACCCTGCCGGCGACGCCCGTCCGGCGGGTGAGCCGGTCGGCCCGCTCGACCCTGCAGGGCAGGTCGACCCTGTCGGCACGGCCGGCCCCGTGGACGCCGCGGCCGGGCCCACGGCGCACCGGCAGGGGCTCGGGGCATCCGTCGCCGCCTTCGCGCGCAGGCACCGCCTCGCGCTCTCGATCACGGCGGGCGCGGTCGCGCTCGCGCTGCTCGGCACGGGGGCCGTGTTCGCCGGCGCCGCCGTGGCGGGCGGCGACCGCGTCGAGGCCACCGCTGCCACCTCGACCCCGACGCCCACCGCCGACCTCGCCCGCCCGGCGCCCGCCTCCGCCGCGGCCGCGAGTCGGATCCGCACGTGCTCGGTCGGCGACCGCGCCGCCGACGGCCGCCTCGCGAACCTCCAGGCGCAGGTCATGAACGCCACGACCGGCGAGGTGCTCTACGACCGCGGCGGCGGCACGGCGTCGCGCACCGCGAGCGTCATGAAGGTGCTCACGTCGGCGGCGGCCCTCTCGGTGCTCGGCCCCGACTACCGCGCCACGACGACCGTCGTGAAGGGCTCGGAGCCCGGCTCGGTCGTGCTCGTCGGCGGCGGCGACGTGACGCTCTCGCGCACGTCGAGCGGCGACTCGACCGTCTACCCGGGTGCCGCCCACCTCGACGACCTCGCCGCGCAGGTGCGCGCGGCCTGGGACGCCGACCCGTCGAACCCGCCGCTCACCAAGCTGATCCTCGACGCGAGCTACTTCGGCGGCGACGAGTGGGAGCCCAGCTGGGACCCGGCGGAGCGCGAGTACGGCTACATGTCGAACATCACGGCGCTGCAGGTCGACGGCGACCGCGACGACCCGAGCGCCGAGACCTCCTGGCGCAGCGGCGACCCCGTCGGTCGCGCCGGCGACGCGTTCGCCGGCGAGCTCGGCGGCATCTCGGTGATCGAGCGCGGCACCGCCCCCGCGGGTGCGGCACAGCTCGGCGCAGTCTCGTCGCCGACCGTGGCGCAGCTCATCGACAAGGCCCTCGTCGTCTCCGACAACTCCGTGGCCGAGATGCTCGGGCGCCTCGTCGCCATCGAGACGGGCGCCGGCAACACGTTCGGCGCGATCAACGCGGGCGTGCTGCAGGGCCTCGCCGCGTACGGCGTCGACACCACCGGCATCACCGTGGTCGACGGCTCGGGTCTCAGCGACAACAACGCGGTCCCGCCGTCGTACCTCACCCGCCTGTTCGTGAAGATCAACGCCCGGGAGGCCGACCTCGGCGTCATCATGGACGGCCTGCCCGTGTCGGGCCAGCGCGGCTCGCTCTCGTACAGCGACCGGTTCGCGGGCGACAACGCCGTGGCCGACGGCGCCGTGTCGGCGAAGACCGGCTGGATCGAGACCGGCTACACGCTCTCGGGCGTCATCCGCGCGCAGGACGGCGCGACGCTCACCTTCGCGATCTACGCGCTCGGCGACGTCGCCGACGACACCAAGCAGGCCATCGACACGCTCACGACCGGCTTCTTCCTCTGCGGCGACAACCTCTCGAACACATGACCGGCTCGGGCGCGACGGCGAGGGCCGGCGAGCAGCGGATGCCGCGAGCCGACGTCGCGGCGCTCACCCGTCGCCTCGTGGCGGTCGACGCGACCAATCCGTCGCTCGTGCCGGGCGGTGCCGGCGAGCGGGAGCTCGCGGAGCTCGTCGCCGGCTGGCTCGCCGAGCGCGGCTTCGACGTGCGGCTGGTCGGCGCGGATCCGTCGCGGCCGAGCGTGCTGGCGCGCCGTCGCGGGCTGGGCGGCGGCCGCACCCTGCTGCTCGCGGGCCACTTGGACACGGTGGGCGGCACCGGCACCGGCACCAGCACGGGCGCGAGCACCCGCACGGGCACGAACGCCGCCGCGAGCGAGTCGGATGCCGCGAGCGAGTCGGATGCCGCGGCCGACGAGCCCGGCGCGCACGAACCCGATCCCGGCCGCATCGTCGGCCGCGGCGCGTACGACATGGCGGGCGGGCTCGCCGCGGCGATGGTCGCGGCGGCGTCCGCTCCCGAGCGCCTCCCCGGCGACGTCGTGCTCGCGTTCGCGTCCGACGAGGAGTTCGGCTCGGTCGGCATGGAGGAGCTGCTGGCGGCGCTCGACGCGCAGGACCCGCACGGTGCCGAGGACGGCGACCATGCGGGCGCGGCCGGCGGCGCGGCATCCGCTCGGCTCGCCCTGCCGCGCCCCGACGGCGCCATCGTGCTCGAGCCGACCGACCTCGAGGTGACCCTCGCGCACCGCGGCTTCGCGTGGTACCGCGTCGAGTACGAGGGCGTCGCGGCGCACGGGTCGCAGCCAGAGCTCGGCGTCGACGCGATCGACCGTGCCCTCGACGGGCTCGTCGCCCTGCGCGCGCTCGCCGCCGAGATCGAAGCGCGGCCGCGGCATCCGCTGCTGGGGGCCGGCAGCGTGCGCGTGGCGACGATCGAGGGCGGCACGGATGCCGCGACCGTCGCCGCTCGGTGCGTGCTCGTCGTCGAGCGGCGCACCCTGCCCGGCGAGCCCGATCCGAGCGCCGAGCTCGAGCGGGTGCTCGCGCCCTCGCGGCCCGCCCGGGTCGTGGAGCTCGTCGCGCGGCCGGCGATGGAGGCCGATCCGGCGTCGCCGATCGCACGGGCGGTGCTCGCCTCGGTCGAGCGCGCGACCGGTGCGCCGGCCGTGCGTCGCGGCGACCCCTGGTGGACGGATGCGGGGCTCATCGCGGCGGCGGGCATCCCCGCGGTCCTCGTGGGCCCCGTCGGCGGCGGCGCGCACGCCGACGAGGAGTGGGTCTCGGCGGACTCCCTGGAGCGGCTGGTCGACGTCGTCGCTGGCGCCATCGGCGCATTCTGCGGCGAGAATGGACCGTAAGGCGATGGCCGGAGAGCGGAAGGAGCACTCGTGACGAGGGCACTGTTCATCATCGACGTGCAGAACGACTTCACCGAGGGCGGCGCGCTGGGGGTGGAGGGAGGTGCGGCCGTCGCGGCGGGCGTGACCGAGCTGCTCGAGAAGCACCGCGACGTCTACAAGGTCGTCGTCGCCTCACGCGACTGGCACGACGCCGACAACGACAACGGCGGGCACTTCGCCACCGACGACGAGCCCGACTTCGTCGACACGTGGCCCGAGCACTGCGTGGCCGGCAGCGACGGCGCCGAGTACCACCCCGCGCTCGACACGGCGGGCGTCGACATCCACGTGCGCAAGGGACAGGGCGTGCCGGCGTACTCGATCTTCGAGGGCATCGACGACGACGGGCGACCGGTCGCGCACCACCTCGACGAGCTCGGCGTCACCGACGTCGACCTCGTCGGCCTCGCCACCGACTACTGCGTGCGGGCGAGCGGCCTCGACGCCATCGAGCACGGCCGCCACGTGCGCGTGTTCACCGACCTCGTCGCGGGCGTCGCCCCGGCGAGCTCGGATGCCGCGCTCGCCGAGCTCGGCCACGCGGGCGCCGAGATCACCGAGTCCACGGTGCTCGACGAGGCGACGGCGTGAGGCACGTGCGCGCCGACGACGTCCCCACGCTGCACGCCGAGAGCCCCGACGGGGTGCTCATCGCCTATCGCGTGCACGGCGACCTGCACGGCGCTGCTGATGCCTCGCGCCCGCCGGTGCTCCTCGTGCACGGCTTCGCCTCGACGGCCGCGATCACCTGGGAGGGCACCGGTTGGGTGCGGTCGGTGCGCGATGCCCGACGCGTCGCGATCGACGTCGACCTCCGGGGGCACGGCGAGAGCGACAAGCCGGTCGACGCCGACGACTACGCGCCCGAGCGCCTCGGCGGCGACCTCGTGTCCGTGCTCGACTGGGCCGGCTTCGACGTGGTCGACGTCGTCGGCTACTCGATGGGCAACCGCGTGGTGTCGGCGCTCACCGAGCTCGCACCCGAGCGCGTACGGCGCGTCGTGATCGGCGGCGCGGGCCCGAACGAGCTCTTCGCCAGCTGGGACCTCGACGACGCACGCGGCGTGCTCGAGCGCGACGAGCCGGCGCGCAACGCCGTCATCGAGCAGGTGCTGCGGCCGGCGATCGCGGCCGGCGCCGACCGCGAGGCGCTCCTCGCCTGCATCGAGGGCGTCTCGGGCGCGCCGCTCACGATCCCCGGCGACATCCCGACGCTGTTCGTCGCCGGCGAGGACGACCCCGTGCCCCAGGGGGCGCGCGAGCTCGCGCTCGAGTGGGACGCCGACTACGTGTCGATCCCCGGCCGCGACCACGTCTCGACGCTCACCTCCCGCGCCTTCAAGGACGCCGCGCTCGCGTTCCTCGCCTGAGCGCGTCTGCGCGGCGCGATCAACCCGCGGCTGCGCGGCGCGATCAACCCGCGTCTCCGCGGCGCGATCAACCCGCGGCTGCGCGGCGCGATCTCCACGCGTCTGCGCGGCGCGATCTCGCCCGCCTCCGTGTTGCGCGATTCGGTGTTTCGAGCCGACACGCCGCGTCTG
>CBFGWW010000044.1:0-16707 GCA_965652625.1 uncultured Agromyces sp.
GCATCGTCGAGGAGGTGCAGATCCGCATCACCAAGGTGCGCGACGTGAACGGCACCCTCTGGTTCGTGCGCAACGGCGAGATCCTGCGCGTCGGCAACATGTCGCAGGGCTGGGCCCGTGTCATCCTCGACCTCGCCGTGCCCTACGACGCCGACGTCGAGGCCGTCGAGGCCGAGATGCTGCGCACCGCCGTCGAGATGTCGCAGTCGGGCAAGTGGCGCTCCCGCATCCTCGAGAAGCCCGAGATCTGGGGCCTCGAGTCGATCTCCGACGACGCGATGGTCATCCGCATCGTGATGAAGGTGCGCACGTCGTCGAAGGACGACGTGGCGCGCGAGCTGCGCACCCGCCTCAAGCATTCGCTCGACGCGATGGACGTGCGGCTTCCGAGCCTCTCGAGCGTCGTGCTGTCGGGCTTCGAGGGCGCCACGCGCGTGAAGGGCGCGAAGCCGCCGAAGACCGGGCCGACCGTCGTCGCCGGCGGCGCGGGTTCGGGCGTCGCGACCAAGGTGAAGACCCCCAAGGCGCCGCGCGCACCGAAGCCGCCGACCATGCCGAACCCACCGAGCAGCGGAGACACGCCGTGACCGACCAGACCACGCCCGCGGCATCCGGGCCCCCGCAGCCGGCGAACGTGCCGCTGCGCGGCACCGAGCACGGTGCCGCCCTCGGGCCGTCGTTCTACGAGACCGTCGGCGGACGCGCGACGTTCGAGAAGCTCGTGAACGAGTTCTACCGCGGCGTCGCCGACGACCCGGTGCTGCGGCCGATGTACCCCGAGGAGGACCTCGGGCCTGCGGCCGAGCGGCTCACGATGTTCCTCGAGCAGTACTGGGGCGGCCCGGGCACCTACAGCGAACAGCGCGGCCATCCCCGGCTGCGGATGCGGCACCTGCCGTTCAAGGTCAATCCCGACGCGCGTGACCGCTGGCTCTCCCACATGCGCGCCGCGGTCGACTCCCTCGACCTGCCGCCGCTGGCCGAGGAGACGTTGTGGGACTACCTGCAGCGCGCGGCCTTCGCGATGGTCAACACGTTCGAGGAGTGACGCCGCGCGACCGGGTTTCGCCGCGCGCGCAGTAGCATCGCCACGGCGGCACCCTCACCGCCGACCCCGAGACGAAGGAGTCCACGTGGCCGCCACCCCCGCATCCCGCCCCGAGCCCGACGCGATCATCATCGGAGCGGGCCTGTCCGGCCTCGTCGCGGCCGCCGAGCTCGTCGACGCCGGCAAGCGCGTGGTGATCGTCGAGCAGGAGCCCGAGGCGAGCCTCGGCGGGCAGGCGCACTGGTCGTTCGGCGGGCTCTTCCTCGTGGACTCCCCCGAGCAGCGCCGAATGGGCGTGAAGGACTCGCTCGAGCTCGCCCGCCAGGACTGGGACGGCACCGCCGGGTTCGACCGCGACACCGACGAGTGGGGCCGCAAGTGGGCCGAGGCCTACCTCGAGTTCGCCGCCGGCGAGAAGCGCAGCTGGCTGCACGAGAAGGGCGTGCGGTTCTTCCCCGTCGTGGGCTGGGCCGAGCGCGGCGGGTACAACGCGATCGGGCACGGCAACTCGGTGCCGCGGTTCCACATCACGTGGGGCACCGGCCCCGGCGTGCTCGCCCCGTTCATCGCACGCGTGCAGGCGGGGGCCGCCGCCGGCCTGGTCGAACTGCGCCACCGCCACCGGGTCGACGAGCTCGTCGTCGAGGACGGCGCGGTCGTCGGCGTGCGCGGCGCCGTGCTCGCACCGGATGCCGCGGGGCGCGGCGAGCCCAGCAACCGCGATGTCGTCGGCGACTTCGAGTTCCGCGCGCCCGCGGTGGTCGTCGCATCGGGCGGCATCGGCGGCAACCACGACCTCGTGCGCGAGTACTGGCCCGAGCGCATGGGCGCCGCGCCCGAGGAGCTGCTCTCGGGGGTACCGGCGCACGTCGACGGGCGCATGCTGCCCATCGCGGAGCACGCCGGCGCGCGGCTCGTGAATCGCGACCGCATGTGGCACTACACCGAGGGCATCACGAACTGGGACCCGATCTGGCCGTCCCACGGCATCCGGATCCTGCCCGGCCCGTCGTCGCTCTGGTTCGACGCCGAGGGCCGACGGCTCCCCGTGCCGCTCTTCCCCGGCTTCGACACGCTCGGCACGCTCGAGCACATCGTCTCGACCGGCTACGCGCACTCCTGGTTCGTGCTCACGCAGAAGATCATCGAGAAGGAGTTCGCGCTCTCGGGCAGCGAGCAGAACCCCGACCTCACCGGCAAGGACCTGAAGCTCCTCGCCGAGCGGATCGGCTCCGGCGCCCCCGGCCCCGTCGAGGCGTTCAAGCAGCACGGCGTCGACTTCGTGGTCGCCGACACGCTGCCCGAGCTCTTCGAGGGCATGCGCGCGCTCTCCCCCGAGGCGACCATCGACACCGAGAACATCGAGCGCGAGATCGTCGCGCGCGACCGCGAGCTCGACAACGAGTTCTCGAAGGACCTGCAGCTCACCTACGTGCGCGGGACGCGCAAGTACCGCGGCGACAGGCTCATCCGCGTCGCGACGCCGCACCGCATCCTCGATCCCAAGGCCGGACCCCTCATCGCGGTGAAGCTGCACCTGCTCACGCGCAAGAGCCTCGGCGGCATCCAGACCGACCTCGACTCGCGCGCGCTCGCGCCCGACGGGTCGGTGCTGCCCGGCCTCTACGCCGTGGGCGAGGCCGCCGGCTTCGGCGGCGGCGGGGTGCACGGCTACCGCGCGCTCGAGGGCACGTTCCTGGGCGGATGCCTCTTCACCGGCCGTGCGGCCGGGCGGTCGATCGCCCGGGGCTGACCCGGGCGTCCGCGTGGAGCCGACTCGGGCGCAGCTACGCCTTCAGCGTCCAGGCCTTGCGGCGCACGAGGACGTGACCCCGACGCGTGGTGAGGCGCGTCCACGGGCCGGTCTCGAAGAGGCGCACCGGATCCTCGCCGAGGAAGCCGAGGCTGAACGCCGCGAACGCGGCGCCTGTGGGCACGTACTCGAGCCCGTCGATGCCGCGGCCCCAGATCTCCGAGCGCACGCGCTGCACGAGCTGCTCGCCGGTGCCGGTCGGGATGGCGGCGGCGACCTCGTCGATGCCGGCCCGCGCCTCGGACTCGAGCGTCGCGGCATCCGCCTCGCCCAGCACGCGCCAGCGGCCCCGCGGCGGCGAGATGCCCGCCCAGGTGACCGTATTGACCTCGGGAGGCCTGGTCATCGAGACGAACCGCGACTCGTCGTCGTCGGGGAGCTGCGCCTTCGCACGCTCGATGCGCTCGACCATGGAGCGCATCGGGACCACGATGTCGAAGTCCTCGGTGTCGACCAGCTCGAAGGTGCGCAACCCGAGCACGGTGGGGCTCTCGTCGAGGATGCCGCGCGGATAGAGGATCGCCGTGTAGACGGCGAGGATGCCGTTGCCCGCGATCAACCGGACCGAGCCGTCCTCGACGCGCCCGGCGCGCTGCAGGTACGTGTGCAGGTCGCCGAGCGCGAGGCTGTCCGCGAGCGTCAGTTGTTGAACCATCTGCTCCTAAACTACCAAGGGAGCGCCGCCGCCCCGGCGGGCCGCGCTTCCACCGGGTCGCGGCCCAGCCCCACCGACACGGAGGAACGATGAACGGTCCCATCGACGGCCTGCTGAGCACGCTGCACCTCACCGACACGGGCGCTCGCACGACCGAGGACATCTTCACCGGGCCGTCGCAGTGGATGCCGCTCGGTCGCGTCTTCGGCGGGCAGGTGCTCGCGCAGTCGATCGTGGCGGCCATGCACACCGTGCCCGAAGATCGGCAGATCCACTCGATGCACGGCTACTTCCTCCGCCCGGGCGACGTGCAGCACCCCATCACCTTCTCCGTCGACCGCATCCACGACGGGCGCTCGTTCTCGACGCGGCGCACGCAGGCGTTCCAGCACGGCGAGCCCATCCTGTCGCTCATCGCGTCGTTCCAGACGCACGACGAGGGCGTCGAGCACCAGGTGGAGATGCCCGACGACCTGCCCGATCCCGAGACGCTGCCGTCGACCGCCGACGTGCTCGGCCACCTCGATCACGACGTCGCGCGGTACTGGTCGAGCGAGCGGGCGTTCGACGTGCGGCACATCCCATCGCCCGTCTACCTTCGCGTCGACGGCGAGCGGGTGCCGCGGCAGGCGGTGTGGATGAAGGCGTTCGGCCGCCTGCCCGACGATCCGAAGATGCACCGGGCAGCGCTCGCGTACGCGCGCGACTACTCGATCCTCGAGCCCGTGCTGCGTGCCCACGGGGTCGCGTGGGCGACCCCGGGACTCAAGGTCGCGAGTCTCGACCACGCCATGTGGTGGCACCGCGACGCGCGCGCCGACGAGTGGCTCCTGTACGTGCAGGAGTCCCCCTCCGCGAGCGGCGGACGCGGCCTGTCGCTCGGGCGCATCTACACGCGCGACGGCGTGCTGGTGGCGAGCGTGGCGCAGGAGGGCATGGTCCGAGTCCCGCATCCCGAGGCGCTCGACTGAACCGATCGCGCGTCGGCTTCGTTGTCTCGACACGGTGTCCGAGCGGGATCGTGTCGGACGGGTTCCATTCGTCTGGATGAATCCTGTGGGTTGCGACGCTTCGGCCACCGTCGACCCCAGAATGGGGCCATGGCGCGCACTCGGCGCGAGCGATGGCGAACGCAAGGAGCTCAGGCGATGACGGATCCCACGGACCTCACGAGGCGCACGATGCTGACGCTCGGGTCGGTCGGCGCGGTCGGCGGTGCGCTCGCACTCGCCGGCTGTACGACGGATGCCCCTGAGGGCTCCTCGTCACCCACGGCGTCGCCGTCGCCCACCCTCACGGAGGAGCCCCAGGCCGACCCGTCGGCGGCGCCCGATGCGCCGCCCGTGGGCGAGGACGTCGCCGCCCTGGCCGACGTCCCGGTCGGCGGCAGCATCGACGCCACGATCAACGGCCAGCCGGCGCTGGTCGCGCAGCCGACGGCCGGCCAGGTCGTCGCGTTCAGCGCGATCTGCACGCACCAGCAATGCGTGGTCGCCGCAGCGGGCTCGGAGTTCGACTGCCCCTGCCACGGCTCGAGGTTCGACGCCGCAACGGGTGACGTGATCAACGGGCCGGCGCTCGAGGCCCTCTCGCCGATCGCGGTGTCGGTGTCGGGCGACCGCATCGTGGCGACTGCCTGAGCGGCCGCCATGGACTACATCTTCGCCGACCTGCCGCTGCACGTGCTGCTCGTGCACGCGGTCATCGTGCTCGTTCCCCTCGTGGGGCTCGCCCTCGTGCTGGTCGCGGCGTGGCCCGCGGCGCGGCGCGTGCTGTGGCTGCCCGTCCTGATCTCGGCCGTGCTGCTCGTTCCGCTCGGCCTCGTGACCATCGAGGCGGGCAAGTGGCTGCAGGCGCGCGTTCCGGCGGCACCGCTCATCGAGGCGCACACGAGCATCGGCGAGTCCATCGTGCCGTGGCTGTGGGCGCTGCTCGGCGTCGCGGTGCTCGTCTCCGCGTGGGCGGTGATCGAGCTGCTCGCCGCGCGACGTTCGACGGGCACGGAGGAACGGCGTCCGGGTCGCGGGCTGCGCATCGCCGTGAACTCGGTACTCACGGTCGCCGCGGTGGCCGTGACCGCCGGCGCCGCGTGGACCGTCTTCCAGATCGGCGAATCGGGCAGCCGTGCCGTGTGGGAGGGCTCGTTCAGCGACGAGCCGCTCGAGCAGTGACCCGCCTCAGCGGCGTCGGAACGTGATGGGCTCGCCCAGGTAGGGCTCCCACGCCGCACGCTCGCGATCGTCGATGCGGCGAGGCCGCTCGGTGGCGGCGTCGACGAGCACGATCGTCGTGACCGCCCGCGTGTACAGCACGCGCGGCTCGATGCCCTCGGGCGAGTACACCTCGTAGCAGACGTCGAGGCTGGCGCCGCCCATGTGCCCGATCCACAGCTCGATGTCGACGGGCTGGCGCTGGTACGGGATGGGTGCGAGGTACTCGACCTCCTGGCGAGCGATCAGCGTGACCGTGGTCGCGCCGGGCGTGGCATCGAGCACGGCGGTGGATGCGCCCACCGCGTGCTCTGACGTGTCGTCGCTCACCCAGAACGCCTGGATGCGAGCCTCCTCGAGGAGGCTCAGCATCCGGGCGTTGTTCACGTGGCCGTAGGCATCGAGATCGCTCCAGCGGAGCGGCGTCGGCACGTGCAGGCGCATGTCAGTCCCTCGTGAGCTTGCGGTACGTCGAGCGGTGGGGCTTCGCAGCCTCGGGGCCGAGACGCTCGACCTTGTTCGCTTCGTAGGCCTCGAAGTTGCCCTCGAACCAGTACCAGTTGTCGGGGTCGTCGTCGGTGCCCTCGTAGGCGAGGATGTGCGTCGCGATGCGGTCGAGGAACCACCGATCGTGCGTGATGACCACCGCGCAGCCCGGGAACTCGAGGAGCGCGTTCTCGAGGCTCGACAGCGTCTCGACGTCGAGGTCGTTGGTCGGCTCGTCGAGCAGCAGCAGGTTGCCGCCCTGCTTGAGCGTGAGCGCGAGGTTCAGGCGGTTGCGTTCACCGCCCGAGAGCACGCCGGCCTTCTTCTGCTGGTCGGGGCCCTTGAAGCCGAACGTGGAGACGTACGCGCGGCTCGGCACCTCGGTCTTGCCGACCTGGATGTAGTCGAGCCCGTCGGAGACGACCTCCCAGAGCGACTTGTTCGGGTCGATGCCGCCGCGCGACTGGTCGACGTAGGAGATCTTCACGGTCTCGCCGACCTTGAGATCGCCGCCGTCGAGCGGCTCGAGGCCGACGATCGTCTTGAAGAGCGTCGTCTTGCCCACGCCGTTCGGGCCGATGATGCCCACGATGCCGTTGCGCGGCAGCGAGAAGCTGAGTCCGTCGATGAGCGAGCGGTCGCCGAAGCCCTTCTCGAGCTTCTTCGCCTCGAGCACGACGTCGCCGAGGCGGGGACCCGGCGGGATCTGGATCTCCTCGAAGTCGAGCTTCCGCGTGCGCTCGGCCTCCGCCGCCATCTCCTCGTAGCGCGCGAGGCGCGCCTTCGACTTCGCCTGGCGGCCCTTCGCGTTGGAGCGGACCCACTCGAGCTCGTCCTTCAGGCGCTTCTGGAGCTTCTGGTCCTTCTTGCCCTGCACCTGGAGGCGCTCGGCCTTCTTCTCGAGGTACGTCGAGTAGTTGCCCTCGTAGGGGTAGAGGCGACCGCGGTCGACCTCGCAGATCCACTCCGCCACGTGGTCGAGGAAGTACCGGTCGTGCGTGACCGCGAGCACGGCGCCGGGGTACTTCGCCAGGTGCTGCTCGAGCCAGAGCACGCTCTCGGCGTCGAGGTGGTTGGTGGGCTCGTCGAGCAGCAGCAGGTCGGGCTTCTGCAGCAGCAGCTTGCAGAGCGCGACGCGACGCTTCTCACCGCCCGAGAGGACGGAGACGGGGCTGTCGCCCGGCGGGCAGCGCAGTGCGTCCATCGCCTGGTCGAGCTGCGAGTCGAGGTCCCACGCGTCGGCCGCGTCGATGTCCTCCTGGAGGGCGCCCATCTCGCCGAGGAGCGTGTCGAAGTCCGCGTCGGGGTCGGCCATGGCCGCCGAGATCTCGTTGAACCGGTCGAGCTTCGCCTTGATCGGGCCGACGCCCTCCTGCACGTTCTCGAGCACCGTCTTCGACTCGTCGAGCACCGGCTCCTGCATGAGGATGCCGACGGAGTAGCCGGGGGTGAGCCGCGCCTCGCCGTTGGACGGGTGGTCGAGCCCCGCCATGATCTTGAGGATCGTCGACTTGCCGGCCCCGTTCGGGCCGACGACGCCGATCTTGGCTCCGGGGAGGAACGCCATCGTGACGTCATCGAGAATGACCTTGTCGCCGACCGCCTTGCGGGCGCGCACCATCGAGTAAATGTAATCTGCCACCAAGAAACCTCACGTCGTGGGTCGCATACGATCATGGCCCGTACGCGCACTTCAACCCCCCAGCCTACCGGGCCGCGGAGGAGGCACCCGCAATGCGTGCGGTGCGATGTTCGGCTCCGGCCGCTGGCCGTAGGCAGGAGATGTGGTGGGTCGCGAGGACTGGTATCGGGCTCGAACCTGGGACGACGTGACCGGGGCGGCATTCGAGGCCCGACTCCGCCGAAGTCGCTCGGGTCGCGCTCAGTACCTGAAGATCCAGGGCCTGTCGCTCGCCGATTCACCCCGGGCGAGTGACCGCGAAGTTGCGCGCAGCCTGTTCGCGAGGGTCATCGAGGAATTCGAGGATGTCCCCTTCGAGCAGATGCACGTCATCGCCTCGTGGGCTGCGCTCGGCGAGTCGCTCCATCGCGACGGTCTCATCGATGGCGCCCTGACGGCCTTCGAGCACTACCGGCAACTGGTCGACGCGTCCGGCCGGCCATCCACGAGCACCTCAAATGACCTCGCACACATCGAACTGCTCTTGCAGGTCGGAACGGGAGAGTGTCTGGACCACGCGTCAGCGCTCATCGAGTTGCAGGCCGCCGAGTTCGACGTCCGAGGCTTCGCGCTGCCGATCGAGCAGTTCCGCCATGCTCGAATGGCCGCCAGAGTCGCGGACCGGAGAGGTGAACCCGCCGCGGGTGATTTCGCGAGGCGTGCCCTGCAGTTCGCCGAAGATCGCTCGGACCCCTTCCCGAATCATCCCGGCGTCGGGACGGTCCAGTTCTCAGCGCAGGAGATCGACGAGCTTGACGCCATCAGCGAGCGTCATCCCGACCTCGCATGAACCTTCGCCCGTCGGGTGTCGAGGGTGGCTCGCACGACGATCGAAGTTCCGCCACGTCGGCTACTGGTCGATGGGGTGCGTCTGGCCGACGAGACAGCCGCCGGTGCCGAGCGCGGGACGCACCGCGCTGTGGTACCCGCCCGACGCCGGGCCGTACTGTCCGACCAGGCACTCGCCCTGGAAGAGCACCGCGAACTGCACGGAGTCGGCCGCCAGGTCGACCGTGGTGCGATCGGCCGTGACCTGCATCTGCGTCTTGTCGAAGCCCGCCGCGCCGAGCGCGTCGATGAAGTCGCGCCCGCCAGCCTCGTCGTTCGCCGAGATCACGTCGAGGTTGATCGCGTCGAAGAACGCGAGGTTCTCGGCCGCCGACAGGTGGGGACTGAGGGTCGCCGGCGCCGTCGGCGTGGGCGGACCCGTCTCGACCGGCTCGACCGTCGGGCCCCCCTCGACGCTCGCCGTCTCGCTCGGGCCGTTGGCGGGACCGTCCGGCGCGCAACCGGACGCCCCCACGGCGAGCGCGACGCATGCCAGCATGAGGAGGGCGACGGTGCCGACACGCCCGCTCATGGTTCCCCTGTTCCGGCGGTGCTACCGCCGAGTCGTTCCGGCGGCGGCGACCGCCCGAGCCGAGTCTAGGTGGTGCCGCCCGCCGCTCGGCGTCGTCGAGGAGGCTGCGGGCTCAGAACACGGGTTCGAGCTGCGGGCGGTCGTCCGGAGCGCCGTCGACCCCGTCACCGTCTTCGTCGACGAAGCCCTCGGTGAGCCCGTCGGTGGCGGGACCCGATCCATCCTCGACGCCGGCCGCGACCTGCTGCTCGACGCCGGGCCACGCGTTCGACTCCCCCGACTCGGCCGAAGCGGTCGTCTGCCCGCCCTCGCCCGCCCCTTCGCGGCGCACCTTCGTCAGCACCGTGGTGCCCCACGCGAGGTCGTGTCCGATCGAGTCCGCCTCGATCTCGACGGCGAGGCCCGACTTCTCGCCGTTCTCCCAGGCCCGCACGCGGAGTCGGCCCTGCACGACGACCCGGTCGCCCTTGTGCACCGAGGCCATGGCGTTGCTCGCGAGCTGGCGGAACCCGGAGACCGTGTACCAGTTGGTCTCGCCGTCTTCCCAGGTGCCCTTCGCGCGGTCGAAGTAGCGCCGCGTGGAGGCGAGCCGGAACGAGGCGATCGCGAGTCCCTGCGTCGTCACGTGCAGGCGCGGGTCGCTGCCCACGACGCCGGTGACGGTGATGGTGTCGGTCATGATGTGCTCCTCAGTCGACGCCGCCGCGAGTCGGCGGCTCGCGGCATCCGGAGCTGCTCGTGCCGGAATCAGGCCCCGGATGCCGCGTCGCACCAGCATCGCCGTGCCGCTGCCACCGCGGCCGACGACGAAGCGCCCCCGTGCGGAGCATCCGTCACGAGGGCGCTGTCGAGGACGAGTCGTGCGGCGAGCACGTCGCCGGGGCCGCACGCCGCAGGCGAGCGCGCCGTCAGGCGAGCACGTACTCGGCGTACGAGCGCCGGATCTGGTTCACCTTCGGCAGGGCGACGGCGAGGCAGTAGCCCTGACCGGGGTTCTTGGCGAAGAAGTCCTGGTGGTACTCCTCGGCACGGAAGAAGTCGCCGAGCGGCTCGATCGTGGTGACGATCTCGCCCGGCCACCAGTCGGCGGCGCGGTCGCGCGCCGCCTCGAACCGCTCGCGCTGCGCGTCGTCGGCGAAGAACATCGCCGAGCGGTACTGCGTGCCGACGTCGGCCCCCTGGCGGTTGAGCTGGGTCGGGTCGTGCAGCGAGAAGAAGACGTCGAGGATCACCTCGCGCGGGATGACGTCGGGGTCGAAGTCGACGCGCACGGCCTCGGCGTGGCCCGTCGCACCCGTGCAGACCGCCTCGTAGCTCGGGTTCGGCGTCGAGCCGCCGGTATACCCCGAGACGACGTCGTCGACGCCCTTGAGTGTGCGGTAGACGGCGTCGAGGCACCAGAAGCAGCCACCCGCCAGAACGTAGCTTTCCATCGCCATAGAGTAACGGGATGACCTTCGTCGCCACTCCCGAACGCTACGACCGCATGCGCTACAACCGCGTCGGGAGGAGCGGGCTCAAGCTCCCCGCGCTCTCCCTCGGCCTCTGGCACAACTTCGGGCATGACCGGCCGTGGGACACGCAGCGCGCGATCGTCCGCCGCGCGTTCGACCTCGGCATCACGCACTTCGACCTGGCGAACAACTACGGGCCGCCCGCCGGCAGCGCCGAGGAGAACTTCGGCCGCATCCTCGCCGGCGACCTCGCCCCGTACCGCGACGAGCTCATCGTCTCGTCGAAGGCCGGGTACGACATGTGGCCGGGGCCCTACGGCGACTTCGGCTCGCGCAAGTACCTGCTCTCGTCGCTCGACCAGAGCCTCGGCCGGCTCGGCCTCGAGTACGTCGACGTCTTCTACTCGCACCGTCCCGACGCCGAGACGCCGATCGAGGAGACGATGGGCGCCCTCGCGCACGCGGTGCGGCAGGGCAAGGCGCTGTACGTGGGCATCTCGAACTACGACCCCGAGCAGACCCGTGCCGCCGCCGCCGCGCTCGAGGCCGAGGGCGTGCCGCTGCTCATCCACCAGCCGCGCTACTCGATGTTCGACCGGCACATCGAGGACGGCCTGTTCCCCGTGCTCGAGGACGTCGGCGCCGCCAGCATCGTGTTCTCCCCGCTCGCGCAGGGACTGCTCACCGACCGCTACCTCTCTGGCGAGGTGCCGTCCGACTCGCGGGCCGCGACGAGCCGCTTCCTCTCGGCCGAGAAGATCAGCGACGACTACCTCGAGCGGATCCGCGGCATCGACGCGATCGCGAAGGAACGCGGCCAGAGCATCGCGCAGCTCGCCCTGTCGTGGGTGCTCCGCGAGCCGCTCGTCGCGAGTGCGCTGATCGGCGCGTCGAGCGTCGCCCAGCTCGAGCAGAACGTGGCGGCCCTCGACGCCGCGCCGCTCACCGAGGACGAGACCGCGCGCCTCGAGCCGTTCGCGGCGAACGGCACCGTGCTCGGCTGATCCGCGCCGCGTGCACCCGCGAACGCGGCGTCGGAGGTGATCCTCCGGCGCCGCGCGGCATGTCGGGGACGGTCCGCACGCGATGCGATCCGCGGATGTCGGTGGTCGAACGTATCTTCGAATCACACGCAGGGCCGGCTGCACGACGAGAGGAGCGCCATGTCCGCCACCGTTCTCACCGCACCCGCCTCCACCGACCCCGTGCCCGCCGTCGGCGCGCCGTCGGCGCGATCGGGCGGCATGCCGGTCGTGCGCGATCGAGCGGATGCCGCGCCGCCCGCCCCGCGCGGCCTGTCCATCGTCACCGCGGCACCCGGGCTCTGGCGCGTGGCGCTCATCGGCGGCCCGGTGCTCGGGCACATCGAGCTGCGCGAGCTCGACGGCGCGGAGCGCTTCGTCGCGCGGCGTCTCCTCCGCGGCGGCCTGCGCTCGATCGAGCTCGGCGAGTTCTGGTCGCCGACCGATGCCGCCGAGTGCTTCCGCTGATCGATGGCGGGCCGCGCGCGATCCGGGCGCGCCGCGCCGCCTCGGCGGCGCCGACCGCCGCCGCCGGTAGCCTGCGCTCATGCAGTGGTGGAACGACCTCATCTCCTGGCTCACCTCGAGCGCCGCACGACCCACGGTCTACGCCGGCATCGTGCTCTTCGTCGCGGTGCTCCTCGCGGGCCTGCTCGCGTCGTGGATCGCGTCGATGGCCATCCGGCGAGTCGTCGCCCAGCGCGACCGCGAGGCGAAGAACGCCGCCGTCGCGGCGCTCGTCGACGCGGCCACCGAGGCCTCGGTGTGGAACTCCCTCACCCCTCAAGAGCAGGTGCTCGCCGATCGAGCGGTCGGGCAGGCCGACATCCTCGTGCGACTCCTCCCGATCAAGGGCGCGGATGTCGCCGCCAACTGGGCTTCCCACCAGCTCCACGAGCTGAAGCGCGCTTCCGCGACGTTCGGCTACCAACTCGACCCCGCGGTCGTGGAGTTCCGCGATCGCATGCTCGAGTGGCAGCGGCGCCCGTCCCGCACCCGCCGGCAGTTCCAGAACGACCTCGTGCGCTGGCGCTCGCAGCGCCAGGAGCCCGAGCAGGCGGCCGTCGAGGCCCAGGACACCTGGGTCGCCGGCCAGCACCACGAGCGCTACCAGTCCGCGGCATCCATCGACCCCGAGGTTCGCACCGACACCGCGCCGACGCCGACGCTCGACGACGCGCGAGCCTGAGCGAAGGCGCCCGACGAACGCCGAGGGCCCGACCGCATCATCGTCTGTCGGGCCCTCCTCGTCGCGCAGCGTATGCGTCGCGTCTGATCCACTATGCTTCGCTAATCGACACGGGCACCGCCCGCTTGTGCCGCGTCTGCAGGTAGCGCTGCTCGATGCGCTCGGCGATCTCGGGGTCGATGTCGTGGCCCTCGAGGAACGCGTCGATGTCGTGGTACTTCAGTCCGAGGTTCGCCTCGTCGGACTGGCCCGGATCGTGGTCGAGCAGGTCGGCCGTGGGCACCTTCAGGTGGATGTCCTCCGGGGCCTCGAGGTGCTCGAGCAGGGTTCGACCCTGGCGCTTGGTGAGGCCGGTGAGCGGCAGGATGTCGGCGCCGCCGTCGCCGTACTTCGTGAAGAAGCCGGTGACCGCCTCAGCGGCGTGGTCGGTGCCCACGACGAGCAGGCGACCCTCGCCGGCGATCGCGTACTGGGCGACCATGCGCATGCGGGCCTTCACGTTGCCCTTGCCGAAGTCGCTGAGCGCCGTGCCCACTCCCTCGCCGTACTCCTCGGCCAGCTCGTCGACGCTCTCCTTGATGTTGAACACGACGGTCTCCTGCGGCCGGATGTACGCCAGCGCGACCTGGGCGTCGGCCTCGTCGCGCTGCACGCCGTAGGGCAGGCGCACGGCGATGAACCGGGCGGGATCGCCCTCCTCGACGAGCTCCTCGACGGCCTTGCGGCAGAGCATGCCGGCGAGGGTCGAGTCCTGTCCGCCGCTGATGCCGAGCACGAAGCCCGCTGCACCCGACGTGCGCAGGTAGGCCTTCAGGAAGTCGATCCGAGCGCGCACCTGCTCGGCGGGGTCGATGACCGGACTGACATTGAGTTCTTCGATGATTCTCGCCTGCAC
The DNA here is from genome assembly GCA_965652625.1 of uncultured Agromyces sp. GTDB lineage: Bacteria > Actinomycetota > Actinomycetes > Actinomycetales > Microbacteriaceae > Agromyces. Next base: position 13,814 of record CBFGWW010000044.1, read on the forward strand.
GTCGCGCATCCCTCGACGATACAACCGCCGTGTTTCGGGGGCGAGACGGCCGGCACGCGGCATCCGTCGCCGTGATGCGCTGCACGCCCGCCGCAAGTAGCATCGCGACAGGGGCGACCGACGCCGAGGGACCTGGGGGCGGACATGGAAGTCGACTACTCGCTGGGGACGCTGGTCCTCATCCCGACGATCGCGGTGATCGCGCCACTGCTCGTCCGCGCGCTCGGGCGCTGGGTGGCGATCCCGCTCGTCGTGTTCGAGATCGTGCTCGGCCTGCTCTTCGGGCCTGCCGTGCTGGGCTGGATCCAGCCCGGGCCGTTCGCGCAGGCGTTCTCGGACTTCGGGCTCGCGATGCTGTTCTTCCTCGCGGGCAGCGAGATCGACTTCCGCGCCATCCGGGGCCGACCCATCGGCCGCGCCGCGATCGGCTGGATCGTCTCCCTCGCGGCCGGGTTCGGCATCGCCGTGCTCTTCGCACCGAACCTCGGCGCGGCGGCCTTCATCGCCATCGCGCTGACCTCGACGGCGCTCGGCACGATCATGCCCGTGCTCCGCGACTCGGGCGACCTGCGCACGCCGTTCGGCGTCGCCGTCATCGCGCTCGGCGCCATCGGCGAGTTCGGCCCGCTGCTGGCCATCTCGCTCTTCCTCAGCGGCCGTTCGCCTCTCGTGGCGACCCTCGTGCTGGTCGGCTTCGCGGTCGTGGCGGCTGCGGGCATCTGGCTGGCCACGCGCGACGTGCGCCACCGGGTGCACCGCGTCATCACGGCCACCCTGCACACGAGCGGCCAGTTCGGCGTGCGCCTCGTCGTGCTCGTGATCATGGCGCTCGTCACGCTCAGCCTGGCACTCGACCTCGACATGCTGCTCGGCGCGTTCACCGCCGGGGTCATCTACCGGCTGCTGCTGTCGGGCGCGCCGAAGCACGACATCGAGATGATGGAGAGCAAGGTCGAGGCGATCGGCTACGGCCTCTTCGTGCCGATCTTCTTCATCTTCACGGGCGTGACGTTCGACCTCGACGCGCTCGTCTCGGACCCGCGCACGCTCGCGCTCGTGCCGATCTTCCTCGTCCTGCTCCTCGTCGTGCGCGGGCTGCCGTCGCTCCTCGCGGCACCCGAGGGGTCGAGCGTGCGCGACCGGGCGGCCATCGGCCTGTTCGGCGCGACCGGCCTGCCGATCATCGTCGCCGTCACGGCCATCGGCGTCGAGGCGGGCGACCTCGCCAGCGGCACCGCCTCGGCGCTCGTGGGCGCCGGCATGCTCTCGGTGCTGCTGTTCCCGCTCATCGCGCTGGCCCTGCGCAGGCGGTCGCCGGATGCCGCGACCCGACCGCGTGAGGGCGACGCCTTCGTGCCCACCGAGGGGTGATCCAGCACGGCCCGGTATGCTGGCGTCGCCGGCCCCCGTAGCTCAGCGGATAGAGCAGCAGCCTTCTAATCTGTCGGTCGCAGGTTCGATTCCTGCCGGGGGCACCGTCACGCCGAAGCGTCGTAGCGCAGGTCGGCCCGCTCACGCGGTCGGTACCTCGCCGCGAAGTCGCGCTCGTTCGGCGCCCACACGTCATCCCATACGGCGGTGTCGGCGTCGCCCCGCCGCAGGTCGCGGGCACGGCCGCGTTCGGTGGCGGTATCGAGGTCGACGTCGACCCAGATGCGCACGTCGAAGAGGCCGTCGAGCTCCTGGTGGAACAGCCCCACCGCGTCGACCACGAGCACGGATGCCGCGGGCAGCGGCTCCGCGGGACGCAGCATGCCGGTCGCCCAATCGAGCCGGCGGAGCGTACTCGGCCGTCCGGCCCGGAACGGCTCGAGCACCTCGGTCCGGAGTCGCGTGCGATCGAATGCGGCCCAGTCGGCCGATCGCTCGCGCGTCAGCTCGGGATGGAGGAAGTCGTCACCGCGGATGCGCACGCTGCCGGGCACCTCATCGACCAGGCGACGGGCGAGCGTCGACTTGCCCGCGCCGCCGAATCCCGAGACGCCCACGACGATTCGCGGCGACCGCGACGTCGCCGACCGGATCGCCTCGAGCACCTCGTCGAACGTCGCCACCCGGCCAGCCTACGGGCGCCGCGTCGTGGGCCGTCGTGGGCCGTCACGGTGCCGGCCTCCACGGCCCGCTGTCCGACGCCCCCGGTAGACTCGCCGCATGGCAACCTCGAGTGACCGACTGGTCTGGATCGACTGCGAGATGACCGGCCTCGACCTCGAGGTCGACGAGCTCGTCGAGATCGCCGTCGTCATCACGGACTACGACCTCAACCCCGTCGACGCCGGGCTCAGCATCGTGATCAAGCCCGATGCGAGCGCGCTCGAGAACATGGGCGAGTTCGTCCGGGCCATGCACACCGAGTCGGGCCTCATCGAGGAGATCCCCAACGGCGTCAGCGTCGCCGAGGCCGAATACGAGGTGCTCGAATACGTGCTGAAGCATGTCCCAGAGGAGCAGCGGGCTCCCCTGGCCGGCAACTCGATCGGCACCGACCGCGGATTCATCGCGAAGTTCATGCCGCGGCTCGACTCGCACCTGCACTACCGCAACGTCGACGTGTCCTCGATCAAGGAGCTCGCGAAGCGCTGGTTCCCCCGCGCCTACTTCAACTCCCCCGCCAAGAACGGCGGGCACCGCGCGCTCGCCGACATCCTCGAGTCGATCCGCGAACTGCACTACTACCGGCGCGCCATCTTCGTCGCCGACCCCGGTCCGTCGAGCCAGGAGCTGCAGACGCTCGCCGCCGCCGTGGTGGACGAGTTCGAGGCGAAGGTGTAGTAGTCTCTTACAGTTGCCTCGATCGCCACGGCGGTCGACACATGGTGGGTATAGCTCAGTTGGTAGAGCGCCTGGTTGTGGTCCAGGAGGTCGCGGGTTCAAGCCCCGTTACTCACCCCAAT
>CBFGWW010000045.1:0-16206 GCA_965652625.1 uncultured Agromyces sp.
GCGGCATGCGCTCGATCCCGTTCGTGCAGGGGTTCCAGTTCTGGCTCAAGCTCCCGGCGCTCGCGATCCCGGTGGTCGCGCTGCTGCTCCTCGTCGGCGGCGTGCAGCCCGCCCTGCCGCCCGTCGAGGCGTTCCCCACGAGCGCGGGCCCGGGCGACCTCGACGTGTACCGCACGGTGTCGCTCATGGTGGCGCTGCTGCTCGGCACGCTCGGCCTCCCCCACGTGCTCGTGCGGTTCTACACGAACCCCGACGGGGTCGCGGCCCGGCGCACGACGGTCATCGTGCTCGTGCTGCTCTCGGTGTTCTACCTGTTCCCCACCGCGTTCGGCCTGCTCGGACGGGCGTTCGCGCCCGACCTCGCCGCCTCGGGCGACGCCGACGCGCTCATCCTGCTGCTGCCCGACCGGCTGATCGCCGGGCCGCTCGGCGACGTGCTCACGGCGCTCGTCATCGCGGGCGCGTTCGCCGCATTCCTCTCCACGTCGTCGGGACTCGTCGTCTCGCTCGCCGGCGTGATCAGCCAGGACCTGCTCGGCGGCAGCGTGCGCGGCTTCCGCATCGCGGCCGTGCTCTCGTCGTTCGTGCCGCTCGTCGTCGCGCTCGCGACCGAGTCGGCCGGGCTCGCCGGCAGCGTCGGGCTCGTCTTCGCGTTCACCGCGTCGACGCTGTGCCCCGTGCTCCTGTTGGGCATCTGGTGGCGGGGACTCACGGCCCGCGGCGCGATCGCCGGCATGCTCACCGGCGCCGTGCTCTCGGGAGTCGCGATCCTCGGCGGCGCCCTCGTCTCGTCGTGGCTGCCCGCACTGCGCCCGTTCCTCGAACAGCCGGCGGCCTGGACGGTGCCGGTCGCGGTGCTCGTGACCGTGCTCGTCTCGCGCGGCGACCGCCGCGGCATCCCCCGCGGCACCGACCGGTTCCTCACCCGCCTGCACGTGCCCGAGCCGGCACGGCACCACGGGCGCGACGGCTGAGCGCGAACTCGCTCAGGCGCCGAGCCGCACGGGCTCATCGCCCCACGCCGCGAGCCGCGCCTCCAGCCCGGCCCGCACCGAGGGCCAGTCGTCGACGATCACCGCATACACCGCGGAGTCGCGCCACGACCCGTCGGCGCGCGGCTTGTGCCGGCGCGCGATGCCCTCGAACTGCGCGCCGAGCTTCAGGATGGCGGCCCGCGAGCGATCGTTCAACGCATCGGCCTGCAGCTTCACGCGGCCGAACCCGTGGTCGAAGGCGAGCCCGAGCAGGAGCAGCTTCGCCTCGGGGTTCACCGCCGTGCCCCAGACGCGCGGGTCGTACGCGGTCCAGCCGATGTGCGCGGACTCGCTGCCGAGGTCGAGGTCGCCGAGCTTCGTGGCACCGACGACCGTGCCGTGGTCGGGTCCGCCCTCGAGACGCACGGTGAAGGGCATCGCGGCCGGGCCGCCCGCATAGTACTCGCTCGCGAACGCCGTGAACGCGTCGGCGTCGGACGGCAGACCGGCGGGCCCGCCGCCGTAGCCGCCCGCGAACACCTCGGGCCGGCGCAGAGCCCGCTCGAGCTCGGGGAGATCGGCGTCGGAGTATGGCGTGAGGCTGATGAACCGGCCGACGAGCGGCCGATCGGCGGGGCGGGTGGCGGTCACCCGTCGAGTCTGGCACGCCCGCGATGCCCGAGGGTTCCGGTTCACGGGACCGGACCCTACGATGGCGGGAGCACCGTCCGACGATGAAAGGTGGGGGACATGGGAGCGCTGGACGATCTCACGAAGAAGGCACAGGACTTCGTCGAGGAGAACAAGGACACCATCAACGAGGCGCTGAACAGCCAGCAGGCCGAGGACATCAGCGACAAGGTCCTCGACGCGGTCTCCGAGGCCGCGAAGAAGGTCACGCCCGACGAGCACGACGAGAAGGTCGACGCCGTCCGCGAGAACATCGACAAGGCCATCGGCACCGAGCCCTGAGCCGGGCCGGCCCAGAAGTCTTCGAGGGCGGATGCCGCGTGGTCGCGGCATCCGCCCTCGTCATGAGCGGCTACCGGAACGCGGCCTCGGGGTCGGGCACGAACCGCACGGCGTCGGGTCCGGCGGCGCTGACCCGCCGGTGGTAGTCGGCCGGCGTGTAGCCCGTGAATCGCTTGAAGTCGCGGATGACGTGCGACTGGTCGTAGTAGCCGCCGTCGGCGGCGAGCTCGCTCCAGGGAGCCGCGCCGGGCACGGGGGTCGCGTCGATGAGCCGATGGAACCGCACCAGTTCGGCGTAGCGCTTGGGCGTCGAGCCGGTCGCCCGCCGGAACCGGGCGACGAACGCCGGATGCCGCAGGCCGTGCGCGGTGGCCAGCGCCCCGATCGGGTGCGCGGGGTCGGCGTCGAGCCGCTCGATCGCGTCCCGCACGACCGGGTCGGGCGCGCGGCCCGCGGCGAGGCGCCCGGTCAGCAGCGCCTCGATCGCGTCGAGCACGGCGTGGGCCGCGGCATCCGGACCGAACGCGGCGGGCCCGTCGAGCCACGGCTGCGACGTCACCGCGCCTGCGAGCCGCTCGGGGTCGAGTCCGAGCACGCGCAGTCCGTCGGCGCGCACGACCGCTCCGGCGTTCACGATCACGTCGGGCGCCTCGCTCACGACGAACCGGGAGCGCATGCCCGAGCAGAACGCGGGCCCGAGCGTGCGCCACGCGGCATCCGCCGACTCGAGCACCCGGTAGGGCCGGGGCGAGAGGTTCACGACGAGGTGCACGTCGGTCATCGGGAAGATGCGCTCGTAGCGGGTCGGCGCGGGCCCGCGCAGGAACCAGAGCTCGCGCACCGCCGCGGCGAGCGGGCCCTGCGCCGGGCGACCAGCGACCTCCACGCGCCACCTCCGTGAAATCCATCCAATCGGATGCCGCGGCTGCGGGTCTAGCCTGCCCGCATGACGGCGACGACGGGAGCAGCCATGAAGACCGCATTCACCGACGAGCAGTCCATCGCGGCCCCGGCCGACGCGGTGTGGACCCGGCTCACGGACTGGTCGGGCGCCCCGAACTGGATGCCGGGTGTGGAGTCGATGCGCGCGGACGGCCCACTCGCGGTCGGCACCGTGCTGCGCTTCGTCGCGCGCGGCAAGGAGCGCACGTCGACGATCACGGCGCTCGAGCCCGGCCGCGGGCTCACCATGCGCAGCGCGGTGGGCGGCGTGACCGCCGACTACGCGTACGCGATCGAGCCCGGCACGGATGCCGCGGGCAGCCGCGTGCGCCTCGACGCCGCCGTGGCCACCCGCGGCCTCGTATCGCTGTTCGCCCCCATGATCCGGGGCGCGATCGCCCGCGAGGACGGCGTCCAGCTCACCCGCCTGAAGGCGTGGGTGGAGGGCTAGTCCAGGAGGTCGTGCAGCTGCACGATCTCGTCGCGGCCGGGGCCGACGCCGATCGCCGAGATGCGCGACCCGCTCATCGCCTCGAGCTCGCGCACGTAGGCCTGCGCGTTCGCGGGGAGCTCCGAGAACTCGCGGGCACCCGAGATGTCCTCCTGCCAGCCGGGGAACTCCTCGTAGATCGGCACGGCGTGGTGGAAGTCCGACTGCGACACCGGCACCTCCTCGATGCGCTGGCCGTCGACCTCGTAGGCGACCGCGACCGGGATCTTCTCGAGGCCCGTGAGCACGTCGAGCTTCGTGAGCACGAAGTCGGTGACGCCGTTGACGCGCGATGCGTAGCGGGCGATGGGCGCGTCGTACCAGCCGGTGCGCCGACGGCGGCCGGTGGTGGTGCCGAACTCGTGCCCGCGCTCGCTGAGGAACTCGCCCCACTCGTCGAACAACTCGGTGGGGAACGGGCCCGCGCCGACGCGCGTCGTGTAGGCCTTCACCACGGCGATGACCCGGTCGATGCGGTTCGGCGCGATGCCCGAGCCCGTGACCGCGCCGCCGCTCGTCGCGTTCGACGACGTGACGAACGGGTAGGTGCCGTGGTCGACGTCGAGCATCGTCGCCTGGCCGCCCTCGAAGAGCACGGTCTCGTCGCGCTCGAGCGCCTGGTGCAGCAGCAGCGACGTGTCGGTGACCATCGGCCGCAGGCGATCGACGTAGCCGAGCAGCTCGTCGACGATCTCGTCGACGCCGATCGCGCGGCGGTTGTAGACCTTCACGAGCAGGTGGTTCTTCTGGTCGAGCGCGCCCTCGACCTTCTGCCGCAGGATGTTCTCGTCGAAGAGGTCCTGCATGCGCAGGCCGACGCGATTGATCTTGTCGGCGTAGGCGGGGCCGATGCCGCGCCCGGTGGTGCCGATCTGGCGCTTGCCGAGGAAGCGCTCGGTGACCTTGTCGAGCGTGCGGTGGTACTGCGTGATGAGGTGCGCGTTGGCCGAGATGCGCAGGCGCGAGACATCAACGCCCCGGCTCGAGAGCCCCTCGAGCTCCTCGAACAGCACCTCGATGTCGACGACCACGCCGTTGGCGATCACGGGCGTGACCCCGGGCGTCAGGATGCCCGACGGCAGCAGGTGCAGGGCGTAGGTCTCCTCGCCGACGACCACGGTGTGCCCGGCGTTGTTGCCGCCGTTGAACTTCACGACGTAGTCGAGCCGGGAACCCAGCAGGTCGGTCGCCTTGCCCTTGCCCTCGTCGCCCCATTGCGCTCCGATGAGTACGGCTGCGGGCATGTCAGTCCTCTCCTGCCGCGTCGCCGGCGGCGGTGGGTTCGGCGAGCGGCTCGCCGGTGCGTGCTTCGAACTCGGTCGCGGGCGTGATGACGGCGGCGGATGCCACGATCGGCATGAGCTGGGTGGGCGTGAACTCCGATGCGATGCGGGCGGGCGCCTCGGCATCGGCCGAGGCCAGCTCGTCGGCGAGCCGCGCGGCGCGGTCGTCGAGGCCGAGCGCGAGGGCGGCCCGACGCTGGGCGTCGAGCGCGCGCAGATAGGCGCGGTTCGGCTCGTCCCGCCACGGGACCGGCTGTCCCTGCTGCCAGCCGGATGCCGCGAGCTGCTCGCGCGCGAAGTCGACGGCGACGGCCGCGTAGGCGAACGCATCGATCGAGTGGCCTTCGGAGTCCGCCAGGTCGGCCAGCTCGGCCCATGCGAGCGGTGACGACGGATGCCGCGCGACGACCGAGGCGACGGATGCACGATCGGCCTCGGCGAGCGCCTGCCGCACCTCGGGTTCGTCGGCGAGCGACGCCTCGCCCTCGGGTGCTGAATCGTCTGGGGTCACACTCGAGTGTATCGCGGGGCCATTCCGCGGCCCGTGGACGCGCGGACACGCCCCGACACACGCGACGAGGGGCCGGACCGTGCGGACCGACCCCTCGCGCTGCGTGTCAGCGGATCACTGCACGGCGTTGAGGGCGTTCACGTTGCCCGCGCCGTAGAATCCGTTGCGCTCGCCGCCGGTGCACGTGGCCGGGAAGCCGGGGCGCGGCTCGTACACGCCGTCGGGGCAGGCGATCGGCGTCGCCGTGCGCTCGAGGAACGACGCCAGCTGGCCGGGGTTCATGCCCGGGTGCGCCGACAGCGCGAGCGCCGCGACACCGGCCGCGTGCGGGCCGGCCATCGACGTGCCCTGCGACCAGCCGTAGCCGCCGCCGGGGATCGTGGAGAGCACCGCGTCGGTGATGGTGGACGAAGCGCCGCCGGTGCGGAAGCGCGTGTCACCGCCGGGAGCCGTCACGTCGACGACGCCCTGGCCGTACGACGAGTAGTAGCTCTTCTGCTCGGTCGGGCCGACGGCCGACACCGTCACCACGCCGGGCGCCTCGGCCGGCAGGTCGCGGCACGCGCCGTTGATGGTGCGCGTCTCGTACTGGTCTTCAGGCACGTTGTTCGGGCTGGTCGAGTCGATGAACTTGTGCTGCAGGTCGACGTTGCTGTTGCCCGCCGAGGCCACCGTCAGGGTGCCCTGCGCCGACGAGTAGCGCAGCGCGCGCTGCACGGCCTGCCAGACCGGGCGCTGGCGCGGGTCGTTCACGCAGTTGAACTCCCACGGGTCGATGAAGTAGCTGTTGTTCGTGACGGGCATGCCGTGGTCGGCGGCCCAGAGGTACCCGCAGATCGCGGCCTCGGGGAAGATGAAGCCGTCGTCGTTGACGACCTTCACCGATGCGACCTTCACGCCGGGGGCGACGCCCGCGATGCCGATGCCGTTGATCGCCGCGGCGATGGTGCCGGCGACGTGGGTGCCGTGCGACGAGTTCGTCGGGCTCCACGCGGCCTGGCTCGTGTCGACGACGCCGCCGATGCACGAGGCGCTCTGGTCCTTCGCGACCTGGGTCGCGAGATCGGGGTGGTTCGCGTCGATGCCGGAGTCGAGCACGCCGACGACGACCGACGGGTCACCCGTCGTGATCGCGTGCGCTTCGGCGACGTCGATCTGCTGCATGTCCCACTGGTCGCCCCAGCGCGGCTCCGCCGTCGGGTCGCCGGATGCCTCGACCGACGCCACGTCGGCGGCCTCGACGACCTCGTCGTCGATGAGCGTCGTGCCGAGCCCGTTCGTCGAGGCGACGGACTCGACGCCCGCGCCCGCGACGGCGGTCTCGAACGACGTGTTCGTCGAGCGCGCCACGAGCACGCCGATCTGGTCGTAGGCGGCGACGACGGTGCCGCCGGCCGCGGCGACGCGGGCTGCGGCCTTGTCCGTGCTCTTGCCCTGCGGCGCGAGCACGAGGTAGGTGGTGTCGGGTCCGGCTGCGGCCGCCGGGACGGCGGCCGTTCCGATGAGCCCGACGGCGAGAGCGGCGGCACATGCCACGCCGATCACCTTGCGGTTCTTCATCCATTTCTCCGTTCAGTGCGAAAGCGCCGCCGCCCTGTCAGGCGGCGGCCCGGCTCGTCCAGTGGATGCGACGCGCGACGGCATCGGTGGAGCCGCGCGACCGGTGGCGCGAGTCTAGGGGATACCGACCCCCGGGCGGGGGTCGTTGACACCGGCCCGCGTCGTCGTGCGATGATTCGCGCAAGTAGGCTGGAGGCCATGTCCAAAGTCCTCACGAGCCTCCCCGTCGGCGAGCGCGTCGGCATCGCGTTCTCGGGGGGTCTCGACACCTCCGTGGCGGTCGCCTGGATGCGCGAGAAGGGCGCGGTCCCCTGCACCTACACCGCCGACCTCGGCCAGCCCGACGAGCCCGACGTCGAGGCCGTGCCCGGTCGTGCGCTGGAGTACGGGGCCGAGATCAGCCGCCTGGTCGACGTGAAGACGGCGCTCGTCGAAGAGGGCCTCGTCGCGCTGCAGTGCGGCGCCTTCCACATCCGCTCGGGCGGCAAGACGTACTTCAACACGACGCCGCTCGGCCGCGCGGTCACGGGCACGCTGCTCGTGCGCGCGATGATGGAGGACGGCGTCGACATCTGGGGCGACGGGTCGACCTACAAGGGCAACGACATCGAGCGGTTCTACCGCTACGGCCTCATGGCCAACCCGCGCCTGCGCATCTACAAGCCGTGGCTCGACCAGACGTTCGTCACCGAGCTCGGCGGCCGCGCCGAGATGAGCGAGTGGATGCAGCAGCGCGACCTGCCCTACCGGGCGTCGGGCGAGAAGGCGTACTCCACCGACGCGAACATCTGGGGCGCGACGCACGAGGCGAAGAAGCTCGAGGACCTCGACGCGGGCATCACGATCGTCGAGCCGATCATGGGCGTGCGCTTCTGGGACGACGCGGCGGTGATCGACGCCGAAGACGTCACGGTGCGCTACGAGCAGGGCCGTCCGGTCGCGCTCAACGGCGTCGAGTTCGATGACCCCGTGGAGCTCGTGCTCGAGGCGAACCGCATCGGCGGCCGCCACGGGCTCGGCATGAGCGACCAGATCGAGAACCGCATCATCGAGGCGAAGTCGCGCGGCATCTACGAGGCGCCGGGCATGGCGCTGCTGCACATCACCTACGAGCGCCTGCTCAACGCGATCCACAACGAGGACACGATCGCGAACTACCACCAGGAGGGCCGCCGCCTCGGCCGCCTGATGTACGAGGGCCGGTGGCTCGACCCCCAGTCGCTCATGCTGCGCGAGTCGATCCAGCGCTGGGTGGGCTCGGCCGTGACCGGCGAGGTCACGCTGCGCCTGCGTCGCGGCGACGACTACACGATCCTCAACACCGAAGGTCCGGCGCTGAGCTACCACCCCGACAAGCTCTCGATGGAGCGCGTCGGCGACCAGGCGTTCGGCCCCGAGGACCGCATCGGCCAGCTCACCATGCGCAACCTCGACATCGCGGACTCGCGCGCACGCCTCGAGCAGTACGCGCACCTCGGCATCGTCGGCGGCGCGACCGCGCAGCTCGTGGGCGAGATCGCCTCGGGGCAGGCCTCGCAGATCGCCGCGGGCGAGGCCGAGACCGAGCTCGAGGCCGCGACGGATGCCGCGAACGAGGCCGCGGCGTTCGACCTCGGCACCGACTGACGCGACGCCGCGTACTGCGACGGCGGTACGCGAGGTTACCTCCCGGGGCGGACGCGCGCAGCACCGCCGGCGACGAGACTCGAGGTCGGTGCGCGACGTGCGCGCCGAACCCCCGAGAGGACCCGACATGGCGACCCCCATCCTGCAGGTCGACGACCTGCGCAAGACCTACGGGCGAGGCGCGACGCGCTTCGAGGCGCTCAAGGGGGTGAGCTTCGGGGTGCGCGAGGGCGAGTCCCTCGCGATCGTCGGCAAGTCGGGTTCCGGCAAGTCGACGCTCATGCACCTGCTCGCCCTGCTCGACCAGCCGACGTCGGGCACCGTGCGCCTCGCCGGTCGAGATGCGAGCACCCTTCGGGGCCGGGAGCTCAACCGCGCCCGCAACCGCACGTTCGGCTTCGTGTTCCAGCAGTTCTTCCTCACGCCGAACGCGACCGTGCTCGAGAACGTCATCCTGCCGCTGAAGATCGCGGGCGTCGGTCGCGCGGAGCGGCGTCGCCGGGGCATGGCCGCACTGGCGCAGCTCGAGCTCGACGACAAGGCGCGCAACCGCGCCTCCGACCTCTCGGGCGGGCAGAAGCAGCGCGTCGTGATCGCCCGGGCGCTCGTGAACAGCCCCCGCGTGATCTTCGCCGACGAGCCGACGGGCAACCTCGACTCGGCGACCGGCGCGGTCGTCGAGGACATCCTGTTCGACCTCAACCGCGAGCAGGGCATCACGCTCATCGTCGTCACGCACGACGAGGAGCTCGCCGCCCGCTGCGACCGGCGCATCCACATGCGCGACGGCCTCCTCGCCGAGGAGCGCGCCGACGCCGCCGAGGAGGTGTTCGCCGCGTGAAGACGACCGACGTGATCGCGAGCGCGATCTCCAACACCTTCCGTTCGAAGACCCGCACGATCCTGACGATCCTCGCGATCTTCATCGGCGCGTTCACCCTCACCATCACGACCGGCCTCGGCACCGGCATCAACCGGTACATCGACCAGACGGTCGCCGAGATCGGCGCCGGCGACGTCATGACCGTGACGCACGCGCCCGAGGAGGACGCCGGCGACGGCCCGCAGGAGTACGTCGCCGACCAGGTGGCGCAGCAGCGCACCGCCCCCGGCCCGGCGACGGGCCAGTCGATCGACCCGATCACCGCGTCCGACCTCGAGGCGCTCGCCGCGATCGACGGCGTCGTCTCGGTCGAGCCCGTGAAGGCGATCGACGTGGACTACATCCGGCACGACGACGGCACGGCGTACCGGATCGACGTGGGCTCGTTCATCCCGGGCATGCAGGTGCAGCTCGCGGCCGGGGAGCAGCCCGACGCGGCATCCGATGCCCTGCAGGTCGTCGTGCCGGTGGACTACGTCGAACCGCTCGGATTCGCCGACGACGCGGCCGCGATCGGCGAGGAGGTCGTGCTCGGGCTGACCGACGGCGACGGCGCCGAGCAGACGGTCACGGCGACCGTGGTCGGGATCTCGGAGGCCGGGCTCGGCGGAGCGGGCGGCAGCGCCTCGCCGAACACCGCGCTGACCGACGCGCTCTACGCCGCGCAAGGGGTCGGCGCACCGGTGGGGCAGGCCGAGTCGTACGGCTCGGCGACCGTGCGGTTCGACCCCGCCTCGACGCCCGAGCAGACCGAGGCGCTGCGCACCGACCTCGCAGACGCCGGGTTCCAGGCGACGACCGTCGATGACACCCTCGGGGCGTTCAAGACCGTCATCGACGGCATCGTGCTCGTGCTCAACGCGTTCGCGATCATCGCCCTGCTCGCCGCGAGCTTCGGCATCGTGAACACGCTCTTCATGTCGGTGCAGGAGCGCACGCGCGAGATCGGGCTGATGAAGGCGATGGGCATGGGCAGTGGCCGCGTGTTCGGCCTGTTCAGCTCGGAGGCGACCTACATCGGGCTGCTCGGCAGCCTCGTCGGCATCGGCGTCGGGATGCTCGCGGGCACCGTCGTGGGCGGCGCACTGTCGTCGACGCTGCTCGCCGACCTGCCCGGACTGACGCTCATCGCGTTCGACCCCGTGTCGATCCTCACGATCGTGCTCCTGGTGATGGGCATCGCGTTCGTCGCGGGCTCGCTGCCGGCCGCCCGTGCGGCGCGGCTGAACCCGATCGACGCGCTGCGGTACGAGTAGCGGGAGTCGCGTGTCGGGGAGGCCCGACGGCCTCCCCGACACGCGCAGGGCCCGCGGACACGGGCCTCCCCGGTGGCGAAAGCCCCGTGCCATACTCAGTCAACTGCTCCGCGACCGGACTGGGGAGGACGCGATGACCGCTGGTGGACCCTTCGTGCCGGGAGCCGGGCGTTGAGCGCCGAACTGGCGAACCTCCTCGGCGGCATCCTGATCCTCGCCGACCTCGCCATCCGGATCGCCGCGCTCATCATCATCCCCCGCGACCGCAAGCCCACCGCGGCGATGGCGTGGCTGCTCGCGATCTTCCTCATCCCGTTCGTCGGCATCATCCTGTTCCTCATCATCGGCAACGTGAAGCTGCCGAAGAAGCGGATGGAGCGGCAGAAGGAGATCAATGCACTCATCGAGCAGCGCGCCGAGGGCGTCGACCTCGACACCGACCCCGAGGCGTGGCCGTCGTGGTTCCGCACGATCTCGGAGCAGAACCGCCGCCTCGGCGCGCTGCCCGCGACCGGCGGCAACCGCGCCGAGCTCATCGGCGACTACCAGGCGTCGATCGACCGGATGGCCGCCGACCTCGACCTCGCCGAGCGGTTCGTGCACGTCGAGTTCTTCATCGTCGCGTTCGACGACACCACCCGCGGGTTCTTCGCCGCGATGGAGCGGGCGGTGCAGCGCGGCGTGACCGTGCGGCTGCTGATGGACCACATCGCCTCCGCGAAGGTCCCGATCCACAAGGAGACCGTCGCCGAGCTCGAGCGGATCGGCGTGATCTGGCGGTACCTGCTGCCGGTGCAGCCGTTCAAGGGCCACTACCAGCGCCCCGACCTGCGCAACCACCGCAAGCTCGTCGTCGTCGACGGCCGGGTCGCGTACACGGGCTCGCAGAACCTCATCGACCGCAGCTACGACTCGCCGAAGAACCTCAAGCGCGGCCTCAAGTGGCAGGAGCTCGTGACCCGCGTCACGGGCAGCTCGGTGACGGCGATCAACGCGGTGTTCCTCTCGGACTGGTACGCCGAGACCGACGAGAACCTCCTCGACGTGGAGCACGTGCCCGCGGCCGACGTGCCCGACGACCCCTCGCCCGACGCGCTCGTCTGCCAGGTCGTGCCGAGCGGTCCCGCCTACGAGCTGGAGAACAACCTGCGGCTGTTCCTCGGCCTGGTCAACGCCGCGCAGGAGCAGGTGATCATCACGAGCCCCTACTTCGTGCCCGACGAGGCGATGATGTACGCGATCACGTCGGCGCGGCTGCGCGGCCTCGAGGTGCAGCTCTTCGTGTCGGAGATCGGCGACCAGGGCTCGGTCTGGCACGCGCAGCGCTCGTACTACGGCGCGCTCCTGCGCGCGGGGGTGCGGATCTTCCTCTACCCCGGGCCGTACATCCTGCACGCCAAGCACCTCTCGATCGACGACGATGTCGCGGTCATCGGCTCGAGCAACATGGACATCCGCTCGTTCAACCTCAACTTCGAGATCTCGCTGCTCGTGCGCGGACGGTCGTTCGTCGCCGACATGCGCGAGGTCGAGGCCGAATACCGGGCCCTCGGTCGCGAGCTCACGCTCGCGGCGTGGGAGCGGGAACCCGCCACGGCGACGTTCCTCGACGGCGTCGCCCGCCTCACGTCGGCGCTCCAGTAGCCGGATCGCGGACGCGCACGGGAGACACGGATGCTGCAGGCGATCGGTCACGTCCTGCCGATCGCCGTCGCCGTCGCGATCAGCTCGGTGCCGATCATGGCGACCATCCTGATCCTGCTGTCGCCGAACCGCTCGCGGTCGGCCCTGCCCTTCCTCATCGGGTTCGTGCTCGGACTCGCGCTCGTGGTCTCGCTGTGCACGCTCTTCGCGCAGGCGATCCCGACACCGCGATCGGAGCGTCGCCCCGACACCGCGGTCGGCTACAGCGAGATCCTGGTCGGACTCGCGCTCGTCGTGATCGCGATCGTCGCCTGGGTGCGGGCCCGGCGGAACCCGTCGACCGCCGTGCCGAAGTGGCTCGACGGCGTCGGCCGGCTCGGTCCGTGGGGCTCCTTCGGCCTCGCGCTGCTGCTCAACGTGCGCCCGAAGGCCTTCCTGCTCGCGATCGCCGCCGGACTGGCGCTGCGCGGCGACGGCGTCTCGGCCACGCAGTCGCTGATCGTCATCGGGATCTACACGGTGATCTCGGCCTCGACGGTCGCCGTGCCGATCATCGCGACGCTGGCCGACCACCGCCGGATGGAGCCCCGGCTGCTCGGTGCACGCGAGTGGCTCGCGCGGAACAGTGGCTGGGTGACGGCGCTCATCCTGCTGCTGATCGGCGTCGTGATCATCCTCACCGGCGTCGCGCGCCTGTGAGTTCGCCGCGTGAACTTGCACATCGATGTGCAAGTTCATAGCATGGGCTGCATGCCGTCCGACATCGACGCGGGCCGTCGCCCTCGTCGAGACGCCACGGCCAACCGCGAAGCCCTCCTGGCCGCAGCCGCCGACGCGCTCGGCGAGGCATCCGACGCCCCGCTCGAGCGCATCACCAGCGCCGCCGGCCTCACCCGGCGCGCCTTCTACGGGCACTTCGCCAACCGCGACGAGCTCGTCGTCGCCGTCATCGACGTGGGCGCCGCGCGATTGAATGCGATCGCCGCCGACACCGACGACCCGCACGCTCCCACCGCCATCGCGCTGCTCGGCGCGCGGCTCTGGGGCGCCGTCGAGCACGTGCGCGTCCTCGCCGGCATGGCCGTGCGCGAGCCGTATGCCGCGCACGCCGCCGAGGCGCTGGCACCCGTGCGCGACCGCCTGCGCGCCCTCGTCGAGCGCGGGGTCGCCGAGGGAACGGTGCGGCCCGACATCCGGCCCGACATGCTCGCCCGCCTCATCGAGTCGGCCGCCATCGCCGTGCTGCTCGAGGCGGCCGTCACCGGCATCGCCGACGCCGAGGGACGCCGCCTCGTCATGCTCGCCGTGCTCGGCACGGCCGGGCTCTCGTGGCAGGACGGCGCCGAGCTCATCGACACCGCGCCCGCGCTCGCTGCGCCGGCGATCGCGTCAGGGGATCCCACGGCATGAGGATCGAGCTGCGCGGCGTCGGCAAGGGACGCCGCTCCGAGGCGCTGCCCGCGACCACCGTCGGATTCGAGTCGGGCCGCGCCACGCTGGCCCGCGCCGAGACCGAGCAGCGCCCCACCGTGCTGGGCCTGCTCGCCTCGGGCCGCATGCGACCCGACAGCGGCACCGTGACGGTCGACGGGCGAGCGGATGCCGCCGCGATCCGCCGCGCGATCGCCCTCGTCGACGCGCCCGACGTCTCCGATCCCGCCCCGAACGTGACCGTCGCCGGCGTCGCCGCCGAGGAGCTCATGTTCGCCGGCGTCCCGTCCAACCCCGTCTCGGTGTCCCGTTGGCTCGACGACCTCGGCCTGCGCGATGTCGCGCGGATCCCCATCGCGAACGTCGACCCGATCGTGCGCCTGCGCCTGCTCACCGAGCTCGCGATCCTCCGCGACGACGTCGAGGGGCTCGTGCTCGTCTCCCCCGACCGCCACGGCGGCGACCCGCTCGAGTGGTGGGCGCTCGCCAAGCGCCTCGCCGATCGCGGGTTCGCGGTGCTCGTCATCGCGGGCGAGGCGTCGGCCGCCCCGCTCGGCGCCCCCCCGCTGGGCGGGGGCCTGGGGGGCCGCGAGGCCCCCCGGCGCGCGGGGCGCGCGGCCCGCGCCCCGCGATCGGCGCCGCCGCGATGATCGAGCGCATGCAGGCCGGCGAGGCCGACGAGCTCGCGGAGCACGCGGCCATCGCCGAAGGGGGACTCGCGTGAAAGTTCCCCAGATGATCGCCGCCGAGCTCCGGCGGCTCACCTCGACGCGCATGTCGGTCATCGCGCTGCTCGCGCTCGTCGCCGTGCCCGTGCTCTACGGCGGCCTGTACCTCTGGGCGAACCAGGACCCGTACGCGAAGTTCCCCGAGGTGCCCGTGGCGCTCGTCGTCGAGGACGCGGGCACGCCCGCCACCGGCGACGCACCCGCGCGCAACGTGGGCGACGAGGTCGCCGACGAACTGCTCGCCGACGGCGCCTTCGACTGGCACCGCGTCTCGGCCGAGCAGGCGGCGACCGGGCTCGACGAGTCCGCCTACGACTTCGCGATCACCATCCCGGCCGACTTCTCCGACGCGCTGGCCTCGGTCGCCACGGATGCCCCGCGGCAGGCCGAGCTCGTGCTGTCGACGAACGACGCCAACAGCTACCTGGCCGGCACGATCGGCACCCAGGCGGTGGAGCAGATCCGCGCGGCGGTCGCCGAGCAGGTCGGACGCGAGGCCGCCTCGATGCTGCTCGACTCGATCGCGACCATCCGCACGAACCTGGCCGACGCCGCGGACGGCGCCGCGCGCCTGGCCGACGGCGCCGCACAGGCGGTCGACGGTGCCGGTCAGCTCGCCGACGGGGCGTCCCGCCTCGCCGACGGCAGCACGCAGCTCGCCGACGGCACCGCACGACTCGCCGACGGCTCGGCGCAGTTGGCGGCGGGCGCGCAGCAGGTCGCCGACGGGAACGCGAAGCTCGCGGCATCCGCCGATCGCGTGGGCGCCGCCGTCGACGAGGCGACCACCGCCCTGCCCCAGGTGCGCGACGACATCGCCGCCCGGCTCGCCGCGGCCGGCGTCGACCAGGCCACGATCGACGACGTGCTCGTTCTGCTCGACCCGCTCGGTGACGACCTCGCCGCCGGCAACGACCGCGTGCAGGAGGTCGTCGGACGGATCGACCGGCTCGCCGCGAGGAGCGCGCAGGTCGCCGACGGCTCGGCGTCCCTCGCGGCCGGCGCGCGCACCGCGGCCGACGGCGCCGCCGAGGTGGCGGCGGGCTCGAGCACGCTCCGCGACGGGATCGGCACGCTCGGCGACGGGCTCGGCGAGCTCGGCGATGGCGCGGGCACGCTGCGCGACGGGCTCGCGGATGGCGTCGACGCGATCCCCGACTCGGACCAGGCCACTCGTGACGCCCAGGCGTCGACCATCGCCGACCCCATCGCGCTCGAGACGAGCGCGGTGACGCAGGCCGGCAGCTACGGCGCCGGACTCGCCCCCTTCTTCGCCGCGCTCGCAGGGTGGATCGGCATTTACGCGCTGTTCCTCATCGTGAAGCCGATCTCGCGGCGCGCGGTCACGGCGCTGCACTCGCCGATCCGCGTGACGCTCGCCGGATGGCTGACGCCCGGCATCCTCGGGGCCGTGCAGATGATCGGGCTGTTCGTCGTGCTCGCGGTGACGCTCGGATTCCACATGGCGAACCCGGTCGGCACCCTCGGCGTCATGGTGCTCGCGTCGGCGACGTACGCGGCGATCATCCTCGCGCTGAACGTGTGGCTCGGGTCGGTGGGGCAGTTCCTCGGGCTGGTGCTCATGGTGCTGCAGCTCGTCACGGCGGGCGGCACGTTCCCGTGGCAGACCCTGCCCGCGCCGCTCGCCGCGCTGCACCACGTGCTGCCGATGGGCTACGTGGTCGACGCGATGCGGCAGTTCATGTACGGCGGCGACCTGTCACGCGCCGGCACCGACGCGGTCGTGCTGCTCGCGTGGCTCGCGGGCGGGCTCGTGGTCGCGGCGCTCGGCGTGACGCGGATGACGCACTGCCGCACGCTGCGCGACCTGCGGCCGAGCCTGATCGGGTGAGCCGCTCCGCGGGGCGTGGTCAGGCGGGCGTCTGCTGGTGCGCCGCAACGCGCC
>CBFGWW010000046.1:0-15967 GCA_965652625.1 uncultured Agromyces sp.
ACACGCGCTCGATGAGGTCCATGCCGTGGCTCGACAGCAGCACCGTGCCGCCGCCTTCCACGAAGCGCTCGAGGATCTCGGTGAGGTTCGCGGCCGACACGGGGTCGACCGACTCGAACGGCTCGTCGAGCACGAGCAGCCGCGGCGCGTGGATCATCGCGCACGCGAGTGCGATCTTCTTGGTCATGCCCGCCGAGTAGTCGGCCACGAGGCGGTCGATGGCGTCCTCGAGGCCGAACGCGGCGATGAGGTCGGCGCTGCGATCGCGCACCGTGCGGTCGTCGAGCCCGCGGAGCGCGCCCGAGTAGTAGAGGAGCTGCGCGCCCGTCAGGCGGTCGAACAGGCGGAGCCGGTCGGGCAGCGCGCCCGTCAGGCGCTTCGCCGCGCGCGGGTCGCCCCACGCGTCGACGCCGTGGATCCGCACGGTGCCCGCGTCGGGGCGCAGCAGGCCGGTCACCATCGAGAGCGTCGTGGTCTTGCCGGCGCCGTTGGGCCCGACGATGCCGTAGAACGACCCCGTGCGCACGTCGAGCGAGATGCCGTCGACCGCGGTGGTGTCGCCGAATCGCTTCACGAGGCCCTGGATCTCGAGCACGCGCGGAGCGTCGGCCGCCGGGGCGGGACGCGCCACGCGCAGCGTGCGCTTCTTGCGCGGCGCGGGCTTGCGCGGCGCCGGGATCACGGCGACGGCCTGCTCGCCCGTCGCGTCGGCGGGTGCGCCGTCGCCGTCGAGCACGGCACCCGCGACCTCGGTGCTCGCAACCTCGGGGCTCGCTTCGGCGGTGCCCGCGACTTCCACTCCGGCTGCATCGGCGAGCGCCTCATCGAGGGTGAGCCCCGCAGCTGGCGCCTCGACGGGCATGCCCTCGACGGTCGCTGTGTCGACGACCGCGGTCTCGTCCGCCTCGGTCACGGTCTCGGAGTCGGTCACGGTCTCGGGATCGGTCACGGTCTCGGGATCGGTCACCGTCTCGGAATCGGTCGCGGTCTCGGGATCGGTCACCGTCTCGGGATCGGTCCCGACGTCGGGGGTCGGCTCGACCTCGGGCTCGACGGCGGGATCGGAGGGCGCGTCGACGGCAGGCGCCTCGGTGACGGATGCCGCGGCATCCGTCGTGGCAGCGCCGGCGGCGGTCTCGGATGCGCGCGGCGCCGTGGGCGCGGGCTCCGCGATCGCGTCTTCGGCGATCGCCGCGGCGGCGACCGCGGCCGCGGTGCGGGCGGCGGTGCTGCGTGGGATCGGACGCTCGCGCGTGGTCTCGTCGACGGTGCCCTCGGCGGCGGCGGCGTCCGTGGTGGGCGGGACCGGCGTCGCGGATCCGGGCTTGCGGGTCGCGCGCTCGGCAGCCGTGGTCTCGGTGGTCAGCGACGCCGCGACGCGCTGCGTCTCGCGTTTCGTGCTCGCGGCCGCGGCCGCTCGGGTGCGCTGGGACGAGGCGGCCGACGCGCGCGCGGCGCGCGCCGACTTCGTGGCCTCGCCGCGGGTGGACGCCGCCTTGGAGGAGGCGGCGCGCGATGCCGCGGTGCGCTTCGAACCGGTGGTCTCGACCGGCTCCGCCGCGGCATCCGCCTGCACGGAGTCGGCCGGTTCGGTCGGTGCAGCGGCGGACGTCGCGCGCTTCGTGGCGGTGGGCTTGGTGGTGGAGCGCCCGGCAGCCGGTGCCTTCGGGGTCGTCGCGTCGGCCTCGGGCGTGGTCGTCGCCTCGGTCGCCGGAGCCGTCGAGGCCGTGGTCTTCGCCGCGTCCGTGCGCGACGCGGCCGGCTTCGACGCGGCCGACTTGGACGCCGCCGACTTCGCCGCGGACGGCTTGGACGCCGCCTTGGACGCCGCCGCCTTCGCCGCGGACGACTTCGCGGCGGTGTTCTTCGCCGTGGACGCCTTGCGCGCGGTCGTGCTCGGGGTCTCCCCCGACGACTCGGGTCGCGAGCTCGTGCCCCGGGCGGGCGCGCCCTCGGTTGCGGCGGCACGCGACGCGGCCGTCTTGGACGCCGTTCCCCGCGCGGCGGAGGAGCGCGCCGAGCGCGACGCGGCCGCGGCATCCGACTTGGGGGTCGTCGAGCGCGGCGTGCGCTTCGACGCCCCTCGCGGCGCGCGCGGCGCGCTGGACGATCCCCCTTCGGCGGACACCCCCGTGCCGGTGCCTTCGGGAGCTTCGTCGTCGTGATCGGAGCGCGAAACGGAAGTCACCCAGACAACCTACCAACCGCGACCCCGGTTCCCCAGTCGAGTCGTCACGCGACGCGCGGGGCGGACTCCTAGGGAACCTGTGGGTTTCCTGAGCGTCGCATCACGATCGCACTACGACGTCGGGCTCGACTCGTTCACCGAAGGGGTCGCCCGGTACCCTGTAAATCGGCATAACGGCGTGTCCACATGTGAACTTCCGGATGAACGACGGGTGAAGAATCGGCGAGGGGCCGATCGCCCGCGGCATCCGACCACCATAAGGAGATGCAGTGACCCAGATCGTGATTCTGGCAGCCGGCATGGGGAGCCGGCTCGGACGATCCCTCCCCAAACCGCTCACCGAGCTCAGCGACGGCCGCACCATCATGCGCCAGCAGTTCGACAACATCGAGCACGCCTTCGGCAAGGACCCGAACGTGACGATCGTGGTCGGCTACAAGCTCGAGCACATCATCGAGGCGTTCCCGCAGGCGTCGTTCGTCTACAACGAGGAGTACGACCAGACGAACACCTCGAAGAGCCTCATGCGCGCCCTCGCGGCGTCGCAGGCGGGCGGCGTGCTCTGGATGAACGGCGACGTCGTGTTCGACCCGCGCATCCTCGACCGCGCCCTCCCCTTCATCGAGCGCGACCAGTCGTTCGTGACCGTCAACACCGCGAAGGTGTCCGACGAGGAGGTCAAGTACACCACCACCGCCGAGGGCTACATCAAGGAGCTCTCGAAGACCGTCAAGGGCGGTCTCGGTGAGGCGGTCGGCATCAACTACGTGTCGAGCCGCGACAAGGCGGCCCTCCTCGCGTTCCTGCAGCGCGTGGGCGACCAGGACTACTTCGAGCGCGGGATCGAGCTCGCCATCGAGCAGCAGGGCATGCTCGTCGAGCCGATGGACATCTCCGACCTCTACGCGGTCGAGATCGACTTCGCCGAAGACCTGGAGCGTGCGAACCACTTCGTGTGATCGCAAGCACCACAGCAGTGGAGAGCGGATGCCCGACGGCATCCGCTCTTCGCGTCTCGGGCGCTCCCCTTCTCAGAGGCGGGCGGATGCCGCGCGGCACCCGCTCGCTCGTCTCAGGCCGCGCTCTGCCGGTCGCCGACCGACTGCCGGGCGACGCCCGTCTTGGCGAGTTGCGCGGCGATGACGCGACCGAGCCAGGTGAAGAAGACCGGGCTCGCGACGAACAGCGCGAGGTAGAGCGCCCACGCCCAGGGCGCGTAGTGCTCCGCGCCGAGCGCCACGAACGTGCCGACGGCGAGCGCCACGCCCGCGAAGCCTGCGGCGAGGTAGGAGAGCCACGGGCTCCAGTTGCGGTAGCGGGTGACGAGGAACGGCAGCTCGAGCAGGGCGCCCACGAGCAGGCCGGTTCCCACGAAGCGCCAGATCCAGATCGGCGCGAACACGGCCCCGACGAGCCCGGAGATGAAGCCGACCAGCACGGCGACGCCCGGCCGCCGCAGCAGCGCCAGCGCGACGGCGCTCGGGAGGAAGTGCGTGCCGATCGTGAGGCCGTAGAGCACGGGGACGAAGGCCGCGAACGCGGCGGCGAGGTAGGCGGATGCCCCGGCCACGAGCCCCCCGGCGACGCCGATCGCGGCGCAGCTGAGGAGCACACGGGTGCTGGTGCGGTGCACGACGCTCCTTCCGAACTGGCGCGGCCCACCGGCCGGGCGCGGCACGCGCGCCGCCCGCCTGCTTTCAAACCTACCGCGGCATGGCATCTACGATGAGATCGTGATGAGCGCGGTATCCGTCGGGAGTGCTGGGGACACGCATCCCCTCCAGCGGACGCCGTGGATCCGCTACCGGCACTCCCTCTGGCTCCTCACGACCCGCGACCTGAAGGTGCGCTACTCGACGTCGGCGCTCGGGTACCTCTGGTCGATCCTCGACCCGCTCGTGATGGCCGGCATCTACTGGTTCGTCTTCACCCAGGTGTTCAACCGGCCGGTGGGCACTGAGCCCTACATCGTGTTCCTGCTCGCGGCGCTGCTGCCGTGGATGTGGTTCAACGGGGCGATCTCCGACTCGACGCGCGCCTTCCTGAAGGACGCCAAGCTCGTCCGGTCGACGATGATCCCGCGCACGATCTGGGTGAACCGCATCGTGCTCTCGAAGGGCATCGAGTTCCTGCTGTCGCTGCCGGTGCTCGCACTGTTCGTGATCTTCTCGCCCGGTTCGCGGGTGGGCTGGGAGCTCGTGTTCTTCCCGCTCGCGATCCTGCTCCAGGCGATCCTCACGTGCGGGGTCGCGCTCATCGTCGCGCCGCTCGTGGTGTTCTTCCGCGACCTCGAGCGGGCGGTGAAGCTCGTGCTGCGGTTCCTGTTCTACGCGTCGCCGATCATCTACGGCGTCGAGAACCTGCCCGAGGAGCTCCACATCTGGGCGGCGTTCAATCCCCTCTCGGGCATCTTCGGCCTCTATCGCGCCGGCTTCTTCCCGCACGAGCTCGACTGGTTCAACGTCGTGATCTCGGGGGTGATGTCGCTCGCCCTGCTCGGCATCGGGCTGCTCGTCTTCCGCGGCAGCGTGCGCCAGGTGCTGAAGGAGATCTGATGACGGATGCCGCAGCCGCAGCCCTCGCCGCAACGGAGACGTACGCGATCCGTGCCGAGGGCCTCGGCATCCGCTTCCGCCGCAACCGGCGCGGTCGCCGCTCGTTCAAGGACCTGCTCGCCGGGCGCCGCCGCCGGACGCGGCCGGGCGAGTTCTGGGCGCTGCGGAACCTCAGCATGGAGGTGCGGCCCGGCGAGGCCATCGGCGTGGTCGGACGCAACGGCCAGGGCAAGTCGACGCTGCTGAAACTCGTGGCGGGCGTCATGATGCCCGACGAGGGCCGCGTCGTCGTCACGGGCGGCGTCGCCCCGCTCATCGAGATCACCGGCGGGTTCGTCGACGACCTGACCGTGCGCGACAACGTGTACCTGACGGCGGGCCTGCACGGCATGACGCGGTCCCAGATCGACGCGAAGTTCGACGAGATCATCGGGTTCGCCGACATCGCGGACTTCCTCGACACGCCCTACAAGCACCTCTCGAGCGGCATGAAGGTTCGCATCGCGTTCGCGGTGATCTCGCAGCTCGAGGAGCCGATCATCCTCGTCGACGAGGTGCTCGCCGTCGGCGACAAGGCGTTCCGGGAGAAGTGCTACAAGCGCATCGAGGAGCTCCTCGACGGAGGCCGCACGCTGTTCTTCGTCTCGCACAACGAGCGCGACCTGCGACGCTTCTGCACGCGCGGCCTGTACCTCGACAAGGGTGCGCTCGTGCTCGACGGGCCGATCGACGAGGTGCTCGAACGCTACAACGCGGAGCACGGCACGACCTAGCAGCGTATACCGCATCCGCTCTGGCCTGACGAGCCCCGGGCAGCGATCCGGGGTTCGCCCGGGTGGGCGCCCTAAGATGCTCGGCATGGCCGAACGGGTGCACAAGATCACCTCGATGGGGCCTTCTGCTCCGCAGGAGGGCTCCCCCGGTGCGCCCGACGAGCGGCCGCAGGCCGCGAGTGGAGCCGCGGGCGAGCGGCCCGCGGACACCGGTCGAGCACAGGGCATGGAGCGCGGCATCGACATGGTGCTGTCGATCCAGCGTCCGATCGTGCTGGGGCACCTGCGCGGCATCCGTCGACGCGTGCCGAACGCGACGCCCGACCAGCTCGTGCGCATCCTCGAGCGGCGCTACCTCGCGGCCGTGACGACCGGCGGCGCGGCCGTCGGCGCCACGGCGGTGATCCCCGGCATCAGCACGGGCATCACGCTCGCGCTGTCGGGCGTCGAGACGGCCGGCTTCCTCGAGGCGACCGCGCTCTTCGCGCAGTCGGTCGCCGAGGTGCACGGCATCCCCGTGGACAACCCCGACCGCGCCCGCGCGCTCGTGATGACCCTCATGCTCGGCCGCGAGGGGGTCGACCTCGTGCGCCAGTTCGCCGGGCAGGCGACCGGCGGCGGACCCGCGCGGAACGTCTTCTGGGGCGAGCTCATCACGAACAGCATGCCGAAGGCGCTCATGGGCACCATGGTCGACCAGCTGCGGCGCGTGTTCGTGCGGCAGTTCGCGGTGCGCGGCGGCGCGGGCATCATCGGCAAGGCGATCCCGTTCGGCATCGGCGCCGCGATCGGCGGCACCGGCAACCACCTGCTCGGCCGCAAGGTGCTGCAGCAGTCGCGGCTCGCGTTCGGCGCGGCTCCGGCCGTGCTGCCGGCGGTGCTCGAGCCCCGCGAGGGCGACACGTTCATCCGCACGACGGGCTCGCGGATCGGCCGGGCCGGCGTCGCCGTCGGCGAGCTCGCCGCGTCGACCGGTCGCGGCATCCGCGGCGCGGCCACGAAGGTGGGCCGCGGCATCGCCCGGCGGCGGAAGGGCGACGACGAGGCGGGCGCGGCGGGCGCGGCGGGCGAGGACACTGGGCCCTAGGTCAGCGCCTCCGCCTCGTCCTCGTCGTCCGCCTCGAACTGGTCGACCTCCTCGTCGTCCGCGTGCAGCACCGCGAAGCGCTCCCACTCGGCCATGAGGTGGTCGACGGCCTCGTGGAAGCGTGCCGTCGTGACGCCCGGCGTGGTGTCGCCGAAGTACCGCTCGACCCACACCTCGAGCCGCGCGAGCGCGTCGGCGTCGTGCGCGACCTCGTCGACGCGCGCGAGCATGGCCGCGCCGTCGCCCGCGGCGAGCCACTCGCACGCCTGCAGGTAGCCGCCGGTGTCGATCTGCGCTTCGGGATTGACCGGACGCGTGATGAGCAGCGGCTTTCCGGCGGCGAGCCGGTCGTAGACCATCGCCGAGATGTCGACGATCGCGACCTCCGCCGCCGCGAGCTGCCAGCCGAGCGAGGGGCCGTCGTCGTAGACGTGCTGCGCCGAGGGGTCGGCCGCGTTCGCCGCCGCGATCGCCTCGATGATCTCGCGGTTCGCGGCACGGTAGTCGGGGTCGACGACGCCCGACCGCGGGTGCGGACGGTAGATCACGCGGTGCCGGCCCGTCGCGAGCAGCGCCTTCACGAGCGGGACGCCGTGCGTCGCGATCGACCCGTAGGCGGCCGCGCCGCGATCGCCCTCCCACGTGGGCGCGTAGAGCACGACCTCGCGCTCGTCGGGCGTGTAGGGCAGCGGCGTGCCGTCCAGGTAGTGGTCGGCCTGCGGCCGCCCGATCGGGATCGCGCGCTTGTCGAAGTCGTAGTCCCAGAGCACCTTCTCGAGCCGGGCCCGAGCCGCGTCGCCCGCGATGAAGGCGTAGTCGTAGGCCTTGAACTGGTTGGTGGTCATGTACATCTTGTCGGACTCGCCGTGGTTGATGAACACATGCCAGCGCCGCCCGTAGCGCATCATCTGGAAGTTCTTCGCGTTCTGGTTCACGTAGAACACGACGTGCAGGTCCTGGTCGTGGATGACCTGCTCGAGGTCGACGACGCGACGCACGTAGGCGACGGGCAGCGGCGACTCCTCGAGGAGCTCGAGCGCCGAACCGGATGCACGGCTGAGGATGAGCACGGGATGCCGCTTCGAGAGCTCGAGCAGCGGCTTGTACCACTGCCGCAGCTGGTAGAGGTTGACGCGGCCGTCGGCGAAGTAGACGCCGATGCGGTAGCGGTGCGGCTCGAGGGGCGGGAGGTCGCGCAGCTTCCTCAGCAGCTCGCGCTGCGCCCGCCGCGACCACATGATGTCCCTGGCCAGCTTGACGGCGCGCTGTGCATCTCTCCGCAATCCCATTCGCACAAGGGTACCGAAGGCGCGGATGCCCCGCGGCCCCGAGACGTGTCGAGACGCCGCCGTCGGCGGCGCTCCTCGACGATCGGGATCAGACGATCGGCGGTCGCCCTGCGAGGGTCATCCGCCACACCGTGCGCCATCGCATGGGACGCCGCTCCCCCGGATCCTCGCGCCAGCCCGCGCGCCACCCGCCGAACCACGCCTTCAGTGCCGACGGGTTGCGGAACCAGCGCAGCACCTGGACCGCCGTCCACGAGCCGACGTAGAACGGCACGAGCACGATCGGCAGGTTGCGCCGGGCCAGCCACACGCGGTTCCGCGCGTTGAGCCGGTAGTAGTACGCGTGGCGCGCCGGATCGATCACCGGGTGCCCCGCCTCGAGCTCGCCCGCGTACCAGGCGACGTGGCCCGTGTCCCACACCCGCCACGCCAGCTCGATGCCCTCGTGCGCGTAGAAGAACGGATCGGCCCAGCCGCCCGCGGCGTCGAACACCGCGCGCGGCATGAGCACGGCGCCCTCCCAGCACGAGAACACGGGGCTCGAGTGCGCAGGGTCGCCCTTGCGGATGCGCGGGATCCAGCGCCGCGGGGAGACCTCGCCGGTGGGATCGACGACGCGGGGCTGGATCAGGCCGAGCTCTGGCCGGTCGGCGAGCTCGCGGCATCCGTCGGCCAGGAACCGCGGGCTCGGCAGGAACGCGTCGTCGTCGAGGAAGAACAGCACGTCGCCCGACACCTCGGGCACGCCGCGGTTGCGTCCGGCGGGGATGCCGAGGTTCTCGGGCAGGTGCAGCGTCTTCACCGCGCTCGGCAGGGGCGGCGCGGCGGTCGCGGGGTTCCAGCCGTTGCCGACGCATACGACGTCGACCTCGACGTCCTGCTGCTCGAGCACGCTCCGGATGCCGCGCGCGAGGTCGTCGGGCCGCTTGCCCATGGTGAGCACCACCACGCCGACCTTCGGCCGCCCTTCGACGGGCTCAGGGACCGAGCGGTCAGGACCGGACACGGCGGGAGGCCATGATCGCGACGAAATGCCCCACGAGCGAGAGCGCCGCGAGCGGCAGCAGCACGACCACGACGATGCGGTCGACGAGCGGCTGCCCGGCGAAGAGGCCCACGAGGGACGCCGCGAGCGCGATGAGCGTGAGCTCGACCGAGTGGTACAGGCGGTGGAACGGCAGGAACCGCGCGGCCTTGCGGAGCTTCGCGATGAGCCCGCCGCGCGGAGCGGTCTCGCCGTGCGTGTCGGCGAGCTTCGGCAGTCCGGCGTTCGCGCGGGCGACGTGCACCATGTCGTTGAGCGCCTTGTTCAGCACGATGACGAGCGCGAGCAGGGCGCCGACGGTCGTCCAGAGGAAGTCGGCCGGGAAGTCGAGCGGGTACGCGGCGGCGCGGATGCCGAGCGCGAGCGGGATGAGCGCCTCGGTCGTGTAATGGCCGACCTTGTCGAGGAAGACGCCGGCGGGCGATGACGTGCGGCGCCAGCGGGCGACCTCGCCGTCGCAGCAGTCGACGAGCATCTGCAGCTGGCCCAGCACGACCGCCAGCAGCGCGCCCCAGACGCCCGGGATGAGCAGGGCGGCGGCGGTCGACCAGCCGACGAGGATCATGAGGCCCGTGACGCCGTTGGCGGAGATCGGGGTCTTCAGCAGGAGCCACGTGAGGTACGGCGAGAAGCGACGCAGGTAGAGCGACGCCGTCCAGTGCTCGGCGTTGCGTCGGCCGCGGACCTCGGGCGGCTGGGTGACGGCGCGGAGCTCGGCGATGCTCGTGGGCCTGGCCTGGGCCGGACCGGCTTGTGACATCCGCGTCACCTTCCCGTGTGCTTGGCGATGTTGCTCGTCAGCGAGAGGTAGCCGAGCACGAAGCCCACTCCCCACGAGACGTGTATGCAGGGCAAGACTACGAGAAACCACCACGCCACGGCGGCTCCGCGCCCGCGGGCGTAGGCGATCGTCGCGACGACGACGAAGAGCAGGTAGGCCGCGGGCACGAGGAAGCCGAGGAGCAGCCACGGCGTCGCGCCCATTGCGGCCTGCACGAGGCCGATGAGACCCAGGATGAGGCCGAGCGTCACGCCCACCACCATGGCCGGCGGGATGAAGTAGCGGATGCCGTTGGCCGACGGGAAGCGCCGGGCGAGCTCGCCGCGCCACAGGCCCGTCGAGAACATCTGACGTGCGAGGCGCTCCACGCTCGATCTGGGCCGGTAGGTGACCGCGAGCTCGGGCGTGAACCAGACGGTGCCGCCGGTCTCGCGGAGGCGGCGGTTGAGCTCCCAGTCCTGGCCGCGCTTGATGGTCTCGTCGAAGAGGCCGACGCGCTCGAGCGCGGTGCGGCGGAACACCCCGAGGTACACGGTCTCGGCCGGCCCCTCGGCGCCGCCCACGTGGAACGCCGATCCGCCGAGGCCGACCTTCGTCGTGTAGGCGAGCGCCACGGCCTGCTCGAAGGGCGTCTCGCCGCGGGCGTCCATGATGCCGCCGACGTTGTCGGCGCCCGTGCGCTCGAGCACGCCGACGGCGACGCGGGCGTAGTCGACCGGCAGCATCGAGTGCGAGTCGACGCGCACGACCACGGGGTACCGCGCGGCGCGGATGCCGATGTTGAGGCCCGAGGGTGTGGAGCCCACCTCGTTCTCGAGCACGCGCACGCGGGCGTCGCGGGCGGCGAGGTCGGCCACGAGCTCGCCGGTGCCGTCGATCGACGGGCCGAGCGCGATGAGCACCTCGACGGGGCCCGCGTAGTCCTGCTCGAGGATCGACTCCACGGCCGCACGCACGTGCGAGGCGTCGTTCAGCACGGGCATGACGTAGGAGACGCCGACGAGCGGCGACGCTGCCGCCTCATGGTGCTGCTCGGGCATGTTCCTCACTCGCTCGGGTCGATCGAGCCTAGCAGCCGGCGCGCTGGCGGACGCTGAAGGGGCCGGGGTCCCATGGACCCCGGCCCCGTCGTTCGACCGGTCGTGCGAGCGTCAGCCCTCGAACGTGCCGAGCGTCACGGTCGCGGTCTGCGAGTCGCCGTCGCGGCTGAAGGTGATCTCCGCCTTCGCGCCGCCCGGCAGCGCACGCACCTGCGCGGTCAGGTCGGTCTGGTCGGTGATCGGCACGCCGTTGAACTCCGTGACCACGTCGCCGGCCTGCAGGCCCGCCTGCTCGGCCGCGCCGCCCGAGCTCACCTCGGAGATGAGGGCGCCGACGGTGTCGCTCTGGCCGTCGGCCTCGGCCGAGGTGACGGTCGCGCCGAGGAGGCCGTGCGTCGCCGCCCCGCTCTCGATGATCTCCTCGGAGATGCGCTTCGCGAGGTTCGACGGCACCGCGAACCCGACGCCGATGTTCCCGGCCTCGGTGCTCGAGCCGCCCGCCGAGAGGATCGCGACGTTCACGCCGATGAGCTTGCCCTCGGAGTCGAGCAGCGCACCGCCCGAGTTGCCCGGGTTGATCGCGGCATCCGTCTGGATGACCGGGAGCGACACCTGGCCGGCCGACGCCTGCGGCGTCTGCGACTCGCCGCTGTCGGGGTCGGGCAGGTCGAAGAAGAAGTCGAACGGGCTCTCGCCGTCGCCCTGGCCCTGGTCGCCCTCGCCCGAGTCGCCCTGGGAGTCGTCGGGCGTCGTCGGCGCGGCCGAGGAGGCCACGTCGATCGAGCGGTTGAGCGCGCTGATGATGCCGTTCGTCACGGTGCCCGAGAGGCCGAGCGGCGCGCCGATCGCGATGGCCGTGTCGCCGACGTTGAGCTTGTCGGAGTCGGCGAACTCGAGCGGCGTGAGGTCCGACGCGTCGACGAGCTTGATGACCGCGAGGTCGGACAGCGGGTCGGTGCCGACGAGCTCCGCCGCGTAGAGGTGGCCGTCGTTCGTCTTGACCTGGATGGCCGGGTCGCCGGTGGCGCCGTCGAGGGTCACGACGTGCGTGTTGGTGAGCACGTAGCCGTCCTCCGACAGGATGATGCCCGAGCCCGTGCCGCCGGCCTGGCCGCCGGTGACCGAGATGGTCACGACGCTCGGGCTGGCCTTCGCGGCCACGGCGGTGATCTGGTTCACCGAGTCGGTGTCGTTGACGACGATGTTCTGCGCGCTGCCGGCGCTGTCGCTCGTCGCGGGAGCCTGGTTGCTCGAGATGAGCGCCGTGATGCCGGCGCCCGACGCGCCGCCGATGAGGGCGGCCGCCACGATCGCGGCGGCGACGCCGAGGCCCACCCGGCGCTGCTTGGGCGCGGGCTGGCCGGCCTGCGCGGGCTGGCCGGGCTGCGTGCCGTAGGGCGGCACGCCGGCGTACGAGGCCGTCGGCTGCGACTCGCCGGGGCGGGGTCCGCCGAACGCGGGCGGCACCTGGCCGTTCAGGGGCTGCGTCGGGGCCGTCTGCTGGGCGGATGCCGCGGCGGCGGGCGCGGGCGCGGCGTAGGGCTGCGGGGCCTGGCCGGGCTGGTAGACCGTGCCGGTCGCCTGGGCGGCCGCGACGGGCTCGGCGGTGGCGGGCGCGGCGGGAGCGGCCGAAGCCTGCGTCGCGGGAGGGGTGGCGGGTGCTGCCGGCGTCTCCGACGACGCGGCGGGGGTCACGGGGGTCGTCGCGGCGGCCTCTGCGGCCTGGCTCGCGGCGGGCTCAGGGGTTGCTGAGGTGGCGTCGACGACGCCCTCGCGGGCCTCCCCCGTCGAACCGTCAGTGGTGTCGGTCATGGTCTGCTCCTTCCAAAGCGATGCCAGCATCCCGCGCGAGTCTGTGTGCGGCATCGGCGAAGTCTGTGATCCGGCTATCACCGGGCGGTGAGTCCCCCGAATGCGGCGACGGCGCCCGTCGACCCCGTGCGCCAGCGTAGCCGCCCCACCCTGACGTACGGTGAGAGCGTGAGCGACTTCTCCCCCGCACCCGGCCTGGAGCCCTGGCAGCGCACGGCCGCCGGCGCCGGCCTGCTCGACGCCGACGGCCGCATCGCCGCCACGATCTTCGCCGAGATGAGCGCGCTCGCCGCGCGCACCGGCGCGATCAACCTCGGCCAGGGGTTCCCCGATGAGGACGGGCCGGCCGAGGTGCTCGAGGCCGCCCGGCAGGCCATCGCCGACGGGGTCAACCAGTACCCGCCGGGCATCGGCATGCCCGTGCTGCGCGAGGCGATCGCCGCACACCAGCGCCGATGGTACGGGCTCGAGGTCGACGCGGCATCCGAGGTGCTCGTGACCGCGGGCGCGACGGAGGCGCTCGCCGCGACGCTGCTCGCATTCGTCGACGCCGGCGACGAGGTCGTGACCTTCGAGCCGTACTACGACGCGTACGCGGCGCTCGTGGCGCGCGCCGGCGGCGTTCACCGCACGGTGCCGCTGCGGTTCCCCGACTGGCGACCCGACCCGGCCGAGCTCGAGGCGGCGGTCACGGATCGCACGCGCGTCATCCTCGTGAACTCGCCGCACAACCCCACGGGCGCCGTGCTCGACCGCGAGACGCTCGAGCACGTCGTGCGCCTCGCCGAGCGGCACGACGCGATCATCGTCACCGACGAGGTGTACGAGCACCTCACCTTCGGCGCCCGGCACATCCCCGTCGCGACGCTCCCCGGCGCCTGGGAGCGCACGGTGTCCATCTCGTCGGGCGGCAAGACGTTCTCGACGACCGGATGGAAGATCGGCTGGGTCACCGCCCCGGCGCCGCTCGTGACCGCTGTGCTCGCCGTCAAGCAGTACCTCACGTTCGTGAACGGCGCGCCGTTCCAGCCGGCGATCGCGATCGGGCTGGGACTTCCCGATGCGTTCTTCGCGGATGCCGCGGCCGAGCTCGGCGCGAAGCGCGACCTGCTGGCGGGCGGCCTCGAAGCCGCGGGCTTCGCGGTCTCGCGCCCCGAGGCCGGCTACTTCGTCGTCGCGGATGCCGCGCCCCTCGGCTACCGCGACGGCGCCGTGCTCTGCCGGGAGCTGCCCGAACGCGCCGGGGTCGTCGGCGTTCCCGTGTCGGCATTCGTGCACCCCGACCGCCAGGACGCGTACCGCAGCCTCGTGCGGTTCGCGTTCTGCAAGCGGCACGCGGTGCTCGAGGACGCGTCGGCGCGACTCGCGGGGCTCGACTCGGGGTGACCCGCTCGGTCCCGCGTGAGCTCAGGCGGGTCGGCGTACGTCCGCTCAGCCGCGGCGCTCGGTCACGTCGAAGCGCCGAAGCCGCAGGGCCGGGTTGAGTCGTCGCACGGCCTCGATGCGCTCGCGCGACACCCAGGCGACCGCGACATCCGTGCCCTCGCCGATCGTGGCGACCTCGACGCCCATCGGGTCGACGACCATGCTGTTGCCCGCACCCACCGGCGGGGCGTGGTCGGCGGCCGCGACGTACATCGTGTTCTCGAGGGCGCGGGCCGTCGTGAGCACGCGCCAGTGCGACTCCTTCAGCGGTCCGCGCACCCACTCGGCGGGCATGCACACCACGTCGGCGCCCGCGTCGACGATGCGACGCGTCACCTCGGGGAACCGCACGTCGTAGCAGGTCTGCAGCCCGAACCGCAGGCCGCCCGCCTCGAACACCTCGGGCGCGGCGATCTCGCCCGGCGCCACCCACGCGGACTCGCGCTGCCCGAAGGCGTCGTACAGGTGCAGCTTGCGGTACCGCGCGACGACGTCGCCGCCCGGCGCGACGGCGACCACGGTGTTGCCGACCCGGTGCTCCTCGCCGTCGAGCCGCTCGATCATGCCGGCCACGACGTGCACGTCGAGCCGAGTCGCCAGTTCGGCGAGCCGCTCGGTGAACCGACCGCCGACGCGCTCGGCGTTGGCGTGCCACTCGGGGCCTGGCTCTGCGGTGAACCAGCTCGAGTACTCGGGGAGCACGACGAGGCGCGCTCCTCGCGCGACCGCGAGCTCGGCGAGCCGGGTGATCTCGGCGAGGTTCGCATCGGCGTCGGCACCCGGCGCGAATTGGGCGACGGCGATCGGGAATCCGGGATCGGTCGGAGTCGGCGCGGCCATGCGGTCAGCGTAACGCGGCGGAGCCGGCGTGCGTCACAACAGGCAGGGCAGCGACTTCACGCCCATCCAGCGGCCCTCGAACCACATCACCTCGTAGTCGTAGGGGTACGCGGGTGCGACCAGCACGTAGCCGGTGGCGGAGTCGGGGTACCACCAGTCCCAGGTGTACTCCGTCTCGCAACCGGGACGGTAGTCGCCCGCCGCCTCGATGCGGAGGGGCGGCTGGGGCGGGAAGCCCGTCACCAGCGGCGTGCTCGGAGGGCGCGGCGTGGTGGACGACGAGGCGCCGGATCCCTCCTCCTCGGGCGCGCCGGCCGCAGCAGCGGCGGCGGCGGCCGCCGCTGCTGCAGCTGCGACGTTGGCGGCGTGGGAGGCGACGACGCGATCGCTCGCGGAACGCAGTCGCTCGAGCGATCCGGCGGCGTCCTCGCCGTCGGCCACCGCCGCCCGGACGTCCGTGATCGCCGACGCCGCCTCGTCCTTCGCCGCCGGGTCGGCTGAGCCGTTCGCCGCGACGCGGGCCTCGGCGCCGACGCAGACGGCCTCGAGGAAGGCCGCGTGCGCCGCGCGCACCGCCGTTCGGGCCGCGCCCATCGCACCGAGGTCGCGTCCCTCCATCGCCCGGTCGAGCTCGGTGACGGCGCCGTCCAGCGCGGCGGTCGCCTCGGCATCCGCCAGGTCGCCCGCCGACTCGATGGCCGCGCGAGCCGCGTCGGCGACGGGCTCGATGCTGCGTCGAGCGCCGGCGACGGCGCGCTGCCAGCGGTCGGCGGACGCTGCACGCTCGGCGGCCGACTGCTCGGTCTCCTTCACGTGCCGCTGCTCGGCCTGCGCGATCGAGGCCTGCACGGCGAAGCTGCAGAGCATGAGGACGACGAAGGCGAGGAGCGCGGCGGTGGACTTCCCGATGGCAGACATCGAGATGATCCTAGGGGTCGCCGGGAGGCCATCGGCGCCATCGGGACGGGCCCGGAATGCAGAAGATCCCGGCCTCGTGATGAGACCGGGATCTACGCCATCGGGACAGGCCCGGAACGCAGAAGATCCCGGCCTCGTGATGAGACCGGGATCCACGCCATCGGGACGGGCCCGGAATGCAGAAGATCCCGGCCTCGTGATGAGACCGGGATCT
>CBFGWW010000047.1:0-15671 GCA_965652625.1 uncultured Agromyces sp.
GCGACCGAGTGGATCGTGGACAGGTCGATGCCCGCCGCCTTCGCCTGCTCCAGCCCCGCGAGGTACGCGTCGATGACCTCGCGGTACCGGTCGATGCTGAAGATCAGCGTCACGTTGATGCTGATGCCCGCGCCGATCGCCGCGGTGATCGCGTTCAGTCCTTCGACGGTCGCCGGGATCTTGACCATGGCGTTCGGCCGGGCGACCTTGTCCCAGAGCGCGTGCGCCTCGGCCACGGTGCCCTCGGTGTCGTGCGCGAGACCGGGCTGGACCTCGATCGACACGCGGCCGTCGTAGCCGTCCGTGCGGTCGTAGACCTCTCGGAGGTGGTCGGCGGCATCCCGCACGTCGTGCGTGGTGATCTCGAAGATCGCGTGCTCGACGTCGGTGCCCTGCGCGGCCAGGTCGTGCAGGGCCGCCGTGTACGACTCGCCGTCGGCGAAGGCGTTCGCGAAGATCGTCGGGTTCGTGGTGACGCCCACCACGTCGCGTTCGGCGATGAGGCGCTCGAGCTCGCCCGTGGTGATGCGCTTGCGCGAGAGATCGTCGAGCCAGATGCTGACGCCGGCCTGCGACAGGGCGGCGGTCGGGGTGTCGGTGCTCATGCCAGTAGTCTCCGCCCGTTTCGCGCGGGCGTCGCGCGGGTGGCGCGGGCTCCCCCCGCGCGCCCGGCGGCCCGATCGCCGGTAGCCGTGCGGAGCAGACGCGCGTAGCGTCGAGCCATGGCGAAGGTACTCGAGGGACTGGCGGAATCGCTGCCGACATGGGGCGCGAAGATGGCGTACGGCGAGAAGACCACACTGAACGGGCAGGACTTCGTGCCCGCCGCGCTCGTGGTCTTCGGGTTCGGCGGCGGTGAGGGCTCGGGCGAGTCCGAGGGGCAGGGCGAGTTCCCCCCGGGCCGCGGCGAGGGCAGCGGCGGCGGAGGCGGCGGGTACGCGATCCCGGTGGGCGCGTACATCGGCGGTCCGAACGGGCTGAAGTTCCACCCGAATCCGGTCGCGATGATCGCGCTCGCCGTTCCGCTCGTCTCGGCGGTGGGCTGGGCGGCAGCCGCGGTGGCCCGCTTCTCGTCGGCGCGTCGGCTCCGCTGATCGGCTCAGGCGCGTCGTCGCACGCACCCAGCCTGAGGCGCCCTCGCCGGCCCCACGGCGAGGGCGCGAGCGAGAGAGACCGGAACACGCGATGCGGCTTCACCACCTGACCACCGAGACGACCGACCCGGCCGAGCGCGGCGATGCGATCGGCCGTTCCTACGGCGGGTTCGTCCGCCAGGGCGCCGATCGCTACCTCGCGCACTTCGACGCGCTCCGCATCCCCGCCGAGCGGGTCCGCGAGATCGTCGAGCGCAGCCGCGACTCGCTCCTCGCGTGGCATCCGGCGCTCGTCGTCGAATCGGATGCCACGGCCTCCGCCGCCGGCATCGAACCGTGGCGCGCCTTCGCGGTGGCCGCCCGCACCGAGGTGCTCGCCGTCGCCCCCTCGGCCGGCGAGGGCGAGTGCTCGACCGCGGTGCGCGTGCCCGCCGACGGCGGCGCGCCCGAGACCATCCAGACCTGGGACTGGCACGACCACCTCGCGACCGACGGCCTGCTGCACCGGCTGACGGCCGCGTCGGGTCGCGGCGTGAAGCTGTTCACCGAGTTCGGCGCCGCCGCGAAGATCGGCGTCAACGACGCCGGGCTCGGCGTGCACTTCAACATCCTGTCGCATCGTTCCGACAGCGACGCGGGCGGCGTTCCCGTGCACGGGATCGCGCGACGCATCCTCGAGGAGGCGACGACGCTCGACGAGGCCCGCCGCATCGCGGCATCCGCTCGGGTGAGCGCGTCGACCGTGCTGACCGTGGCCGCCTTCCACGACGGCATCGCCGAGGCGGCCAGCCTGGAGCTCTCGCCGGCGGGGATGGCGATCGTGCCGCCCGCGGCCGACGGCCGGCTCGTGCATACCAACCACTTCCTCGACCCGGTGCTCGCCGAGGGCGACACGAGCGCCGACGACTCGACCACCCGTGCGCGCTACGCGCACGCGTCGGCGGTCGGCGGCGCGATGTCGGGACTCCCGGCCGCCGAGCGGGCCGCGGCGTTCTGCGGCTCCGAGGGCGGCTCGGCGCCGATCTGCATGCGACCGGATGCCGCGAGGCCGGTGCACGAGCAGTGGGGCACCTTGCTCACCATCGCGCTCGACCTGCCCGGCTTCGCGCTCGAGGTGCACCCGGGCACGCCCGACGAGGTCGCGGTGCACGGATTCGATCGGTTCTGATCGCGGTAGTGACGGCCCGCTCCTCGCTGGGTAGTCTGGTTGATGCGGCTTCGTGCCGCGTTGGCAGGGACGCGAGGGGAACGGCGGGCGAACGCCCGACGAGCGGCCCGAATGGAGCACCACGATGACCTGGGACCCGTTCTCCGACGAGGACGACGAGGATCGACGCCCTCGAGCGACGGGGGAGGCCCGGGGTGCGCGCATGTGGCGCGGCACGCGGAGCGTGCTCGGCTGGTCGGGGGTGGTCGTGGGCATCGCCGCCCTGGCCATCGGTGCCGTCTACGCCGTGAACATCGCGGGGCTCGGAGCCAAACCCGGCGGGTTCGACTCGCAGCTCGACAGCGGGCAGAAGATCGCCCGCCCGCTCCTGACCGGCCCGATCGACGCAGCGACGACGACGGCCCCGCCCGTCGCGCCGGTCGAGGGAGCCGAGGCTCCGGCGTCGCTCTCGAGCTCCGGCGGGTTCCCGATGCCCTGGGTGGATTCGGAGTGGATCGCGCAGGTCGCCGCCGCGACCGGCATCCCCGGGCGGGCGATGAACGCGTATGTCGCCGCGCACCTGGCGGTCGCCGCCGAGCAGCCCGAGTGCGGCCTCGACTGGACCACGGTCGCGGCCATCGGCTCGATCGAGTCGAACCACGGCCGCTACGGCGGCGCCACGCTGGGCGACGACGGCTATCCCACGAAGCGCATCGTCGGCGTGCCGCTCGACGGCAACGGCGTGGCCGCCATCGCCGACACCGACGGCGGCGAGTTCGACGGCGACACCGTCTGGGACCGCGCCGTCGGACCCATGCAGTTCATCCCGTCGACGTGGGCGCGCTGGGCGAACGACGGCAACGCCGACGGCCTCGCCGACCCGAACCAGATCGACGACGCGGCGCAGGCGACGGCACGCTACCTGTGCGCGTCGGGGCCGATGACGAGCGTCGAGGGCTGGCGCGCGGCCGTGTTCTCGTACAACCACCTCGACTCGTACGTCGACAAGGTCGCGTCCGTCGCGAACGAATACGCCGCGGCATCCGTCATCGGGGGCTGAGGCTCACACCTCAGGCGACTCGTCGGACCGCTGCGCCCGCTGCTCTTCGCTCACGCCGAGCCGCAGGCGGTCGCACAGCTCGGTGAGCGTGCGCAGCTCTTCGTCGTCGAGCGAGCTGCCGACGTGCCGGGTGATCGCGTCGACGTGCGTGAAGGCGACGCTGCGGAAGAGCGTGAACCCCTCCTCGGTGATCGCGACGATCGTGCCGCGGCCGTCCTCGGGGTCGTGCTCCTTCGTGACGAGCCCGCGGGCCGTGAGGCGGTCGACGAGGCGGCTCACGCTCGGCTGCGTGATGAGGACCGAGCGGTTGAGGTCCTTCAGCCGCAGCCGGCGTCCGGGTGCCCGTGTGATGTTGAAGAGCACGTCGTACTCGTTGAGCGAGATGACCTCGCTCGGGAACTCCGCCGCCAGGGCCCGCATGATCGTGACCTGGGCTCGGAAGAGCGACTCCCATGCGGCGACCGTGATCGCGCGTTCCGCCACCCTCGGCTCCCCTCGACGTCTTCGATCGCCGGGCCTGTCGACCCGACTGATCCAAGGATAGGGAACCGGTGCCCGGAAACGGGTGAGGGCCGGTCGTAGAGGCTGACGACCGACCCTCTCCCTTGCACCAAGAGTGTCCTGCAATCACATTCCGCACCGACCGCCACAGCAAACAGTCGGTGC
This sequence comes from uncultured Agromyces sp., assembly GCA_965652625.1. Classification (GTDB taxonomy): domain Bacteria; phylum Actinomycetota; class Actinomycetes; order Actinomycetales; family Microbacteriaceae; genus Agromyces. The sequence continues at coordinate 3,968 of CBFGWW010000047.1, forward strand.
TCTAGAAATATATAACGGATCGGTAACGGGCGCTAGTTATCGTTCCGTGATTTTTCGAGATTTCGTCCCCCGGGCGGGGGAGGGATCCGCCCGCGCCTCGACGTCGTCGACGCGCTGCTCGATGGGCCGGGAACGAGGGCCCGGTCAGAGGGCCATTCGCACGTACTGGTCGACGCGCTTCGTGCGCAACGTGCCGGGCGCGTACTTCTCGAGCCAGCGGTCGTCTTCCGTGAGGGCGAGCGATCCGGCCGTCGCGGGGGATGCCGCGGCGGTCGTGCCCCGGCTCGTGCGGTCGACGACCGCCCGGAAGTAGTAGTGGTTGAAGAGCCGGTTGAACTCGGTGAAGTAGATGTCGGCGACGCGCCGATCGCCGCGGATGATCACCATGTTCTCGTCGTTGCCCGTCGTCGACGCCTCGCTGAAGTTCGCCGACCCGGTGACCACGATCGGGTCGGGCCCGAGCGGATCGTGCAGCAGGAACTTGCAGTGCATGAACGCGACGTGCGAGTTGAGGCCGAGCTTGCGGTTGTCGGTCTCCACGACCCACCGACCCAGCGGCGTCGAGATCTCGGAGCCCGACGCCTGGTACACGTTGTTGCGCGCGTTCAGGCGGATGAACGGCTTCGTCGACCGCGCATTCGGGCGGTCCTCCTTCTCGAGCAGGAGGAAGCAGACCGGGCCGGCCGGCGTGTTCTTCGCGAGGGCGTCCTTGAACGGCGCCGGCACGGTGAAGGCGAAGGTCATGCACGCCAGCGACGACGCCGTCGCTGCGAGCTCGACGTAGAGGTCGAGGGGTGCGAGGCCCGAGCGCGGGCTGAACACCGGGGTCGTGCCGAGCGGGATCGCCGCCGGAGCGGGCACCGGGGAGAGCCCCGCGACATCCGCGTAGAACGTGGCATTCCGCGTGCGCACGGTGGACCTCGAGTCCCCGACGCGTCCGCCGGGATCCTGCTCGAGCAGGTGCCAGTAGTCCAGGTACGCCCCGGCCACTGCCCGGTCGCGGATCCAGTGGCCGACGTTCGCCTGGCCGTGCACGCCGCCGTCGGTGAGGTTGGTGGAGCCGGTCCACACCTGCGTGGGCTTCCCGGCGGCGTTGAGCAGCACCATGAACTTGTTGTGGGCGATCGAGGAGCGCCGCGCCTCGCGGCGGACGATCGCCGAGTCGGGGAGGCCCGCGTCGGTGATGGCCTCGAGGTTCCGCAGGCGCGGGTCGCTCGCGTGGACGACGGCCTTCGTGGTGCCGTCGGGCTGCTCCTCGTTCGTCGTGTGCTCGTTGACCTTGAGGTCGACGACGAGCTTCACGTCGACGCCCTGGTCGATCGCGCGCTTCAGCTCGGCGAGCACCGGGGCGTAGGTGAACTCGTAGAAGCATCCGCGGATCGCCTGGCCCGGTCGCGCCGCTCGGATGAACCGAAGCATCGCCTCGTCGAGATCGCGGCTGAGCCACGCGAGCGCCTCCGTGCGCCTGCGCTCGGTCGGCTGCCGGTCGGGCGGGAGGTTGCCGAACTTCAGGGCGTACCGCTGGCTCGAGGCGACGCCCCGGTTGAAGAAGACGTCGTGCGTGCCGCCGTGGAGCGGCTCGGTCTCGACGTCGAGCTCGACGACCGGGCGGGTGCGGTCGAGGTTCTTCGGAGCGCCGGCCAGTGGATGGAAGCGGTACGTGTAGGGCCGGCCGGGCTTCGCGGTGAAGTCGTCCCAGACGAGGCTCTGGATCGGATGCTCGAACGTCGAGACCGTGGTCGATGCGTCGGGTGCGGGGATGACGCTCGGGAACACCTTGAAACCGCTCATGAAGTAGCGCTCGTTCTCGGTCGGGTCGATGCGCTCGACCGCGAACCCGAGCAGCCCGGTCCGCGCCGCGGCATCCGCCTCGATGCCGAACGAGATCGTGTTCGTGCCCGCGACGGCGAAGACGCGGATGCCGCCCGCCACCGGTGACCTGAAGCGCATCCCGACGCACCCCCTCGGGGGATCCGACGACCCGCACCCCGCGGACCCGCACGCGAGCGGTCCCCCCGGGTTGGAGGCTACTCCCGCGCGGTCGCAGCGTCGATACTGAATGCGTGCGCTCGAGCGGGGGCAGGGCACGGCGGATCGGGTGGGTGGCCGATCGGCTCGGCGTCGCTGCCGTGCTGGCGTGCGCGAGCCTCGGCGTCGGCGCCGACGTGGGCGCGAGCTTCGGGGCTGCTGCCACGGCGCCGGTCCCCTCCGATGCGGGCGCGCCGCCGGCATGGGCGGATGCCGCGCTCGATCCCGAGTGGGCGACGGCGGCGGAGCTGGACGGGTTCCTCCGGGCCAAGGCCGACGAGCTGCGCCTGGCCGGCCTCGCCGTGGTCGTGCTGGCGGAGGACGAGATCCTGTTCGAGGGGACCTACGGCGAGGCGGCGCCCGACGGGCGCGCGGTGACGCTCGACACGCCGTTCGTGCTCGGCTCCACGTCGAAACAGGTCACTGCGCTCGCCGTGCACCAGCTCGTCGCGCAGGACCGCCTCGGCCTCGACGACACGGTCGGAGCACTCCTGCCCGAGCTCGGCGGCGACGCGAGCGCGCTGGCGCCGGTGACGGTCGAGCAGCTCCTCGAGCACACGTCGGGACTGACGATGCGCGCGGGCCTCGACTTCTTCAGCCTGTGGCCGCAGGCGGGCTCCATCGCGGACGACGCCCGACGCCTGCTGCGCGAGCAGCCCGACGTGGAGCCGGGAGCCCGGTTCGAGTACACGAACGCGAACTACACGCTGCTCGGCGCGATCATCGAAGCCGTGACGGGCGACTCCTTCGAGTCCTCGTTGCAGGAGCTCGTCGTCGACCCCCTCGGGATGGAAGCGACCACGAGCGACCTCGACCGGGCCGCGTCCGACGGCCTCGCCGTCGGCGAGTACACCTGGTTCCGCCTGCTGAACGTGGCCACGCCCACACCCGTGACCGCCGCCGCGGCGCCGAGCGGCTACCTCACGTCGAACGCCCACGACCTGACCCGCCTCGTCGAGGCGCACCTGGGCGCGCCGACGGGCATCGACCCCGACGTCCTCGAAGCCGCTCGTCGTCCGCTGACCGAGATCGATCGCTACTCCGCCTACGCGAGCGGATGGTACGAACGCGCGTTCTGGGAGCTGACCGACCTCGACGCCGGATGGGAGGATCCCGACCTGCCGCGGATCTGGGAGCACGGAGGCGACGCGCTGCGGGCGATGTCGTACGTGGCCATCGCGCCGGAGCTCGGGTTCGGGATCGTGGTGCTGACCAACACCGGCCTGGGGACCGACCCCGGACGGTTCGCCGCCTTCACCGACGACCTCGTGCACGAGATCGTGGGCACGCAACCCTCGTCGAGGAGTACCGACCCGCTGATCGCCGCGGCCCCGGCCATCATGGTCGGGATGCCGCTGCTGCTGGCCGCGGCGATCGCGTGGCTCGTGCTGGTGCTCCGTCGACCCCCGGCATCTCGTGTCGCGCGCTGGCTGCCCGTCGCCGTCACCGGCGTGCTCGTCGCGCTGACGCTGTGGATCGCGTTCGTCGTGGTCCCGGCGAACACCCGAGCGTCGCTCATCGACACGTGGTGGTGGTCGGGCGCACCCGACCTCGCCGTGTCGATCGGCCTGAGCCTCCTGCTGACGGCGTGCGTCGTGCCGCTGCTCGTCGCGCAGCTCGTCGCCGCGTCACGCGGGCGCGACCCGGGCTCGTCGCCCGATCAGTACAGGTCCGGCGAGGGCGTCGAGGCCTGACGGATCGAGACGTCGGCGTGACGGTCGAAGCGGTAGCCGACGCCGCGCACCGTGCGCACGATGTCCTGGTAGTGGGCGAGCTTCGAGCGCAGGCGGCGAACGTGCACGTCGATCGTGCGCTCGCTCGGGGCCTCGTCGTCGGCGTCCCACAGGCTGTCGATGAGCTCGTGGCGGTCGATGGTGCGACCCTCGCGGAGCACGAGGTACTGCAGGAGCTCGAACTCCTTGTAGGTGAGCCCGGCGGGCTCCCCGTCGAGGAGGACCCGCTTGCGCGAGATGTCGATGATCACGCCGTTGGGGTGGCGGTCGGCGTCGTCGCGGATGCCCTGGCTCTCGCGCTGCTTGGCGAGGGCGGCGGGGTCCTGCAGCGCGAGGCGCACGACCTCGACGTCGCGACCGCCGGCACCCTCGGGAGCGAGTGCGACGGCGGCGTAGGTCTCGGCCGACGGCGCGACGTCGGCGGTGAGGGCGCGGAGCGCCTCGACGATGCGGTGGAGGGTGGTGCCGTCGGCGAGGGCCTTGGCCTCGTCGATGCCGACGTAGAGCACGAAGCCGCGGGCCTCGGTGCCCTCGGGCACGGCACGGACGCGCGGCGCAGCGGGAGCGGCCGGTGTCGCGGGTGCGGCCGGCGCCGCGAGATCGGCCGGACGCGGCGCGATCGTAACGGGGCGGGCGGGCACGGCCGGGAGCGACGGAGCGGTGCGGACGGCGGTGGAGCGGATGGGAGCGAGAGCGAGAGACATGACGTCGGTCCTTGTGGAGTCGGTGCAGCGAAGGGACCCCGAGACGGTGGCGGGGTCGATGCGAAAGGCCGTTCGGCCGGGGAACCCTGGAGAGCGGGTTCGGTGGAGTCCGAGCCGATCAGGATGTCGATCGGAGACGGGAACTCGGCGGTCGGGTCGCGGTCAGCGGCACATTCGACAACACATGGGCGCACGCGCCGACATCATGATGTCGGCATTCCTGGTCACCTCGCGGGCGGTCAGGTTGCGTGCGGTGTCAGTCATGGGTGCCAGTGAAACGGATACGCGAGCGTGTGTCAATTCATGACGCCGGTATGACGGGGTATGACGGCGCAGACGGTGCGCGCAGCGGTGCGGCATCCGGGAGGATCGGGTGAGCGGATGACACGCCCGCAAGGATCTGCGAAAAGGGGCCGTTCAGAAAAATCTTCCGCGGTCGCGTCCGCGCCAGCGCGCGACGACGCGAAGATCCTGCGGTGCAGCCAGTGAAGGATCGAGGAGTGTACGGGCAGCGCGGGCTGATGACGCGCTGCGGACTACTCGACCGTGCCGTAGAGGCGGTCGCCGGCGTCGCCGAGGCCGGGCACGATGTAGCCGTGCTCGTTGAGTCGCTCGTCGACGGCGCCGAGCACGACGGTGACCTCGCGACCGTGCAGCGCGTCCTCGACGGCCTTCAGGCCCTCGGGCGCCGCGAGGATGCAGATCGCCGTGACATCCGTCGCCCCGCGCCTGAGCAGGAACTCGATCGCCGCCGTGAGCGAGCCGCCGGTGGCGAGCATCGGGTCGAGCACGAAGCACTGGCGGTCGGAGAGGTCGTCGGGCAGGCGCTCGGCGTAGGTGGTGGGCTCGAGGGTCTCCTCGTTGCGCGCCATGCCGAGGAACCCGACCTCGGCGCTCGGCAGGAGCTTCACCATGCCCTCGAGCATGCCGAGGCCCGCGCGGAGGATCGGCACGATGAGCGGCTTGGGCTCGGCGATGCGAACGCCCGTGGTGGGTGCCACGGGCGTCACGATGTCGACGGGTTCGACGCGGACCCCGCGGGTGCCCTCGTAGGCGAGCAGCGTCATGAGCTCCTCGACGAGGGAGCGGAAGACCGGCGACGGCGTGTTCACGTCGCGGAGCACCGTCAGCTTGTGGGTGATGAGCGGGTGGTCGGCAACGTGGACTCGCATAGGCTCGAGTCTAGTTGCGGGGGTTCTCGCGGAGGGAGGGGCTCGTGGACGTGCCGATCCACCGCGAGTGGATGCGCCTGGCCCTCGCAGAAGCCGAGCAGGCGCCCGCGACGCGCGACGTCCCCGTGGGCGCGATCGTGGTGCGCGACGGCGTCGTGATCGCGGCGCGACGCAACGAGCGGGAGCTGACGAACGACCCGACCGCGCACGCCGAGATCCTCGCCCTGCGCGACGCGGCCGAGGCGATCGGCGACTGGCGGCTCACCGACTGCACGCTCGTCGTCACGCTCGAGCCGTGCGTGATGTGCGCGGGCGCGATCGTGAGCGCACGCGTCGGCACGCTCGTGTTCGGAGCATGGGACGAGAAGGCCGGCGCGGCCGGCTCGCTCTACGACATCGTGCGCGACCGGCGGCTCAACCATCGCGTCGAGGTGTACCCGGGCGTCGACCCCGAGGCATCCGCTCGGCTGCTGCTCGAGTTCTTCGAGGACCCGCTGCGCCGGCCCTGAGTCGGATCGCGCGACCTGCCGGTCGCCCGTGCTCACCTGTGGAGCGGGATCACCGGGCAGGTGAACGATGCGACGATGCCGACGTCCAGTGCGGTGCCGGCCTGCATCGCCGCCATGAGCTCGGCGTCGGAGTCGAGCACGCCGTCGCCGTCGGCATCACCGGCGGCCACCGCGGCGGCATAGCCGGACGGGAAGGCGAGGGCGTGCACCATCCAGCGTCCGCCGTTGTAGTCGGTGTCGCCGGGCGCGGCGGTGGCGACGTTGAGCTGCGCGCCGCCGAAGTCGTAGATGACGTCGAAGGAGTGCGCCGGTGCGCCGGTCCGCGAGAGGTCGTTCGGGGTCGCGACCGTGCGGTACTGCGTGCCGTCGACGTAGAACGCCGGGCCGCCGACGCCACCCGCCCCGGCGGCGTGGGCCGTGGCCGGAGCGAGGACCAGCGCCGCCGCGGCGACGGCCGTGAGCGCGGTGCGCGAGATACGAGCAGGCATGGGATGTCCCTTCCATCGGCCGGAGACCGGCTGACCACCGGCGGGAGCCGGGCGGGCGGGTTCCGCCCACGACGCCAGTCCATCGCCGCGGTGGCGCGAACTCCATGACGGCGCCCTTACCGCCTGCTTACGGAGTGATGACGGATGCCCCTGGTGGGCGGATTCCGGCCGCGGGTGCGCTCTTCGGCTCTACGCTGGGGTCGTGGCACGCGTGCTCGTCGTGGACGACGACGCCACGGTCGCTGACGTGGTGATCGCGTACTTGGAGCGCGCGGGCATCGCGACCGAGCGTGCGGCCGACGGGGTCGCGGCGCTTGCGGCCGCGGAGGCATCCGCTCTCGACGCGGTCGTGCTCGATCTCATGCTTCCCGGTCTCGACGGCATCGAGGTCCTGCGTCGATTGCGCACAGCACGGCCGACGGTGCCCGTGATCATGCTGACGGCCCGCGGCGAGGAGGACGACCGCCTCGTCGGACTGGAGGCAGGCGCCGACGACTACATCGTCAAGCCGTTCAGCCCGCGCGAGCTGGTGCTGCGCGTGCAGGCGGTGCTGCGTCGCACGGGCGCGGGGCAGCCGATGCTCCTGCAGCACGGCGGGCTCTCGCTCGACCCCGTGGCGCACCGCGCCTGGAGTGACGGTCGTGAGCTGCAGCTCACGATGCGGGAGTTCGAGCTCCTGCGATGGTTCCTCGCTCATCCGGGCGCCGTGCACGATCGGGAGACCATCCTGCGGGAGGTGTGGGGCTGGGAGGTCGGCGACCTGTCGACCGTCACCGTCCACGTGCGCCGACTCCGCGAGAAGGTCGAGCCCGACCCGGCTCGGCCACGCCTGCTCGTGACCGTGTTCGGCGTCGGATATCGCTGGGACGGTGGCGGATGAACCTCGAGGTGGTGCCCGCGCTCGTCGTCGCGGCGCTCGTCGCAGGGGCGGTCGGGCTCGTCGGCGCCCTCATCGTGCTCGCCGTCGCCCGCCGGCGTCCGGCCATCGCGGCCGCGCTCGGTCCGCTCGTGGTGATCGCGGCACTCGGTGGCGGGCTGGCCGTGAGCATCCAGACGATGGTGCTCCCGGATGCCGCGGTGTCGGCGGTGCTCTGGCTGCTGGCCGCGGCGATTCCGTCGGCACTCGTCGTCGGGCTCGTGCTCGCCCTGCGAACGCAGCGCCTCGGCGCGGAACGGGCGGCCGCGCTCGCCGCACGCGAACGCGACGCCGCCGCCGAGTCGCGGCGCCGCGAGGTCGTCGCCTGGATCTCCCACGACCTGCGCACGCCGCTGGCGTCGATGCGCGCGCTCGCCGAGGCCGCCGAGGACGGGGTCGCCGCGCCGCAGGACGCGATCCGCGGCATCCACTCGGAGGTCGGACGGATGAGTGCCATGGTGGACGACCTGCTCGACTACTCCCGCCTGCACGCGCCCGGGGTCCGCCTCGACTCCGAGGTCGTCGATGTCGGCGACGTGGTGTCCGACGTGCTCGCGAGCGCCGCGCCGATCGCGCGCGCCGCGGAGGTGCGGCTGGACGGGAAGGTCCGGGGCGACGCCGTGGCGATCGTCGACCCGCGGGAGGTCTCGCGCGCCGTGGAGAACCTGGTCCTGAACGGGATCCGGCACACGGCGGCCGGCGGCACGGTGCGGACCGACGTCGCGTCGGGCGCCGACGGGGGCATCGTCGTCTCGGTCGTCGACGGCTGCGGAGGGATTCCCGAGGCGGACCTGCCGCGGGTGTTCGAGCCCGGCTGGCGCGGCACCCCCTCACGCACGCCGAGGGCCGGCGGCGGCACGGGAACGGGCCTGTCGATCGTGCAACGGGTGGCGGAGCTGCACGGCGGCGAATGCGCGGTCGAGAACGTGAACGGCGGATGCCGCTTCACGCTGCGGCTGCCCGGTGCGCCGAGCCGATGACCAGCGCGCGCCCCGGTCAGCCGTCACGACTCCGTAATCTCGTCCCGGCGTCGCCGGGCCGCCGGCTCGCTAGCGTGGAACGTGGGCGGGCGCCGGTCCCGCGAGCGGAGTGAAGATGCACCGACGAACGAGCGTCGCGGTGTTCGTGGCCGCGGCGGCGACGATCCTGGCGCTGGCGGGCTGCGCCGGCCCGAGTGCCCCGCCGGCGACCACGACGAGCGAGTCGCCGGCACCGACGACTCCGGCGCCCCGCGACGACGCCTCCGCGTCCACCTCACCGCCGGCGCCCGTGCCTGGCGCCTACGTCGACTACGCCGACGGTGCGATCGAGGCGACAGCCGGTGCGAAGGCGCTGTTCTTCCACGCGAGCTGGTGCCCGCAGTGCCGTGCCCTCGATGAGGACCTCCGCGCGGTCGGAGTCCCCGACGGTCTCACGGTCTTCAAGGTCGACTACGACAGCCGCACCGACCTGCGCCAGCGCTACGGTGTGACCATCCAGACGACGATCGTCTTCGTCGACGACTCCGGTGCGGCGATCTCGAGCGTGGTGCTCTACGACGACCCGTCGGTCGCCTCGCTCGTGGCGGCCGTGCCGGGCCGATGACGGCCTCGCTCGCGCTCGCCCTCGCCGCCGGCGCTCTGACGGTCGCCGCGCCGTGCGTCCTGCCGCTGCTGCCGGTGATCGTGGGCGGGGCGATCGTGCGGGGCGGCGACGAGCGGCGCGCCCGGTGGCGTCCCTACGTGATCGCCGCGTCGCTCGCGGCGAGCGTCGTGCTCTTCACGCTGCTCCTGAAGGCGACGACCGCCCTCCTCGGCGTGCCGCCCCAGGTGTGGCAGGCGATCTCGGGCGGCATCGTGATCCTCTTGGGCGTCGACCTGCTGTTCCCGTCGCTGTGGGACCGACTGTCGATCGCGCTCGGCCTGCAGTCGCGCAGCGCGGCGATGCTCGATCGCTCGGTGTCGAGGCAGAGCCTCGGCGGCGACATCCTCACCGGGGCGGCCCTCGGGCCGGTGTTCAGCAGCTGCAGCCCCACGTACGCCCTGATCGTCGCGGCGGTGCTCCCGGTCTCGTTCGCCGAGGGATTCGCGTACGTCGTGGCGTACGCCATCGGCCTCGCGGCGATGCTCCTGCTCGTCGCGCTCCTCGGCCGATCCCTGGTGCGCCGTCTCGGATGGCTCGCCGATCCGCACGGGTGGTTCCGGCGGGTCGTCGGCATGGTGTTCATCGTCGTCGGCGTCGCGGTCGTCGCCGGACTCGACAAGCAGCTGCAGGCGCTCATCCTCGACCTCGGCTGGTACGAGCCGATCGCACAGCTCGAGGAGCTCATCGGGGTCGGGTGAGCCGGCGCTGAGGGTCAGCTCGCGCGCGGAATCACGCGACGGGCCTCGAGTCCGTCGAGGTACTCCGAGAGCAGGGCAGCGGATGCCGCCTGGGCCCGCGGCCCGTTGACGGCGCGCTCCGCGCGCAGCTGCTCGCGGCTGAGCCCGTACTCGGGGAGCTCGTCGCCCCACGCGGCGAGCCAGTCCTCGTGGATCTCGTCGTCGACCTCGGGATGGAACTGCACCGCGAGCAGCCAGTCGCCCTTGGCGAACGCCTGGTTCTCGTATTGGCCCGACGTGGCGAGCCGCTCGACACCCTCGGGCAGGTCGAACGTGTCGCCGTGCCACTGCACGGTGGGCACGCCGGCGAAGTGCCGCACGGGCGACGCCGCGCCGGCCTCGGTCGGCTCGACCGTCAGCCAGCCGACCTCCTTGCGGGGGCCCTTGCGCACGTCGGCGCCGAGCGTCTTCGCGAGCATCTGGGCGCCGAGGCACACGCCGAAGATCGGGGCCTCGGCGTCGATGCGGCGGCGCAGCAGCTCGATCTCGTCGGCGAGATAGGGGTAGCGGTCGGTCTCGTAGGCACCCTCGTCGCCGCCGAGCACCACGACGAGGTCGGGTGCGAGTGCGTCGACCGCGGTGACGTCCTCGTGGGGGGCGTCGACCGTCACGATCCGGTAGCCGTGCGCCTCGAGCGTGGGTCCGAGGTTGCCGAGCCCGATCGCGGAGTCGTGCCGGAGCACGAGGGCCGTGAGCGCGCTCGCCGAGCCCGTCGAAGCGAGCGTCCCTTCGACGAGCTCAGGGACCGAAGCGAAGGTGCCTTCGACAGGCTCAGGGACCGAGGCCGCGGTCACTCGAGACCCTTGATGACGATCGCGTCGGTGGCCGGGGCGGCCGCCTTCGGGTCCACGTAGACGTCGGGCTCGACGTAGATCACGCGGGCGACGGGCACCGCCTGGCGGATGCGCTGCTCGATGGCGTTGGTCGCCGCGGCGACCTCCGCGAGGCGCTGGTCGGCGGCGAACCCCACCTTCGCTGCGACGAGCAGCTCGTCGGGGCCGAGGTAGAGGGTCTTCATGTGGATGATGCGCTCGGCCTCGGGGCCGGCGAGGATCGCCCGCTCGATCTTCTGCAGGTCCTCGTCGTTCGCGCCCTCGCCGACGAGCAGGCTCTTCGTCTCGATGCCGAGCACGATCGCGACGATGATGAGCAGGGTGCCGATCATCAGCGTGCCGATCGCGTCGAACAGCGAGTTGCCGGTGATGATCGTGAGGCCGACGCCGAAGAGCGCGAACACGAGGCCGAGGAGCGCCGCGATGTCCTCGAGCAGCACGACGGGGAGCTCGGGCGCCTTCGCGTGCCGCACGAACTGCACCCAGCTCTGGCGGCCGCGCACGTGGTTCGACTCCTTGATCGCGGTGCGCAGCGAGAACGACTCGAGCACGATCGCGATCGAGAGCACGAGGATCGGCAGCCAGGGCACCTCGAGCTCGTGCGGGTGCTGGAGCTTGTCGATGCCCTCGTAGATCGAGAAGATGCCGCCGACCGAGAAGAGGATGATCGAGACGACGAAGGCGTAGACGTAGCGCTCGCGGCCGTAGCCGAACGGATGCTCCTTGTCGGCGGCCTTCTTCGCCTGGCGCCCGCCCAGGATGAGCAGCAGCTGGTTGCCGGCGTCGGCCACCGAGTGCACGCCCTCGGCGAGCATCGACGCCGACCCCGAGAAGAACCACGCGATGAACTTCGTGAGGGCGATCCCCGCGTTGGCGAGGAAGGCCGCGATGATGGCTCGGGTGCCGCCGGATGCGCTCATGGCGTCAATCCTAGGATGGTCGCATGAGCGCCGACGCCCCC
>CBFGWW010000048.1:0-15381 GCA_965652625.1 uncultured Agromyces sp.
TCGCGCTCGAGATCGCGAGGGAGCAGCCGACGGCCGCCGTCGTGTCGTCGACGAGTCTCGAGACGGCGCAGTCCGTGGCCTCCATCTCGCGCAACAAGTACTTCCACTCGTTCGTGAACACCGACGTCATCGGCACGGAGTTCGGCGGCGTGCTGAAGAACCTCATCGCCGTGGCGATCGGCATCGTCGACGGCGCCGGCTACGGCGAGAACACCAAGGCCTCGATCATCACGCGCGGCCTCGTCGAGATGACCGACTTCGCGGTCGCCTACGGCGCGCACCCCGACACGCTCTCGGGCCTCGCGGGGCTCGGCGACCTCATCGCGACGTGCCAGTCGCCGCTGTCGCGCAACAACACCGCCGGGCGGCTGCTCGGCCAGGGCTACAAGCTGCCCGACGTGGTCAACCGCATGCAGCAGACCACCGAGGGCCTCGCCTCGGTGGGCCCGATCCTCGAGCTCGCGCGGGCGAAGGGCGTGGAGATGCCCATCGTCGAGCAGGTCCGGCAGGTGCTCGCGGGCACCCTGGCCCCGAAGGACATCGCACCGCACCTCACGACCGACGACGAGCCCCAGGGCGAAAGGACATCAGATGGACAAGCTCAGGGTGGTTCTGCTGTTCGGCGGGCGTTCAAGCGAGCACTCGATCAGCTGCGCAACGGCGGGCGGGATCCTGGGGGCGATCGACCGTGACCGCTACGAGGTGATCCCGGTCGGGATCACCCGCGACGGCGCCTTCGTGCTCGAGGCCGACGACCGGGCCCGCTACGCCCTCGACCCGGCGCACCTGCCCGAGGTCGTCGACAACGGCACGCGCGTGCGCTGGCCGGAGAGTTCCTCGTCGCGCGAGCTGAAGGTGACGGATGCCGCGGGCGAGCGCTCGCTCGGCGACGTCGACGTCGTGCTCCCGATCCTGCACGGCCGCTTCGGCGAGGACGGCACCGTGCAGGGCCTCCTCGAGCTCGTCGGACTGCCCTACGTCGGCAACGGCGTGCTGGCGTCGGCGATCGGCATGGACAAGCACGTCACGAAGACGGTCCTCGAGGGCGCAGGCATCGCCGTCGCCCCGTGGGTGACGCTCACGCGAGCAGCCCTCGCCGAGGACCCCGAGTTGTGGCAGCGCCGCGTGCACGGCCTGGGCCTGCCCGTGTTCGTGAAGCCCGCTCGCGCGGGCTCCTCCGTGGGCGTCAGCAAGGTGTCCGACTGGTCGGAGCTGCACGCGGCGCTCGACATGGCGTTCGCCGAGGACCGCACCGTCCTCGTCGAATCCGCCGTCGTCGGCCGCGAGATCGAGTGCGGCGTGCTCGAGGGACGCGACGGCGAAGGGCCGCGCGTGAGCGTCGCCGGCGAGGTCGTCGTGAGCGGACGCGACTTCTACGACTTCGACGCGAAGTACCTCGACGCGCCCGGCGTCGACCTCATCTGCCCGGCCGACCTCGGCGACGGCGAGCTCTTCGAGCTCCGCCGGATCGCCCGGCGCGCGTTCGAGGCGATCGGCGGCGAGGGGCTCGCCCGCGTCGACGTGTTCCTCACCGACGAGGGCTTCGTCGTGAACGAGGTCAACACGATGCCGGGATTCACGCCCATCTCGATGTTCCCGACGTGCTGGCTGAACTCGGGGCTCACCTACCCCGAGCTGATCTCGGAGCTCATCGAGGTGGGGCACGCGCGCGGCAGCCGCTGAGCCGTCGAGCCGTCGAACCCCTGAGCCTCGACGCGCCCTCGCGGCATCCGTGCCGGCCTCGAGGGCCGTTCGACCCATGACGACGCCGGTGGAGCGTGCCACGATGGTGGCATGGCTGAAGAACGCGAACCGGTGAAGGTCCTCAGCGACGACGAGTGCTGGGCCCTGCTCGTGGAGAAGGACTTCGGAAGGCTGGCCGTCTCGATCGGCGATCAGCCCGAGATCTTCCCGATCAACTACACGACCGTCGAGGGCGGCGTGCTGCTGCGCACGGCGGAGGGCACGAAGCTGTTCGGCGTGACGGTGAACAACAAGGTGGCCTTCGAGATCGACGACTACGGCGCGACCGACGGCTGGAGCGTCGTCATCAAGGGTCGCGCCCGGGCACTCGAGAGCGAGGCCGAGATCGCCGAGGCCGAGGCGGCGTCGCTCGTGCCGTGGATCCCGACGGTGAAGCGCAACTTCATCCGCATCGACGCCGACACGATCAGCGGACGCCGCGTGACGTTCGGTCCCGAGCCCGAGGCGGGCCTCGACGCGAGCTGAGCGCCCGCGTGCCGGCTTCGACGCGAGCTGAGCGGGGACGGGCCGCGACCCGTCAGCCGAGGACCGCGTCGTCGACGTTCGTGCAGCCGCCCTCGGCGGGGATGGCCGAGACGGCCGACGAGAGGTCGGCGATCGCCGTCGTGCCCGAGACCACGTCGTTGTCGATGAGCACCTCGACCGCGGGCGTGCGCCCGAAGGTCGTGAACAGGTAGCGCGGGGCATCCGACTCGTCGATGACCCAATCGACGCCGTCGACGCTCACGCACCGGTCGGTCGTGGGACCGAGGGGCTCGACGCCGCAGCGCAGCAGCACCGACGCCGGGTTGCCCCACGCGCCCGTGCCCTGCGCGTTCGTCTCGCGCTCGGCCTGGCCCGCGACGACGTCGGGCAGGCGCACGATGACGGCGGCGCAGTCGGCGTCGGTCGCGTCGGGCGCGGCATCGAATGGAACGGCCTGGCTGCAGCCGGCGAGCGCGATCGTCCCGACGACGGTGAGGCCGAGGGTGAGCGCGACGCGCCGCAGCGCGCGCCGGGGCAGGGGAGCGGTGGGGTGGGGCATCGCCGTTCAGGCTACCGTGAGAGACATGGAACGACCTGCGCGGACCGAATCGCCGACCATCGGCGAACTGGGCGAGACGCGCATGCTCGCACGCATCCTGCCTCGGCTGGCCTCGGGTGATGCGGCGCTGCTCGGCGCGGGCGACGACGCCGCGGTCGTGGCGGCCGCCGACGGCCGGTACGTCGTGACCACCGACCTGCTCGTGCACGGGCCCGACTTCCGGCTCGCGTGGTCGACGCCGTTCGAGCTGGGCTGGAAGGCCGCGGCCACCAACCTCACCGACGTGGCGGCGATGGGCGCCCGGCCCACCGCGCTCGTCGTGGCGATCGCCGCACCGCCGACCACGCCCGCCGCCGTGCTCGAGGGCATCGCCGAGGGGCTGCACGAGGGCCTCGCGGCGCTCGCGCCCGGGGCCGGGGTGGTGGGCGGCGACCTGTCGGCGTCGACGGTGCTCACGATCGCCGTGACGGCCTTCGGCGACCTCGAGGGCCGTGCGCCGGTCCTCCGCTCGGGCGCGCGCGTCGGCGACGTGCTGGCGCACGCGGGCGCCCGCGGCGACGCCGCCCGCGGGCTCGCACTGCTCTTCGCCGAGGGCACGGATGCCGCGGGCGAACCCGATCCCGACCGGGCCGCCGACGTGCGCGCGCGGCATCCCGAGCTCGTGGCGGCCCAGCTGGCGCCGCACCCGCCCGTCGCGGCGGGCGTCGCGGCCGCGCGCGCGGGGGCGACCTCGATGCTCGACGTCTCCGACGGACTCGCCCGCGACGCCCGGCGCATCGCCGAGGCGAGCGGCGTCGGGCTGGACTTCGACGGCGAGGCGCTCGGCGCCGACCTGCGCGTCGCGTTCGCCGGCGCGGAGGACCACGGCCTGCTCGCGACGTTCCCACCCGGTGTCGAGGTGCCCGCCCCGTTCGAGGTCGTCGGCCGCGTGGTGCCCGCCCCGGGCGAGGTGCTCATCGACGGCCGCGGGATCGACGCCGAGGGCTGGGACCCCTATTCGGGCTGGGACGGCCGCTCGGGCTGAGCCGCCGCCCACCACAGCGTGGTCTCGCCGTAGTCGCGGCGCCGCTCGGGCGCGATGCCCGCCGGCCAGCGGGGTTCGGGCGAACGAGAGCTCCGCTCCACCACGACGATCGCGTCGAGCGCGAGCAGTGGCGCGAGCAGCTCGAGGTCGTGCCCGAGCGCGGCCTCGCCGAGGTCGTACGGCGGGTCGATGAAGACGAGGTCGAACGGCCCCGTCGCCGACTCGAGGTACGACGAGACGCTCCGCATGGCGACCCGGATGCGCGGCCGGTGATCCCGCGCGGCGCGGGTCACCGCCTCCGCGTTCCGCCGGCAGATGTCGGCGGCCGGCTTCGCCTTCTCGACGAGCACGACCTCGGCCGCGCCCCGGGACGCCGCCTCGAGGCCGAGCGCGCCCGATCCGGCGTAGAGGTCGAGCACGGCGCCGCCGTCGACGGCGTCGCGCGCGTCGAGCGCCGAGAAGATCGCCTCGCGCACCCGGTCGCTCGTGGGGCGCGTGCCCGAGCGCGGGACGGCGAGGGAGAGCGAGCCGGCGAATCCGGCGATGATGCGGGTCATGCTCCCCGCAGCATATCCGCGAGGTTGCGCGGTGTCATGCCGACGCGAGCACGGGCGATGCGCTGCCATGATGGAGGGGTGGATGACTCGACAGACCAGGTGCCGGCCGAACCGTCCCGCCACCGGGGAGACGAACAGCAGTTGATCGACCGACTCTGGGACTTCGGCGACCCCGCCGCGAGCGAGGAGCGGTTCCGCGAGGCGGCCGACGACGACTCGCATCCGGCGCACGTGCGCGCCGTCCTGTCGACCCAGCTCGCGCGGGCCATCGGCATCCAGGGCCGGGGTGACGAGGCGCTGGCGGTGCTCGACGAGGTGGCCGCGGCGGGCCCCGCCCCCGACGAGCCGCAGCGCGACGCCGCCGAGGTGCGCGCGCGTGTCTCGATCGAGCGCGGGCGCATCCTGGCCGCCGCCGACCGCCGCGCCGAGGCCGTGCCCGAGCTCACGCGCGGCGTGCGCGAGGCGGCGCTCGCCGGCTCGAACTTCCTGGTGCTCGACGCGCTGCACATGCTCGCGCTCAACGACGCGGGGCATGAGGAGGAGTGGGCGGCCGAGGGCCTCGATGTGCTCGCCGGTTCGCGCGATCCGCGGGTGCTGCGCTGGGGCGTCGCCCTGCACAACAACCTGGGCTGGACGATGCACGACTCCGGTCGCGCCGAGGCCGCGCTCGCCGAGTTCCAGCAGGCCGTCGACGCGGCCGACCGCTACGGCACCACCGAGCAGCAGCACGTCGCCCGCTGGTCGGTCGCCCGCTGCCTGCGCACGCTCGGCCGCACCGACGAGGCGCTCGAGCTCCAGCGCGAGCTGGCCCGGGCGCGCCCCGATGACCCGTACGTGCAGTCCGAGCTCGCGGAGCTCACCAAGGACGAGTCGGCGGGGGAGCCTACGATCGAGGCATGACGGCCGAAGGAGCGGATGCCGCGGGCGCCGGTCGGTTCACCCTCGACACCCGGCTCTCGGGTGCGCTCGGCGGCCGCACCGCGCAGGCCCTCGAGCGCGCGTTCGGCTACCGCACGGTGGGCGAGCTGCTCGCGCACTACCCGCGCCGCTACGCGCTCCGCGGCGAGCTCACCGCCCTCGCGAGCCTCCCGCTCGACGAGAACGTCACGATCGTCGCCGAGGTGCTCGAGGTGCGCGTGCGCGAGATGCGCCAGCGCCGCGGGTCGATCCTCGAGGCGAAGATCTCCGACGGCACCGGCATCCTGACCCTCACCTTCTTCAACCAGAAGTGGCGCGAGAACGACCTGCGGCCGGGCCGTCGCGGCATCTTCGCGGGCAAGGTGGGCGACTACAAGGGCAACCGGCAGCTGGCGCATCCCGACTACGAGCTGTTCGACGACGCCGAGGTCGTCGCCACCGATGCCGCGAAGCGCTGGGTCGAGGCGCCCATCCCGATCTACCCGGCCACCGGCACCCTCGCGAGCTGGCAGCTCGCGAAGTCGATCGCGCTGCTCCTCGACGGGCTCGGCCCCGTCGACGACCCGCTGCCCGAGCAGGTCCGCGGCGCCCGCTCGCTGCTCGACCACCGGCGCGCCCTCGAGCAGGTGCACCGGCCCGAGACCGAGGCGGAGTGGAAGGCCGCGCGCCGCACGCTGCGGTTCACCGAGGCATTCGTGCTGCAGACCGCGCTGCTGCTGCGCCGCGCCGAGCTGCGCGAGCACTCCACGACCGCGCGGCCGCCGTCGCCCGAGGGTCTGCTCGCGCGCTTCGACGCGTCGCTGCCGTTCACCCTCACCGACGACCAGCAGGAGGTGGGCGGCGAGATCGCCGACGACCTCGGCCGGCCCGTGCCGATGAACCGGCTCGTGCAGGGCGAGGTGGGCTCGGGCAAGACGCTCGTCGCGCTGCGAGCCATGCTCGCCGTCGCCGACTCGGGCGGGCAGTCGGCGCTCCTCGCGCCGACCGAGGTGCTCGCGGCGCAGCACGTGCGGTCGATCGCGCGCATGCTCGGCCCCGAGCTGTCGGCGTCGCTCATGCCCACGCTGCTCACGGGCCAGCTGCCCACCGCCGAGCGCAAGAAGGCGCTGCTGCGGGCGGCCGCGGGCCAGTCCCGCATCGTGGTCGGCACGCACGCGCTCATCGGCGACGCCGTGTCGTTCGCCGACCTCGGGCTCGTCGTGGTCGACGAGCAGCACCGGTTCGGCGTCGATCAGCGCGAGGCGCTGCGGCTCAAGGGGCAGCATCCGCCGCACGTGCTCGTGCTCACGGCGACGCCGATCCCGCGCACGGTCGCCATGACGGTCTTCGGCGACCTCGACGTGTCCACGATCCGCGAGCTCCCGGCGGGCCGAGCGGGCATCGAGTCGTTCGTCGTGCCGCTCGCCGACCGTCCGGGATGGCGGCCCCGGGTCTGGGAGCGGTTGGCCGAAGAGGTCGAGCTCGGCCGGCAGGGCTTCGTCGTCTGTCCGGCGATCGAGGCGAAGGTTGCGGAGGACGACGGCGAGCCGCTCGAGGGCGAGGTCGAGGGCGGGCCGCCCGCGGCATCCGTGACCTCGGTGCTCGCCGAGCTCGCGGCGCATCCGCGCTTCGCCGACAAGCGCGTCGCGCCCCTGCACGGCCGCATGAGCGCCGACGAGAAGGATGCCGCGATGCGGGCGTTCGCGGCGGGCGAGATCGACGTGCTCGTCGCCACGACCGTCATCGAGGTCGGGGTCGACGTGCCGAACGCGAGCGCCATGGTCGTCGTCGACGCCGACCGGTTCGGCGTCTCCCAGCTGCACCAGCTCCGCGGCCGGGTCGGCCGGGGGAGCGTGCCCGGCCTGTGCCTGCTCGTCACGAACGCGGAGCCGGGGTCGCTGGCCCGCCAGCGCGTCGAGGCCGTCGCGGCGACGCTCGACGGGTTCGAACTGGCGCGCGTCGACCTCGAGCTGCGCCAGGAGGGCGACGTGCTCGGGGCGAGCCAGTCGGGCGGTCGCTCGTCGCTGAAGCTCCTGCGAGTGGTGCGCGACGGCGACGTCATCTCCGACGCTCGCGACCTCGCGGCCGAGGTGCTCGCCGACGACCAGGGCCTGCGCCGGCACGGCGCGCTGGCGGCCGAGGTGCGCCGCCGGCTCGACGCCGAGACGAGCGGATTCCTGAGCAAGGGCTGAGACTCTCCGACAGCGCTTCCAGCGCCCCGAGCGGGCACTACGCTGGTGCGTATGCAGCGGATCGCCGTCGTCCCAGGCTCGTTCGACCCCGTCACGCTCGGCCACCTCGACGTCATCGGGCGGGCCGCGGGGCTCTACGACGAGCTGCACGTGGTCGTGGTGCACAACCCCGACAAGACGGCGCTGCTGCCGATCGCGCAGCGGGTCGCGCTCATCGAGAAGTCGATCGCCGACGCGGGCATCGAGGGCCGCATCGTGGTGGCCTCGTGGAGCATGGGGCTCCTGGTCGACTACTGCACCGATGTGGGCGCCACGGTGCTCGTCAAGGGCATCCGCTCGCAGGTCGACGTGGCGTACGAGACGCCCATGGCGATCGTGAACCGGCATCTCGCGGGCGTCGAGACGGTGTTCCTCCTGCCCGACCCGGCCAACGCCCACGTCTCGAGCTCGCTCGTGCGGCAGGTCGCGGCACTCGGCGGCGACGTCTCGCCGTACGTGCCGCTCGTGGTGGCGGACTACCTCCAGGGGGCGGTGACGGCATGAGCGATGCGGCGGTCACCATGGGCGACGCCGGACGCGCCGGACTCGCACTGGGCATCGACGAGGTCGGCTCGCTCGCGGCGAGCATCGTGCAGAACGTCGAGACCGTCATCGCCGGCAAGCGCGAGGCGATCACGGCCGCGCTCACGGTCCTGCTCGCCGAAGGGCACCTCCTCATCGAGGACGTGCCGGGCGTCGGCAAGACCATGCTCGCGAAGGCGCTGGCCCGATCGGTCGACGCGAGCGTGAGCCGCATCCAGTTCACGCCCGACCTCCTGCCGAGCGACGTCACGGGCGTCAGCGTCTTCGACCAGTCGACCAAGCACTTCGAGTTCAAGCGCGGCCCCGTCTTCGCGAACCTCGTCATCGGCGACGAGATCAACCGCGCCAGTCCGAAGACCCAGTCGGCGCTGCTCGAGTGCATGGAGGAGGGGCAGGTCACGGCCGACGGCACGACCTACGTGCTCGCGCAGCCGTTCACGGTCGTCGCGACGCAGAATCCGGTCGAGATGGAGGGCACCTATCCGCTCCCCGAGGCGCAGCGCGACCGGTTCATGGCCCGGGTCTCGATGGGGTACCCGTCGCCCGCCGACGAGATCGCGATGCTCTCCACGCGCGAGACCTCGAGCCCGCTCGACCGGCTCGAGCCGGTGGTGTCGCTCGCCGAGCTCCGCGACATGATCCAGGCCGTGCAGCACGTGTTCACGTCGCAGCCGGTCAAGGAGTACGCGGTGCAGCTCGCTCGGGCGACCCGCGAAGACCGCCAGTTGCGCCTCGGCGCGAGCCCGCGGGCCACCCTGCAGCTCATCCGCGCCGCCAAGGCGCACGCCGCCATGCACGGCCGCGACTTCGTGCTGCCCGACGACGTCGACGCCCTGGCGGTGCCGGTCCTCGCGCACCGCCTCGTGCCGACGAGCCGCGCCATCGGCGCGCACGATCGCGACAGCGGACCGCTCATCGACGCCATCGTGCGCCGCATCGTGGGGGAGACGCCGGTTCCGGTCGGCAGCGCACGAAGGAGCTGACACCGTGTCCCGCCGCCGCCCCGTCCGCGTCTCCGCCTGGCCGCGACTGACGAGGCGCGGTGGCGCACTCGTGGCGGTGGGCGTGCTGCTGCTGGCGGTCTCGCTCTGGTTCGACCTGCGCGACGTCATGCTGCTCGCCTTCGTCGGCATCGCGATGCCGCTCGCGGCGGCCGTGTTCGTGCTCGTGCGCACCCCGCGCCTCGCCGTGACGCGCACGTTCGCCCCGCCGGTCGTGCCGGCCGGCGGCTGGACCCGGGTCTCGCTCGTCGTGAAGAACCGCGGGCGACGCACGTTCGACGGCGCGCACTGGCGCGACACCACGCCCGACGGCATCCAGGCGCCGCCCGAGGCGATCCTGCCGGGCATCGGGCCGTACGAGAGCGTGCTCCCGTCGGGCGACGACACCGTGCGCCTCGAGTACCGGGTGCGGATGCCGCGACGCGGCGTCCCGAGCATCGGCCCGCTGCGCGTGGCCGTCTTCGACCCGTTCGGCCTCGCGCGCATCGACCGCGACGTCGGCACGGGACACGAGCTGGTGGTGACGCCGCGGGTCACGGTGCTCGACGCCGCACTGGGCAGCGCCGCGTCGATCGACGGCGTGGTGCACGGGCTGCAGCGGCGCACGCACCCGAACTCCGACGAGCTCATCGCCCGCGAGTACCGCTACGGCGACCCGCTCCGCCGCGTGCACTGGGCCGCGACCGCCCGGCGCGGCGAGCTGATGGTGCGCGAGGAGGAGCAGCGCGGTGACCCCGAGGCGCGCCTGCTGCTCGACACCACGCTCTCAGG
Organism: uncultured Agromyces sp.; assembly: GCA_965652625.1. Taxonomy (GTDB): domain Bacteria; phylum Actinomycetota; class Actinomycetes; order Actinomycetales; family Microbacteriaceae; genus Agromyces. Next base: position 9,813 of record CBFGWW010000048.1, read on the forward strand.
GCGTCCGCGTGTCGCGTCGCTCCGCCGCGAACATGACGACACCCCGCACTACGGGTACGAGCTCGGCATCGAGCTCGCCGCGTCCATCGGCGTGCACCTGCTCGAGCGCGGCTTCCGGGTGCGCTGCACGCAGGTCGCCGATCCCGAGCGCGGCGTCACGACGGGCGCCGCCTACGACGGCGGCTACCGCATGCCCGGCGGCGATCGGATGCTGCTCGAGGACCTCGCCCGGCTCGAGGAGCCCGCACGCACGATCGCGCACGCCGGCACGGAGTCCGGGGCATCCGAGGGCAGGCCTCGTGCCCGCGAGGCGCGTGCGCCCGGCTTCGCCGTGCTCGTCGACCCCGACGAGCAGGAGGCGCGCAACCTGGTGGCCCTGCGCTCGTCGCTCGAGCCGGCGATCGCCTTCGCGGTCGAGGGCGTCTCGCGTCGCGTGCTCGACGAGCTCGAGGAGGCCGACTGGCGCATCATCCGGCTGCGGCGCCCCGCCGACATCGGCGAGGCGTGGGCCGGCATCACGGCGGCCGCGCGCCGCAGCGGCGCGCTCGACGCGAGCAGCGACGACGAACCCGGTGGGGAGGTGGGCGGTGGACGCTGACTCGGCACCCCTCACCCGCGCCCAGCGCCTCGCGCTCACGACCGCGTCGTTCCTCCTGCTCGCGGTGGCCACGATGGCGCTCGGGCCGCTGCTGTCCGGCAGCGGCTGGTGGTGGCTCTGCGCCTTCATCGCGGCGGGCACGCTCTTCTCGGGCTTCGGGCTCCGCGCGGTGCGAACACCGCCCTCGCTCGTGCCCGTGCTCGAACTCGGCGTGGTCCTGCTCCTGCTCACCCTGCTGTTCGGCGGGGGCACGAGCATCGCACTGATCATCCCGACGCAGGGGACCTTCGAGACGTTCGGCGAGCTCTTCGTGGGGGCGCAGCGCACCATCGAGCAGCAGTCGGTGCCGGCTCTCACCGTGCCGCCGCTGTCGTTCGCGCTGGCGCTCGGGATCGGCCTGCTCGCCGTGGTCACCGACATCCTCGTGCAGACCGTGCGCATGCCGGCGCTCGCCGCCGCGCCGGCGCTCGTGCCGATCCTCATCCCGGGCTTCATCATCGAGGCGGGCGCCGAACTGCCGACGCTCGTGCTCACCGCCGCGGCGTACCTGCTGCTCCTGCGGGTCGACGTGCGGGTGCGCCGTCGCGCCCGGCTCGCGGCGGGCGAGGACCCGGCGGGCCAGAGCACCGGGCAGGCCGCGACGGTCATCGCGCCGAAGCGCGTGCCCATCGTGTCGACGCTCGGGGCGTCGCTCGGGCTCGCGGCCGTGGGCCTGCTCGCGGCATCCGTGCTGGCGGCCTCGACGCCGAGCATCTCGACGAGCCTGCTCCTCGGCTCCCCGTCGCAGGGCACGCTCTTCGCCCGCGGCGTGAGCCCGTTCATCGACCTCGGACGCGACCTGCGCCGGCCAGAGGCCAGGGCCGCCTTCCACTACCTCGCACGCGACGGCGACCGGCCGTACTTCACCCTCCTCACGCTCGACCGGTTCGAGGGCGAGGTGTGGAGCGCGACCGAGCGCGCCGTCGACGGCGACAACACCGTCGACGCCATGCCGCGGCCCGACGGCCTCTCGCGCCGCGTGGCGGCGTCGGAGCATCCGATCGACGTCGTGATCGACGACGTGAGCACGACCTGGCTGCCGGTGCCCTACCCGACCGCGGCCATCGAGGGCCTCGACGGCTCGTGGTTCTGGGACGACGGCTCGCTCACGGTGCGCAGCGTCGACTCGAACACCGACGGGCAGCGCTACCGCGTGACGAGGCTCGAGGTCGAGCCGACGCCCGCGCAGCTGCGCGCCGCCGACAGCGTGCCGCCCCAGCTCGCCCCGTTCCTCGAGCTGCCCGACGAGCTGCCCCAGCTCATCACCGACACCGCGGCATCCGTCACCTCCGGCGCGACCTCGAAGTACGACGCGGCCGTCGCGATCCAGGCGTACCTGCGCGGCCCCGACTTCGACTACTCGACCGAGGCGCCCGTCGAGGAGGGCTACGACGGCGGCGGCTTCGACGTGATCGCCCGGTTCCTCGAGACGAAGGCCGGCTACTGCGTGCACTTCGCCTCGACCATGGCCGTGCTCGCACGTCAGATCGGGATCCCGGCGCGCATCTCGATCGGCTACACGCAGGGCTCGCCCACCGAGGAGCGCGTCGAAGGCGTGCAGCGCGTCGAGGTCGACTCGCACGACCTGCACTCCTGGCCCGAGCTGTACTTCGAGGGCGTCGGCTGGGTGCCGTTCGAGCCGACTCCTGGCCGAGGCCTCGTGCCCGACTACTCGCGCCCCAATGCGGGCGAGGAGCAGGGCCCGAACATCCCGAACGCCGCGACGTCGACGCCGGGCGCGAGCGGACGACCCGACCTCGACCCCGACCGCGGTCTCGCCGGACCCGGCGGCGGGGCGCTCGGCGCGGCCGGCGACCTCTGGCTGCGCGTCGGCGCCCTGCTGCTCGTCGCGCTCGTGCTGCTCGTGACCCCTGCGGCGTTCCGCGCGAGCCAGCGCCTGAGCCGAATGGGCCGCATCCGGCGCGGCGAGCGACCGGCGGATGCCGCGTGGGACGAGCTCGTCGCCACGGCGCGCGACCTCGGCACCGGGCTCGGCGACGTCGAGACGGCGCGCGCCTTCGCGTCGCGCATGGCCGAACGGCCGGCGTTCGCCGAGGACGCGGTCACCCGCGGAGCCCTGCTGCGGCTACGCGACGGCGTGGAGCGGGAGCGGTACGGCCCGGTCGGCCGGGAGGCGGCCCCGGGGATCGCGGAGGACCTCGTCACGGCGAGGACGGCGCTGCTCGCCGACGCGACCGCGGGGGAGCGCGCGCGGGCCGTGTTCGTGCCGCGATCGCTCTTCGAGCGGGCCCGCCGGATGCTCGGCGATCGGCTCGCGCCCGGGGCGTAGAATCGTCGATCGTGGCCACACAGCATTCGCCGTTCAGCGTGAACGTGCGCGACCTCGTGAACCGTCCCGGCGAGATGCGCGAGCAGCGCCTCGCGATCCCCGTCGCCCAGCAGATGGGCGAGGGCCTCGTCTCCGTGCGCGAGGGCTCGGAGCTCGACCTCGACGTCCGGCTCGAGTCCGTGCACGAGGGGATCCTCGTGACCGCCGAGGTCGACGCGGTCGCCGAAGGCGAGTGCGGGCGCTGCCTGATCGACATCGCCCTGCCCGTCGAAGTCGAGTTCCAGGAGCTTTTCGCGTATCATTCTGGGGAAGCTTTCGAGTATGAGGTTCAAGACGACCACGTGGATCTTGAATCGCTCATCCGAGATGCGGTGGTGCTGGCACTGCCGTTCCAGCCGGTGTGCCGGCCGGACTGCCCGGGTCTCGACCCCGTGACCGGGCTCCGACTGGCCGATCATCCGGAACTCGTCACCCCTGAGCAGCGCGACCCGCGGTGGGACGCGCTCGCGGGGTTCAAGGCTTCCGAAGACCAAGGCACGGATGTCGCATCCGAGGCCGACCAGCAGAGAGATTGAGAGAGAGTCATGGCTGTTCCCAAGCGGAAGAAGTCACGCGCCAACACCCACGCGCGCCGTTCGCAGTGGAAGGCCGAGGTCCCCACGCTCGTCAAGACCGTCGAGAACGGCAAGGTCACCTACAGCCTCCCGCACCGCGCGAAGGTCGTCGAGGACTCGGCGGGCACCCCGCTCTTCCTCGAGTACAAGGGCCGCAAGGTCGCCGACGTCTAGTCGGCCGCAGGCACGCCACCGACCGGTCGTGACGCGAACGGAGCAGGCAGGGCACGGAGAACGCACGCTCGACGAGCTGCAGCGCACGCTGCAGGTCGAGGTCGATCCGGCCCTCCTCCAGCTCGCGCTCACGCACCGGTCGTTCGCGTACGAGAACGGCGGCATCCCCACCAACGAGCGCCTCGAGTTCCTCGGCGACTCGATCCTGGGCCAGGCCGTCACGGTCAAGCTGTTCCGCGACCACCCCGAGCTCGACGAGGGCGAGCTGGCCAAGCGGCGCGCGAGCCTCGTCTCGAGTGCCGCGCTCGCCGAGGTCGGCCGATCGATCGGTGTCGGCCCGTACATCCGCCTCGGTCGCGGCGAGACCATGACCGGCGGCGCCGACAAGCCGTCGATCCTCGCCGACACCGTCGAGGCGATCATCGGCGCGGTGTACCTCGATGCCGGCGGCGACGCGGCCACGGCGCTCGTGCTGCGCCTCGTCACGCCGCTCCTCGCCGACCCCGACCGGTTCGGCGCGGCCATGGACCCGAAGACGAGCCTGCAGGAGATCGCCGCCCGACGCAGCGCGCCGCCGCCCGTCTACACGGTCACCGAGTCGGGTCCCGACCACAACAAGCACTTCGTCGCCACCGTGTCGGTCGGCGAGCTCGTGCAGGCGACCGGCGAGGGCTCCAGCAAGAAGCAGGCCGAGATGGCCGCCGCGCTCGAGGCCTGGACCGACCTGAACAGCCGCTGACGTGCCCGAGCTTCCCGAGGTCGAGGTCGTCCGCGCGGGGCTCGCGCCCGCGGTCACCGGCGCGCGCATCGCGGCCGTCGACGTGCTCGACACTCGCTCGCTGACCCGGCACGACGCGGCATCCGGCGACTTCGAGGCGACCCTCACGGGCGCCCGCATCGAGGCCGCGGTCCGCCGCGGCAAGTTCCTCTGGCTTCCCGTCTCGCCCGACCGCGCGATCCTGGGGCACCTCGGCATGAGCGGGCAGCTGCTGCTTCGCACGCCCGACCACCCCGGCGACGACAAGCACGCTCGCATCCGGCTGCACCTCGAGCATCCCGAGCACGGCGAGCTCCGCGTCGACTTCGTCGACCAGCGCACGTTCGGCTCGCTCGCCGTCGATCGGCTCGTTCCCACGGCCGACGGCGAGGTCGCCGGGTTCTCCGCGGGCGTGACGGGGGCGTGGGCGCGCAGCATCCCGGCCCAGGTCGCGCACATCGCCCGCGACCCGCTCGACCCGGCGTTCGACGACCGCGCCTTCCTCGACGCCTTCGGCCGGCGCTCGTCGGGCGTCAAGCGCGTGCTGCTCGACCAGAACCTCGTGAGCGGGATCGGCAACATCTACGCCGACGAGTCGCTCTGGGCCGTTCGGCTGCACGGCGAGCAGCCCGCGTCCTCCATCCCGCGTCGTCGGGCGCGCGATCTCCTCGCGGCGGTGCGCGAGGTGCTCGGCAAGGCGCTCGCCGAGGGCGGCACGAGCTTCGACGAGCAGTACGTCAACGTCAACGGGGCATCCGGCTACTTCGCCCACTCGCTCAACGCCTACGGGCGGGCCGGCCTGCCCTGCCCGCGCTGCGGCACGCCCATGGTGCGCGAGGCGTTCATGAACCGGTCGTCGCACCGGTGCCCCCGCTGCCAGCGGCTCCGGATGCCGCGTCGGGCCGTCACCGGCTGAATCCCCCACGCTGCCAAGCCGCCTCGAGGCCGCAGCGGCGGAAGCCGAGCGCGATGTTGATCGCGAGCATGTGCTCGTTCTCGTCGGCGTTCCAGGTGTAGACGACGCCGCGCTCGGGCGCCGTCTCGGCGAGCCGCACGAGGTTCGCGAGCTTGACGAGCATGCCGAGGCCGTGGCCGCG
>CBFGWW010000049.1:0-15326 GCA_965652625.1 uncultured Agromyces sp.
GGCGCCCGACACGACGTCCGGGGCATCCGACCCGTCGCCGCAGGCCGCGCCCCCGGCATCGGAAGCCGCACCCCAGACCCCGCGCGAGCGGACACCGCAGGCGTAGTCTGGCGTCGTGAGCGAGACGCCGGAGACCCTGCTGCACGACGAACTCCTCGAACGGGTGCGCGAGCGTGCGGCAGGGTACGACCGCGACAACGCGTTCTTCGTCGACGACCTCGCCGAGTTGCGCGACGCGGGCTACCTCACGGCGCTCGTGCCCGAGGAGCACGGCGGGCTCGGCTGGGGCTTCGACGACGCCGTGCGCGCGCAGGTGCGGCTCGCGGGCGCCGCCCCCGCAACGGCCCTCGCCGTGAACATGCACCTCGTGTGGACCGGGGTCGCGAAGATCCTCCGCGATCGCGGCGACGACACGCTCGACTTCCTCCTCCGCGAGGCGGGGCAGGGCGAGATCTTCGGCTTCGGCATCAGCGAGGCGGGCAACGACCTCATGCTGTTCGGCTCGCGCACCGCGGCCGAGCCCCAGGCCGGGGGCGGCTACCGCTACACGGGCCGCAAGGTCTTCACGTCGCTCTCGCCGGCGTGGACCCGGCTCGGCACGATGGGCCTCGACACGGCCTCCCCCGACGCGCCGAAGATCGTCTACGGGTTCATCGACCGCGAGGACCCCGACGTGCGCATCCTCGACGACTGGGACACCCTCGGCATGCGCGCGACGCAGAGCCGCACGACCGTGCTCGACGGCGCGTTCGCCGCCCCCGACCGCATCGTGCGACGGCTGGACCCCGGCCCCAACGCCGACCCGCTCGTCTTCGGCATCTTCGCGAGCTTCGAGCTGCTGCTGGCGGCCGTCTACGCGGGCATCGGCGCGCGGGCGCTCGACCTCGCCGTGGCCGCCGCGCACCGCCGCACCTCGATGAAGCGCGACGGGGCTCCGCTGTCGCAGGACCCCGACATCCGCTGGCGCATCGCCGACGCCGCGATCGCGCAGGAGGCGCTCGAGCCGCAGCTGCTCGCCATCGCCCGCGACCTCGACGGTCTCGTCGACCACGGCCCGATGTGGTTCGCGAAGCTCGTCGGCGTCAAGGTGCGCTCGACCGAGACGGCGAAGCACGTCGTCGACCAGGCCGTCCGGGTGGCGGGCGGCTCCTCCTACTTCGCCGGCTCCGAGCTCGGCCGCCTCTACCGCGACGTGCTCGCGGGCATCTTCCACCCGTCCGACGACGAGTCGGCGCACGGCACGGTCGCGAACGCGTGGCTCGGCCCGCTCGACGCGTGATCGAGCGGATGCCGCGCCGGCGCGGCATCCGCCGGGCGCGTACCGCTGCCGACCACTAGGCTGGGCATCGCGGCGCTGCCGCCGCACCCGCTGCTCCAGGAGGTCCCGTGAACGTCGTCGCCTTCATCATCGCCATGGCCTTCTTCGTCTTCGGCATGCTCCTCATGGGCTACGCCCCCGAGCTGCCGGGCTTCGAGGCCGCCGTCTTCTTCGGTGGCATCCTCTCCGTGGCCGTCGCGGTCGCCATCCCGGTCAACCTCCTCGGCCGCGGCGACGGCGTCTGACGGGTGACCCTGCCCCAGCGCGACACGCGCGTCACCTATCCCGGCGGGGCGCTCACCGCGACGAGTCGCGTGCTGCACGTCGCTGCCGCGCCCGACGGCCGCCTGGCGATCGTCACCGAGACGACGAGCTTCCACCCGGTGGATGCCGCGTGGCCCGACCAGCCCGCCGACGCCGGCGTCATCCGCGCGAACGGCGTCGACGTCCCGGTGCGCGACGCCGTCGTCGCCGCCACCGACGGCACCGACCTCCACCTCGGCGACGACATCCCGGTGCGCACGGGCACCGAGGGCTGGGCGTTCCTCGTCGCGCACCTCGTCGACGGCGATGCGGCGATCGCCGAGGGCGACGAGGTCGAGATCGAGGCGGATGCCGCGACGCGACGCGAGCTCTCGACCGGCCACACCGCCTGCCACCTCGCCTCGCTCGCGCTCAACCGCGTGCTGGCCGACCGGTGGTCGAAGCCCGCGCGCGAGGACTCGCTCGGCAGCCCCGACTTCGACGGCGCAGCCATCGCCTCGTCGCGCATCCTGCCCGACGGCTCACTCGACCGCTACCGGCTCAACAAGTCGCTGCGCCGGGCGGGATTCGACACGGCGTCGCTCGCCGGCGAGCTCGACGACGTGCGCGGCGCCGTCGCCGAGCAGCTCGAGCGCTGGATCGCGTCGGGCGCCGTCGTGCGCGTCGAGGCGGCCGGCGACGGGCTCACCGACCGGCGCACCTGGGTGTGCGAACTGCCCGAGGGCACGGCGCGCATCCCCTGCGGCGGCACGCACGTCGCCTCCGCGGCCGAGCTCGGCTCGGTGGTCACCTCGTTCGCCGTCGTGGACGACGGCGGCACGCCGGTGCTCGAGATGACGAACACCGTCCGGCCGCGACACTGAGCGAGGGTGCCGGAGGCACCCTCCAGCGGGGTTACCATATGCCTCGTGGGTATTCGCATCGAGAAGGTCGATCTCCCCGGGATCGGCTTCCGCCACGACCTCGTCACCGAGGGCGGTCGAAAGATCAGCGTGGTTTCGCACCGGGACGGTGAGCGCGACCTCGGCGTCTTCGACGAAGACGACCCCGACGCCTGCCGTGACTCCATTCCGCTGAACGACGACGAGGCTGCGGCCCTCGCCGATGTGCTCGGCGCATCCGTCATGCTCAGCCGCCTCACGAGCCTCAGCGATGAGACCGCCGGCCTGTACACCGAGCAGATCGCGCTGCCGACGGACTCGCCGTACCTGAACCGCACGCTGGGCGACACGAAGGCGCGCACGCGCACGCACGCGTCCATCGTCGCGATCGTCCGCGACGGGGCGATCATCCCCTCCCCGACGCCGGCTGAGCCGCTGCGCGCGGGCGACGTCATCGTGGCCGTCGGCACTCGTGAAGGACTCGACGGAGTAGCTCGGCTGCTCTCCAACGGCCCCGACTGAGGCGGGCCGCATGCACGAGACCACGCTGCTCCTCATCGAAGTCGGCGCGCTGCTTCTCGGCATGAGCCTGTTGGGGCGTCTCGCGCTCCTCATCGGGATCTCGCCGATCCCGTTCTACCTCCTGCTCGGCCTCGCCTTCGGCGAGGGCGGGGTCGTCCCGCTCGACGCGAGCGAGGAGTTCCTGCAGACCGGCTCCGAGATCGGCATCATCCTGCTGCTCGCGCTGCTCGGCCTCGAGTACACGGCGACCGAGCTCTTCGGCAGCCTGAAGTCCGCCCGCGTGCCCGGCATCGTCGACGCCCTGGCGAATGCGCTCCCGGGCGCCGCGATGGCGCTGCTGCTCGGCTGGGGCCCGGTGGCCGCCGTCGCCCTGGCCGGCGTCACATGGGTGTCGTCGTCGGGCGTCATCGCGAAGCTCCTGCGCGACCTGGGCCGCCTGTCGAACCGCGAGACGCCGGCGATCCTCGCGGTCCTCGTCATCGAGGACCTCGCGATGGCGTTCTACCTGCCGGTGCTCTCGGCCATCGTCATCGGCGTGAGCGTGCTGCAGGGCGCCATCTCGGTGGCGATCGCCGTCGCCGTCGTGACCCTCATCCTCTACGTGGCGCTGCGGCACGGGCACTTCGTATCACGCCTGTTCCCGGCCGACGAGTACGAGCCCCTGCTGCTCGGCGTCCTCGGCCTCACGATGCTCGTCGCGGGCCTCGCCGCCCAGGTCGGCGTGTCGGCCGCCGTCGGCGCGTTCCTCGTGGGCATCGCGCTGTCGGGGCGGGTCGCGGCCAACGCGAGTGCCGTGCTGACGCCGTTGCGCGACCTGTTCGCCGCGACGTTCTTCGTGTTCTTCGGCCTGACCTCCGACTCGTCGAAGCTCGTGCCCATGATCCTGCCCGCCCTGGGGCTCGCGATCGTGACGATCGTCACGAAGCTCATCTCGGGCGCCTACGCCGCCCGGAGGGCCGGGGTCGGCACGCTCGGCCAGTGGCGCGCGGGCTTCGCGCTCGCGCCGCGCGGCGAGTTCTCGATCGTCATCGCGGGCATCGCGGTGACGGCCGGCGTCGCGCCGGGCATCGCCCCGCTCGCCACCGCCTACGTGCTCATCACGATCATCGCGGGCACGTTCCTCGCGCGCATCCCCGACGCCGCGTGGTTCCGCGCCGCGGTGCGACGCCGGGCGGCGAAGCCGGCGCCCGGCACCGCCTGACCGACGCCGCGCCGACTACTCCGCGGGCTGCTCGGCGGCGGCCGCGGCATCCGCCCGGTCTGCCGCGGCGAGCGCGTCGAGCTCGGCGTCGGCCGCATCGGATGCCGCGAGGAGCTCGCGTACGCGGGGCACGACCTCGGTGCCGTACCGCTCGATGCTGCCCATCATCGCCTCGTGCGGCAGCGTGCCGTTCGAGTACTTGAGGTCGAAGCGCACGGCTCCGATCGCCCGCATCGCCGCGGCGATCTTCTGCGCGACGGTCTCGGGCGATCCGGCGTAGAGCGCGCCGTTCGGGCCCGCCTCGCCCTCGAAGTGCTCCCGGGTGACGGGCCCCCAGCCGCGCTCCTTCCCGATCCGGTCGATGATGACCTTGTAGTGCGGCCAGAGCGTGTCGAGCGCCTCCTGGTCGGTGTCGGCGATGAAGCCGGGCGAGTGCACGGCCACCGGCTGCGGCTGGTGGCCGAACTGGTCGAGGGCGCGGCGGTAGAGGTCGGCGAGCGGCGCGAAGCGGGCGGGGCTGCCGCCGATGATCGCGAGCACGAGCGGCAGGCCGTAGTGCGCGGCTCGGACGACCGACTCGGGGCTGCCGCCCACGCCGACCCACGTCTTCAGGTGCCCATGCTCGACGGGCGGGTAGACCAGCTGGTCGGTGAGCGGCGCACGCAGCTCGCCCGTCCAGGTGACGGGCTCCTGCTTCAGGAGCTCGGAGAAGAGGTTGAGCTTCTCCTCGAACAGCTCCTGGTACTGGTTGAGCTCGAAGCCGAAGAGCGGGAACGACTCGATGAACGAGCCGCGTCCGAGGATGACCTCTGCGCGGCCGCCCGAGAGGCCGTCGAGCGTGGCGAAGCGCTGGAACACGCGCACGGGGTCGTCGGAGCTCAGCACGGTGACGGCCGAGCCGAGGTGGATGCGCTCGGTGCGGCCGGCGATGGTGCCGAGCACGACCTCGGGCGCCGAGACGGCGAACTCGTGCCGGTGGTGCTCGCCCACGCCGAAGAAGTCGAGGCCCAGCCGGTCGGCCAGCACCGCCTCGTCGACGACGTTGCGCAGCACCTGCGCGTGCGTGAGCGTCGACCCGTCGGTCGCGACCGTCACGTCGCCGAAGGTGTCGAGTCCGAATTCGTAGCGCTCGGCCATGTCCTGCCCCATCTCCGCGTCTCCATGCGTACGCATCCCATCCGAACCCCCGTGAGCCCGAGACTATTCCCCTGCGCCCTCGCACGGGAATGCGCGGCGGCGCGGGAATGCGCGGCGGCGCCGGGGCGTTGCGGGTGGATGTCGGCGCATGGATCCAGCGCGTCGGCGAGAATGGAGGCGTGGACGTGACGGACCGGCCGGTCATCGGCATCTTCGGTGCGGGGAAGGTGGGCACCGCGCTCGCCCGACTCCTCGTGGCATCCGGATACGAGGTCCGCATCACCGGCTCACCCCGGCAGACCGCGCTCGATCTCCTCGTCTCGGTGGTCGCGCCCGGCGCCCGGGTGCTCCCGCCCGCCGAGCTCGTGGCCGAGGCCGACGTCATCATCGTCGCGGTGCCGTTCGGCAAGGCCGGCACGGTGCCGTGGGAGGACTTCGGCGGCAAGGTCGTCGTCGACGCCATGAACTACTGGCCGCCCGTCGACGGACACATCGACTCGGTCGACGCCGACGAGCGCTCGACGAGCGAGATCAACGCGGCCAGGAACCCGCTTGCGCTCGTCGTGAAGTCGCTGAACCACCTCGGCTACCACGAGATGGAGGACGACAGCATGGACGCGGGCTCGCCCCTGCGCCGTGCCATCGCCGTGGTCGGCGACGACCCCGAGGCACGCGCCGTGCTCGCGCGCATCATCGACGACATCGGCTTCGACGCCGTCGACGGCGGCCCGCTCGCCGCCGGACGGGCCCTCGAGCCGGGGCATCCGGCCTTCGGTCGCGAGCTCTCGTCGAGCGAGCTCTCGGCGCTGCTCGCGCCCGCCGCGCACCTCGCGGCCTGAGCGCCGGCCGCCGCCGCGGCATCCGCTCGAATATGGTGGAGCAATGCCCGACCCAGTGACCGTGCGGCCCGGCGCCGCCGAGCGCCTCTCGCGCATGGTGCAGCTGCCGACGGTGTCGGCCGAGGTCGACGAGCGCGGCCTCGCCGACTTCGACCGGTTCCGCGACCTCGTCGCCGAGCTCTACCCGCTCGTGCACCAGCACCTCGCGTTCGAGCAGGTCGCCGACGTCGGGCTGCTCTACCACTGGCGCGGCTCGGGCGACGACGACCCCGTCGTGCTCATGGCCCATTTCGACGTCGTCCCGGCCGTCGACGACGACGGCTGGACGTTCCCGCCCTTCGAGGGGCGCATCCACGACGGTTCCGTGTGGGGTCGGGGCACGCTCGACGACAAGGGCCCGCTCCTCGTGATCCTCGAGGCCGTCGAGAACCTGCTCGCCGACGGTTTCGTGCCCGAACGCGACGTGTACCTCTCGTTCGGCGGCAACGAGGAGAGCCACGGCGCAGCCGCGCGGGCCGCCGCCGACCTGTTCCAGGACCGCGGCATCATCCCGTGGCTCGTGCTCGACGAGGGCGGCGCCGTCGTCGACGCGCCGCTGCCGTTCGTGCACGTGCCCGCCGCGATGGTCGGCGTGGGCGAGAAGGGCATCGTCACGGTGCGGCTCTCGGCGCTCGGCGAGGGCGGGCACGCGTCGACGCCGCCCGCGACCACGGCGACCGCCCGCATCGCGCGCGCGGTGCACCGCCTGTCTCCGAACCCGTTCCCGAAGCGCACGCCGCGGTCGCTGCGCACGATGCTCACGACCTTCGCGCCGCACACGCGCGGCCCGGTCCGCCTCACGCTGCGCGTGCTCGCCGCGACGCCGTGGCTCACCGCGCGCCTGTTCGCGCGCCTCGACGGCGAGCCCGCGGCCCTCGTGCGCACCACCGTCGCCGCGACGATGCTCGAGGGCGGGTCGGCCCCGAACGTGCTCCCGGCCCGCGCGGCGGCCACGCTCAACCTGCGGATCGCAGTCGGCGAGACCGTCGGCACCACGGCCGCCCGCGTGCGGCGCGTGATCGGCGACCCCGCCGTGGACGTCCGGGTCGTCGAGGGCAGCGACCCGTCGCCCGAGTCCCCGACGGACACCGCGCAGTTCGCCGCGATCGCCGCCGCCGTCGACGCGTCGTATCCCGGGGCCATCACCGCGCCCTACCTCATGATGGCCGCGACCGATTCGCGGTGGTTCCACCGCTTCTCGCCGGCCGTGTACCGCTTCGCCCCGATCGCGATGACGGCCGGCCAGCGGGCGGCGATCCACGGGGTCGACGAGCACGTGACGATCGACAGCCTCGAGCGCGGCGAGCGGTTCCACCGAGCGCTGCTCGAGTCGCTGAACGCGGCCGGTTCCGCGGCCGCAGGGCCGGGGCATCCGCGCGTGGCGGAGGCGGGGCATCCGCTGCACTAGGGTGAATCCACCCCCACCCGAAGGAGCCCCGATGACGCGCGCTGCCAGACTGGGACCGGTGGCCGCCATCGTCGGCTTCCTGGCGTTCGTCGAGTTCACGAGCGGCATCCTGCAGGGCTACTACACGCCGCTGCTCACCGACATCGCGCGGCACCTCGGCATCCACGACGCCGACGTGAACTGGCTCGAGGGCACGCAGCTCATGCTGTCGGCCCTCGTCGTGCCCGCGTTCGCGAAGCTCGGCGACATGGTCGGCCACAAGCGCATGCTGATGTGGTCGACGGCGATCACGGCGGTGGCGTCGACGGCACTCGCCTTCACCGACCAGTTCTGGGTGTTCCTCGTCGCGTGGGCCCTGCAGGGCTTCTACGTGGTGTGGCTGCCGCTCGAGGTCGCGCTCATCTGGTCGCGCAGCCGCTCGGCCGAGCGCCCGGCGGCGATGACCCGCAAGGCGGCCGGCCTCCTCGTTGCGGCACTCGAGGTCGGCGCCATCGCCGGCGCCCTCTCGGCGGGCGCGTTGGCCGACGTGCTGCCGATGACGGTGCTGCTGCTCGTGCCGGCGATCGCGGTCGTCGCCTGCTTCTTCGTCGTGTGGTTCGGCGTCAAGGAGTCGCCCGACCTCGCGGGCGGCACGCTCGACACCGTCGGCCTGGTCATCATCTCGCTCGCGCTCCTGGCGCTCACGGGCGGCCTCAGCTTCATGCGCCTGAACGGCCCCGCCGACCTGCTCAGCTGGGGCCTCGTGGCGCTCGGCGTGCTGCTCGTCGTGCCCTTCGCGCGCTGGGAGCTGCGACACCCCGACCCGCTCATCGACGTGCGCATGTTCCGCTCGCCGTCGCTCTGGCCGGTGTTCCTCACCGCGGGCCTCTTCGGCGTCAGCGTGCTGGGCGCGCAGGCGCCGCTCTCCACGTTCGCGCGCACGGATGCCGCGGAGGTCGGCTACGGGCTCGGCGCCACGAGCTTCCAGACCTCCCTCCTCGTCGGCGCCTACGTGCTCTCCCTCGTCGTCGGCGCCATGCTGTTCCCCCTCGTGACCCGGTGGATCACCCCGCGCATCGCGCTCATCGGCGCGAGCTCGCTCGTCGCCCTCGGCTACCTCCTCTTCCTGCCGTTCCACGACGGGTACGCGCAGGTGCTCGCGAACATGATCATCGCCGGCATCGGCTCGGGCGCCCTCGTCGCGGCGCTGCCCGCCGCGGCCGCCGCGGCGGCGCCCGCCCACCAGACCGGCGTCGCCACGGGACTCACCAACTCGGTGAAGACCGTGGGCGGCGCGATCGCGTCGTGCGTGTTCGGCATCGCGCTGCTCGGCACCGCGGGCGAGGCCGCCTCGTCGACGGCCGGCTCGTTCGCCGGCTACGTCACCGTCTGGCTCGTCTGCGGCGTGACCGCGGCCGTCGCGGCGGTGCTGCTCGCGTTCGTGCCCAAGCTCGCGTTCTCCGACGCACCCACCGCCGAGGGCGCCGCCGTCGTACGCTGAGTCCCGGGCCGCCCACGGGCTGCGGCCGATCGGGGGGCACGATGACGGATGCCGCGACGCTCGTCGCGACGCTCGAGGGCATGGCGAGCGCCGAGGAGCGCGAGAAGTACACGCGGTACTTCGCGCCCGACCCCGATGCGCCGTTCATCGGCGTGCGGATGGGCGCCGTGTTCGACCTCGCGAAGACCGCGCTCGACCTGCCCGTCGCGGAGCTCGAGGCGCTGCTCGAGCAGCCGACGCACGAGGTGCGGGCGCTCGCGTGCAGCATCATGGGCAAGTCCGCGGCGCACCGTCGCACGTCATCCGAACGACGGGCCGAGCTCTTCGAGCTGTACCTCCGGCGTCACGACCGCATCGACCAGTGGGACCTCGTCGACCTCGCTGCGCAGCCGGTGGTCGGCGGCTACCTGCTCGATCGCGACCGGGCGCCGCTCGCCCGGCTCGCGGCATCCGGCTTCTGGCCCGAGCGCCGCACCGCGCTCGTCGCGACGTTCGCGTTCCTCAGGCGCGGCGAGGTCGACGACGCGTTCGCGCTCGCCGAGACGCTCGCCGACGACCCCGAGCCGCTCGTGCAGAAGGCGCTCGGCTGGGTGCTGCGCTCCGCGGGCGACGTCGACCGCGACCGGCTCACGGCGTTCGTCGAGCGGCACGCCGCGACGATGCCGCGCGTCGCGCTGCGCGCGGCCATCGAGCACTACCCGAAGGAGGAGCGGGCGCGGATCCTCGCGATCCGCTGACGCCGGCGCCGGCGGAGCGGCCCCGTGAGCCCGGGGCTCACCGGCGCAGGCCTACTCGAGCTCGTCCGTCGCGCGCGACAGCGAGCGCTGCTGCCGGCGGCGCGCGCCGAGGTCGAGCAGGCCCACGCCGAACGCGATCGCGATGAAGAGCGCGACGGCGGTCATGCCGAAGCCGTATGCGTCGTGGTACACCGCGAGGTCCTGCGTGTCATCCGTGCCCGTCTCGCGGTAGATCGTGGCGTAGAAGAGCGACAGCGCGACGGCCGTGCCGACCGCCGTGCCGATGCGCTGGCCGAGCTGGCCCACCGAGCCCGCCAGGCCGCCCTGCTTCACCGGGATGTCGGCGAGCGCGAGCGTCTGGTTCGGCGAGATCACGAGGCCGCCGCCGAAGCCGGCGATGACCATCGCACCGGCCATGGCCCATGGCGTGAGGTCGGCCGGGGTGTACAGCGCCGCGAGCACGAGCAGCCCGATGCCGAGGAGCACGGTCGCGAGGCCCCAGACGACGAGCGGCCGGCCCAGCCGGTTCACGAGGTTGCCGCCGATCCACGAGGAGATCGCGCTCATGAGGGCGAAGCCGATGCTCACCATCCCGGCGAAGACGGGCGCGAGGCCGAGGCCGTGCTGCAGGTAGAGCGTGGTGAGCAGGAACATCGACGGCGCGGCGGCGAAGTACGCCGACGCGAGCACCGTGCCGTTGCGGTAGGAGCTCACGCCGAACAGCGAGAGCGGAACGAGCGGATGCCTGCCGGTGGCCGCGTAGTGGCGCTCCCACGCGACGAACGCGGAGGCGGCGAACACGAACACGACGAGCAGCCACCACCGCGCGGGGTTGTCGGTCGGCGAACCCGTGGTGAAGAGGAACGGCCACATGAGCGCCACCACGGTGATGCCGAACAACAGGAGGCCGACCGGGTCGAGCTCGAGCTTGCGCGTCGACGGGAGCCGCGTCTCGGGGAGCAGCCACAGCGCGAGCGCGATCGCGGCGAGCGAGAGCGGCACGTTCATCCAGAAGATGCCGCGCCAGCCGTCTTCCGGGCCGCCGATCGCGATGGCGAGGCCGCCGAGCGTCGGGCCGAATGCGGTGGCGATGCCGATGGTGGCGCCGAACAGGCCGAACGCCTTGCCGCGCTCGGGGCCCCGGAAGAGCTGCTGGATGATCCCCAGCACCTGGGGCATCTGGATGCCGGCCGCGACGCCCTGCAGGAGCCGCGCGACGAGGAGGACGATGCCGTTGGGCGCGAGCGCGCAGGCGAGGCTCGTGAGCGTGAAGAGGGTCAGGCCGATGACGAAGAGCGTGCGCCGCGATCGCTGGTCGCCGATGCGGCCGGCCGGCACGAGCGTCAGGCCGAACGTGAGCACGTAGCCCGAGACGATGAGCTGCAGCTCGGTCGAGCTCGCGTCGAACGCCGACTCGATCGACGGCAGGGCGACGTTGACCTTCGAGAGGTCGAGGATCGTGAGGCCCGCCACCGCCACGCACACCCAGTACGCGCGCCAGCGCTTGGCATCGGACAGCGGGATCGACAGGGTGGGCGGCTGCGGCGCGGGCGTTGGCGGTTGCGACATCCCGAACAGCCTATGCCCGCACCCTCGTCGGACCCGAAGGCCGTGCCCGCCCGACGGAGGCGCGGGCGAGCGTTCACGGACGCCGGGCGGAATGCGCCGAGGAGGTCGGACGCAACCCGGTGGCCGGATGGCGCGGCACCCCGTATCGTTCGGATCGAGAGAGGTGATGGCGATGGCCGACGTACTGATCTTCGCGCCCGCTCCTCTGCTCACGGTGACCCTCGAGGGCGATGCGGCGGGATCCGACCTGCACGTGCATGCCGGTGGGCAGGGCGTCTGGCAGGCGCGGATGCTGCGCACCCTCGGTCGGAGCGTCGCGCTCGTCGCGACGTCCACCGGAGAGACCGGGCGGGTGGTGCAGCACCTGCTCGAGGACGAGGGCATCGAGGTGCATCCCGTCGAGCGGGAAGGACGAGGTCCGGCGTACGTGCACGACCGCCGCAGCGGCGAGCGCGTCGCCGTCGCCGAGCTGCCCGGCGACCCGCTCTCCCGGCACGACCTCGACGAGCTCTACGCCGCCGTGCTGCGCGAGGCGATGGCCGCCCACGCGATCGTGCTCAGCGGACCGGCCGACGACGGCATCCTGCCCGACGACGTCTACCGGCGGCTGGCCGCCGACCTCGACGCCTCGGAGCGTCCCGTGGTCGTCGACCTCGCCGGGCCGAGGCTGCTCGCCGCGCTGGAAGGCGGGGTGGAGCTCGCCAAGGTGAGCGACACCGAGCTGCGCGAGATGGGGTGGCTGCAGGGCGACTCGACCACGGAGGTCGTCGACGCCGCCCGGCGCGTGCGGGACGCCGGGGCGCGCAGCGTCGTGGTGACCCGCGCCGGGCACCCGACGATCCTCGTCGAGGGCGACGAGGCGCTCTCGGTGCACGTGCCCGAGATGGAGGAGGTCGATTCGACCGGTGCCGGCGACTCCTTCATCGCGGCGTGCGTCGCCGCACTCGTGGAGGGCGAGGCGCTGCGCGACGCCGTCGAGCTCGGCGCGGCCGCCGGAGCCCTCAACGTCACGCGGCACGGCCTGGGGACGGGCGACCCCGAGGCGATCCGCCGCATGCGCGAGCGCGTGGCGGTGCAGCCCATCGCGACGGGCGACGCCGGTCGCGTGAGCCCGGGGCAGCTCGCCGCACGAACGGAGGTGGACGAACGATGACGACCGTGCTCATCACCAACGACGACGGCATCGACTCGCCGGGGCTGCACGCGCTCGCCGCTGCGGCCTTCGCGGAGGGCCTGGACGTGGTCGTCGCGGCACCCGCCTCCGAGGCGAGCGGCTCGAGCGCCTCGATCACGGGCGCCGACCCCGATGGACGCATCCACGTGGAGCGCCGCGAGGTGGAAGGGCTCGAGATGCCGTGCTTCGCCGTGCGGGCGGCGCCGGCCCTCATCGCGCTCATCGCGGCTCACGGGGCGTTCGGCACGGCGCCCGATGCCGTGCTCTCGGGCGTGAACCGAGGCGCCAACATCGGACACGCGATCCTGCACTCGGGCACCGTGGGCGCGGCCCTCACGGGTGGGGCGAACGGCGCCCGCGGACTGGCCGTGTCGCTCGACGTGGGCATGCACCCCGACACGCACGAGTGGGCGATCGCCGCCCGGCTCACGCGCGGCATCCTGCGCGGGCTGCTGGATGCCCCGCCCGGCACGGTGCTCAACCTCAACGTGCCGAACGACAGCGCCGCGGGCGACCGGCCGCCGCGAGCGGCGACCCTCGCCCCGTTCGGTATCGTGCAGACCACCGCGACGGAGGCCGGCGAGGGCGAGGTGCGCCTCACGGTGGCCGACCTCGAGGGCGAGCAGGACCCGCGCACCGATGCCGCACTCCTGCTGGCGGGGCATCCGACGCTCACGGCCATCACCGCGGTCGGCGAGGCGACGCTGCCCGACGGCGTGCTGGGTTCCGCGGTCGCCGGCACCCGTGCCCGTGTCCCCGACCGGTTGGAGTGACGCGCGACGACGAGTCCGGCAGCGTCGACGCATGCACGCACCACGGCCACGTGGAGCGACGCCTCGGTCGCGCTCGTCATCGGCGGCGCCTCCGCCGTGGTCGTGCTCGCGGGTTCGTGGGTGCCGTCGCTCTGGGGGGACGAGGCCGCGAGCATCATGTCGGCGCGGCGGGACTGGGAATCGCTGTTCGCGCTGCTCGGCACGGTCGACGCGGTGCACGGGTTGTACTACGTCCTCCTCCACTTCTGGATCGACCTGGTCGGCGCGTCGCCGGCGGCCGTCCGGCTGCCGTCCGGTCTCGCCATCGGGGCGGGTGCCGCAGGCCTCTACCTGCTGGTGCGCACCCACGCGGGACGCGGCGTCGCCCTCGTGGCCGCCGCGGTCTTCACCGTCCTGCCGCGGGTCACCCAGATCGCGATCGAGGCTCGGTCGACCCCGTTCGCGGTCGCCCTCGCGGTGTGGCTGACGCTGCTCGTGCTGCGACTCGTCGACGGGCGCGCGGGCCGCGTCTGGTGGTGGGTGTACGCCGGGGGGCTGGCCGCCGGCGCCTACCTCTTCCTCTACGTCATCCTGCTCGTGCCCGTGCACGTGGTCGTCGTCGTCGTCGAACGACGCGACCGTCGGCGGCGGAACCTCCCGACACCGCGGCTCCGTCCGTTCGTGCTCGCGTGGGCCGGTTCCGCCGTGCTGGCGGCCCCGATCGCGGTCGTCGCGGTACTCCAGCGCGGGCAGATCGCCTTCCGTGGGCGCCAGCCCGCCGTGACGCTCGAGACCGTCCTGCTGACGCCGTGGTTCATGCTGGCCGCGGTGGCGTTCGCGGGGTGGGCGCTCATCGCGATCGGCGTCGCCGTCGTCGTCGTCCACCGGCTCGACCCGTCGTGGCGCGGACGCGCGCGCCTGCTCGTGCTGAGCGCAGCCTGGGCGGTGATCCCCGCCGCCGCGCTGCTGCTCGTCACCGCCGTCGCGACGCCCGTGTACACCGCGCGCTACCTCGTGCTCACGGCGCCCGCGGCGGCGATCGCGATCGCCGTGGGCGTCTCCGCCCTGCCCTGGAGGCGGTCGCACGGCATCGTCGTCGTCCTGATCGGAGTGCTCGCCCTTCCGGCGATCGTCGACCAGCGGCTCCCCTACGCGAAGAACGTCGGCACCGACTGGCAGGTGGTCGCGGACGTCGTCGCACAGCACTCCGAGGCGGGCGACGGGGTCCTGTTCGACGAGAGCGTTCGGCCGTCCCGGCGACCGCGCCTCGCGATGTACACGTATCCCGAGGGCTTCCACGGTCTCGTGGACTTGACCCTCATCCGCTCCCATGACGAGACCGACGGGCTGTGGGACGTCACGGCGCCCCTCTCGGTGGTCGACCATCGCCTCGAGGGCGTCGATCGCGTCCTCGTCGTGCTGCGGAGCCGTCGCGGCGCGGACCCCGACGTCGCCGTGCTGCGCGAACACGGCTTCGTCCTCACGGCGCTGCATCCGATCGAGTCGTCCGGCGTCGCCGTGTATGAGCGGGACGCAGCGGGGACGCGGGACTAGGCTCGGGACCAGCACCGGCGCCCCTGCGCCGTTCCCGACGAAAGGACGTCCGTCGTGTCGAAGAAGACGATCGTGACCCTCGTGGACGACCTCGACGGCACCGACGCCGCGGAGACGATCGCGTTCGCGGTCGACGGCGCCGCGTACGAGATCGACCTGTCGGCCGACAACGCCGCCGCCCTGCGCGCGGCGTTCGAGCCGTACGTCAAGGCGGGCCGCCGCACGAGCGCATCCCGCCGCGGCGGGCGCTCCTCGTCCTCCGGCTCGGGCGGCGCGACGCCGAAGGAGATCCGCGCGTGGGCCGCCGACAACGGCGTCGACGTGCCCGCTCGCGGCCGCATCCCGGCCGGCGTGCACGAGCAGTACCTCGCCGCGCGGGGCTAGCCGCCGGCGTCCAACGCACGCGGTCGGAGCATGCGCGGAGGGAGGACACGAAGCCCCGTGCATGCTG